>CAJXFT010000067.1 GCA_913053235.1 uncultured Alphaproteobacteria bacterium
CGCCGCTCGCCTTGACGCAGAGCACCTCTGTTTGTGAGCCCGCCGCATCAGGGCTGCGGGTCTTGACCGAGCTGTTGCCGCCGCCATGCAACACCAGCCGCTTTTCGCCGCCCAGCAGGCGGGTCAAATAGAGGCATTCGGCGACGTCGCGCCCGACCCCGTCAGCCGCATAGCGGGCCACCAGGGCTTCGGCATCTTCGTCGCGCCACAGGTTTTTCATGACTTCCCGCGTGCCCGGCCTAGCGCCGTTCCGGATAGAGTTCGAGCAGGCCTTGGCGCGACGCGGCGCAGCGCCCGCGCTCGGTAATCAGGCCGCTGACCAGGCGCGCCGGCGTGACATCGAAGGCGTAATTGGCCGCCGGGCTGGCGCTCGGCGCGATCCTGACGCTGCGCTGAGCGCCCGCCGCGTCGCGCCCCGTCACTTCCAGCACTTCGCTTTGGTCACGCTGCTCGATGGGGATCTCGGCGAGCCCGTCGGCGATGCTCCAATCGATGGTGCTGCAGGGCAGCGCGACATGGAAAGGCACGCCGCAATCATGCGCCGCCAGGGCCTTCAGATAGGTGCCGATCTTGTTGCAGACATCGCCCTCGGCGGTGGTGCGGTCGCTTCCGGTGATACAGAGATCGACCATGCCATGCTGCATCAGATGGCCACCCGCATTGTCGACGATCAGGGTATGCGCGACGCCGTGGCTGGCCAGCTCCCAGGCGGTGAGCGAGGCGCCCTGATTGCGCGGCCGCGTTTCATCGACCCAGACATGAACATCGATGCCGCGCTCATGCGCCACGTAAATCGGCGCCAACGCGGTGCCCCAATCGACGGTGGCGAGCCAGCCGGCATTGCAGTGGGTGAGGATATTGACCGGCCTGTCCGTGCTGCCCGCCCGCCCGCCGTCAGGCACCCGCCCAGTGTCGCGCGCGTCTTCGATCAAATCCGCGCCGTGCTCGCCGATGGCGCGGCACATCGCGGCATCCTCATCGCAAATCCCGGCCGCCCGGGCGTAGGCGGCGGCAACGCGGCCATCCGCCGGCAAGGGGGTGAGCAGGTCCGACATCTCCCCCAGCGCCCAGCGCAGATTGACCGCCGTCGGCCGGGTCGCGAGAAGCAGCTCATGGGCGCGCGAAATATTGCCGTCGCCGGCGTCGGCGCGCATGGCGAGCGCCATGCCGTAGGCAGCGGTGGCGCCGATCAGGGGCGCGCCGCGCACCAGCATGTCGCGGATCGCCGCCGCCGCCGCCTCGACGCTCTCCAGGCGGCAGCTTTCGAAGGCATGCGGCAGTTTGGTCTGGTCGATGATCTCCACCGCCCAGCCGTCATCGGCAAGCCAAATCGTGCGGTAATCGCGGCCATCGACTTTCATCGCCCGACCTTGGGCCAGGGCGCCGCGCGATTCAAGCGAAAGGCGAGGCCGATCGCCGCAATAGGAAACAGCCGGATGGTTTATTCGGCGTCGCTGTCGGCGGCTTCGCAGTTGGGCGGCGGCGCGGTGCCGTCCGGCGGGCGCTCCTCGGCGCGCTTGAGATCGGCAATCGCCTTGCGCCGATAGTCGGGGTCATTGACGACCCGTTCCAAATCGAGGTCTTCGTTCACGTTCAGCCTACTCCTGGATCCCCGGTTTCACCGGGTTGTGTCCCCGCCAAGAACCTGCCGCAGCGGTCGGTGAAATTCAACAATTTTTCGCGCCAAACACGGACAAAGTTGTGGAAAAACAGTGGTATAGCTTGTGGATAAGTTTGACGGCTGTGGATAAGTTTTTGGATAATTCGGCGGAATTCACCGCTTGGCGCGTCGCCACAGGGACTGCACCGGGTGATTCATGCACAGAGATATCCACAAGGCCGGCCGTCACGCCGCCCGGATGGATCAGCCGGGACCGGAAGCGAACGCTTTCTCCTTGGCGCGCACCAGGGCGCTCACCGTTTCGTTGATCGGCGCCTTGACGCCGACGCGCGCCGCCGCCGGCGGAATGGCGCCGTTGATGGCGTCTATTTCGCTCCTCCGCCCGGCCATATGGTCGAGCAGCATGGACGGCCGGGCATGCGGGATCCTGGCGCCGAAATCGCGCACATAGCTAAGCGGATCGTCGATATCGAGGCGGATATTGCTGGCCCGCGCCACCCGATAGGCTTCGAGCGCGCAATTGCCGGCGATCGACCAGACATCTTCGTCGGCGAGGATTTCGCCGACCGTCCAGCCGGTCAGCGCGGCGCTCGCCGAAAAGGCGCAATTGCAGATCAGCTTCTCCCACACCAGCTGGTCGATATCGTCGAAGCATTTGACGGTGAAGCCGGCTGAGCGCCACAGCTCGGCCAGCTTCTCGACGCGCTCGGAGAGCGGGCGGTTCATCTCGCCGAGGCGGACCAGCTGCATGCCGTTGTGATGCGCCTTGCCGGGCGCCGTGATCGAGGCGCCGAAGCCGCCGACGACGCCGAGCACGACGCGCTCGGGCCCGAGCTCGTCGGCCACCCTGGCGGCGCTGCCGAGCCCGTTCTGGATGGTCAGCACGGTGCTATCCGGCCCCAGCATCGGCCGCGCCGCTTGCGCCGCCGCCGTCACATCCATCGCCTTGGTGGCGATGATCACGAGATCGCACTGCCCGGCCGCCGCCGCGTCGGTGGTGGCGTTGAGGCGCACATTGCGCGTGCCGCTGGCGCCTTCGAGGCTGAGGCCGTCACGCGCCATCGCCGCGACATGCTCGGCCCAGCTATCGACCGCCCACACCTCGTTGCCGGCATCGCCCAAGAGCGCCGCATAGACGCAGCCCATCGCCCCGGTGCCGACGATGCCTATTTTCACCGCGCCATATCCTCGCTTAATTCACCACCCACGCCGTGGCGCATCTTATACCAAGGCGCGGCGATCACACCATATCGCTGAAATAGGGCGGCGACAGGATGCCCTTGGGATGGCTCAGGAAGACGCGTTCCTGATGCGCCGGATGGCTGGGATCGAGAGCGGCGAACCACTCCTGGACGTCTTCGACGCCGCGCGGGCCGTTGTTGCCGTCCCATTTTTCGTCGCTTTCGCCAAAACACAGGGTGCCGTGCGGGCTGGCGCCGAGCTCTTTCAGGGCGAAAGCGAGCATCTCCATGCAGCCTTCCATGGCCTTGCCCAATACCGATTCGATGGTGTCGTTCTCGCCGACTTCCCATCTCTCGCAGGCGTAGATCGGGCCGTGATCGATATGCTCGTCGATCTCATGCAACGTCACGCCGTGATGCGTGCGCATGTCGCGCCGGATGATCGGCTGGCACCAGATCCCCCAGCAGCCGGGCGCTTCCGGCGGCGCCGGATGGAGATTGATGGCGCCGAATTTTGCCTGGTCGAGATGGTGTCGCTTAAAAATAATGCCGTTGATATGCGAGATGATGAGGTTGTAGTCGCTCGCCGCGATCTGCTTGAGCACGTCGGGCTTGGTCTCCATATTGCCGAATTCCCAATAGATGCCCTCGACATTCTGGAAATGCTCGCGCGTCATCGCCGTGATGGTGTCGAGTAGGTCGGGTATCGAGGTCAGCAGAAGCACTCTGTAGTCTTCGTTTCGAGCCATGTCGTTTCCTCCTTGTTAAAAATTATTGCTTTTGTCGGGGCGCGCGGTTGGCCGTCCCGGCGGCGCCTCTCACCTGGCGAACCATTTCGACAACAGTCGCGGTTTGCCGTGGGCCGGGTTTGGCCGGCATCTTGGCGCGCCGGCCGAATGAATGGGCTGTTCCGAATAGAGATCGTGGGCGCGCGGCGTCATGGAGGGCGATCCGCCGCTCAATCCGGAGAGCGTTTGCCACATGGCATCGTGCGTATTCGTGTTTCTGTTGGATGACATCGCGAAGTCCTCCTCTGCCTGCGCCGGCGGCGGTGCTTTGGGCCGCCGACAGGTTTCCGTTTAAAGCCTTCTGCCGAAGCGATTAGTCGATGCGGACGGCGCCGATCTGGTTGTCGATGACGTCGCCATTCTCGTTGATGCTGAAGTCGGACGAGATGAGCCCGCCGGCATTTTGGAAGCGGCCCTCGCCGCGGTCGATCTTGAGGGTGGCGGAAGCGCGCTTGTCGGCACCGTCTTCGATGCGGCCCTGGCCCTGGGTGCTGAAATGGAGGCGATCCCGGCTGTCCTCGAAGGTGATGGTGCCGTATTGCTGGAAGCTGCCGTTGCCGGTCAGCACGACGGTCGATTTGATCTTGGCATCGCCTTCCGTGCCGAGCGAAACCGTGCCTTCGCCGTCTTCGGCGAAGATGCTGCCGATCGGCGCCACGGTGCTGGTCTTGAAGGCGCCGTCGGAGTAATCGCTGGTCTCTGAGGTGCCGGTGAACTGGGTGCTGTAATTGATGCGGTTCATTTTCTGTCTCCTCGGTTGATCGGTTGCCATTTCCTGTCTGCTAACGAAACCGATACTAGCCGGGGCTGGTCAAAGCGCGCTCAAACGCACGTCAATCGCCCGTCAAATCGCCGTCAAACGAATCAAACAGCTATCAAATCCAACGAAATCGACGATAATAATAAAAAAAATAAGATGATTGTCGGCGGGCGAAGGGCGGATTTCCTCTGGGGGGAACGGCGTGTCTCCATTCCGATTGACGTTGTTCGGCGGCTTTGACCTCCGGGACGGTCAAGGTGCGGCGGTTTCAATACGCTCGAAGAAGGGCCGCTGCCTGCTCGCCTATCTGGCGCTCGCCCAGGGCCGCCAAACCCACCGCGATATCCTGGCCGAGCTGCTGTGGGGCGAGCGCGGCGACGCCCAGGCGCGGCGCAGCCTCAATCAAGAGCTTTACCGCCTGCGCGGGCTGTTTCCGGAGCAGATACAGGAGCGTTTCGCCGTCGATGCCGAGAGCGTCGGGCTCGACGACGGCCTGTTCGAGGTCGATGTTGCCGGTTTCGAAGGCGGCTCGGGCGCCGCCGATTCTGAAATTGCCGCGCTCTATAAAGGAGAGTTGCTGGCCGGCCTGAACGCCGGTTCGGAGGGCTTCAACAAATTGTGGTTCGCCAACGCGCAAGCGGGCAAACTCACATTGGGCCAGGGGCCGACGGCCTCGGACGGCTCGGTCGAAGAAGACCTGTCCGGCACCACCGTAATCACAAACGCATCTTTCTCGGATGTCGGCTCCGCCCTGGCGTTCCGCGTTTCCGGCACAAGAGGCACTTCGTCCGGCGTGACGGTGGGCGGCCTGTTCTCCAGCCAGGACGGCCTCAGCCGCGACGACCGGATCCGCTACGACAGCCCGACCCTGGGCGGCGCCAAGCTCTCGACCTCCTGGGTCGATGGTGACGAGTGGGACGCGGCGCTGCGCTACGGCCGCGAATTCAACGGCACCGAACTGGCCCTTGCCGGCGCCTATTGGGATGCCTCGCCAACCGCTCAGAAAACCGGTATGGCCGTTTCGGCCTCGGCCAAGGCGCCGTTCGGCACCAGCCTCACCGGCGGCTATTCGGTTGAGGACCTCGAGGCAACCGCCCGCGAGGACGAGGAGTTTTGGCAGGTTAAGCTCGGCCATGACTTCAAGATCACGGATATCGGCGGCACCGCCGTCAGCCTCACCTATGCGCAAACCGACAATGCCGGCGCCACCAACCGCGAGGGCACCTATGTCGGCCTCGCGGCGGTGCAGAATGTCGCCAAGATCGGCGCCGAGATCTATGCTCTCTTCGGCCAGTATGACGCCGATCTCCCCGGCGTCGTCACCGAGGACATCACCGTCGGCGGCGTTGGCGCGCGGGTGAAGTTCTAACCCGGTGCGGGCATTGTGCGGCGCCGCCAATCAGCCTTGGACGGAGGCATTGTGAAATTAGCCGCTATCCTGCTTGTCGCCGCCACGCTCGCCATTTCGGCGTGCGGCGGCAAGCCGTTGCATACCAGCAAATGGCAGGATAGCGCCGACGAAATACCACCCGGCCCGGGCCTGTTCTCCGGCGAAGACGGCGAATTCGTCATCGACTCGGAATAACCCGCGCCGCCGTACCGCCCGGCCAGCGCCTTGAATTACGCTGTAAAGCGCCGCCGTTTCACCGTATCGTATTCCCCAATAGTCCGACGGAACGCGTCTTGAACCGCGCTCCGATAATGCCGGACCTGATCACGGGAGCGCGATAACGTGGCGAAACCGGCGCGACGAGAGGGGCGCGATGTTCGACCTGGGGCGTAGCTACGGCTTGTCCGTCGAGCGCAGCCCGAACGCCACGGCAATCGTCGATGGCGAACGGCGCTGGACCTACGCGGAGTGGCGGGGTCCGATATTGCGCGCCGCCGGGGGGCTGGAGCGGCTCGGCCTTGTGAAGGGCGATCACCTGATCACGGTGATGCAGAACCGCTGGGAGGCGGCGACCCTCTATTGGGCCTGCCAATTCCTCGGCGTCATCGTCACGCCGCTCAATTGGCGGATGAAGGCGGGCGAGCTCGATTATTGCATCCAGGATGCCGAGGCCAAGGCGGTGGTCTTTCAGGACGTCTCGGCCGAGGCCGTCGCCGAGGCCGAGGGCAGCCGCGGGCTGGCGTTGGTCGGCGTCGCCGGTGCCGGTGCGAACGCCGGCGCCGGCGCCATGGCCTTCGACGCGCTTCTCGCCGGCGCCGCGTTTGAAGGCGAACCCCGCGCCGAGCCCGAGGACAGCTCGATCATGCTCTACACCTCAGGCACGACGGGCCGGCCCAAGGGCGTGCCGCGCTCGCACCGGGTTGAGCGCGCCGCGGCGATCGCCCATGTCGTGCATCACCGCTCTGTGCCGGGCGAGGTCATGCTCGGCGTCATGCCGTTCTACCACACCATGGGCGTGCGCTCGCTGTTGGCGGCGCAGTTGGTCGACGGCTGCCTGATCTGTCAGCCGCGCTTCGATTCGGCGATGACCCTGAAGCTTATCGAGGACGAGCGGATCAGCTCGGTATTCCTGGTTCCGACACTCTTTCACGACCTGATGGCGCTGCCGCAATTCGCCGCCGCCGATAAATCCTCGGTCCGCCATGTCGGCTTCGCCGGCGCATCGATGCCCGACGGGTTGTTGGCCAGGGTGGCGAAGGAATTTCAGCCGCAACTCTTCGTCAACCATTACGGCTCCTCGGAGATCTACACCTTCACCATCGAACCCAATGCGGCCGCCAAACCGGGATCCGCCGGCAAGGCGGGAATAAACCAGCGCATCCGCGTGGTGCGACTCGGCTCATCCGACCCGGACGATCTCGCCGGGCGCGGCGAGGAAGGCCAGATCATCGCCGATCTCTCGGGCGACGAGGCGTTCGAGGGTTATTGGCGCCGCCCCGACGCCGACGAGACGGCGCTCAAGCGCGGCTGGTACTTCACCGGAGATACCGGCTATATGGACGCGGACGGCGACCTGTTCGTTACCGGGCGAACCGACGATGTGATGATCAGCGGCGGCGAGAACGTCTCGCCGCAGGAGATCGAGAGCACCCTCTCGATGCATCCGGCGGTCGGCGAGGTTGCCGTGGTCGGGCTTGCCGACGAGCGCTGGGGCCAGCGCATCACCGCCTTCGTGGTGCGCTCAGGCGAGGTCGATGCCGACGCCCTCGATGCCCATTGCCGGAATTCCGAGCTCAGCGATTACAAGCGCCCGCGCGAATACGTCTTCATCAAGGCGATTCCCAAATCGCCGGTCGGCAAGTTCCTGCGCCGCATGCTGCTCGCCGGCGAGTACGAGCCGGAATAGCTACTCGCCGGTATAGACCGGCTTGCGCTTGTTGAAGAAGGCCTCGGCGCCTTCCTTGTAGTCGTGGCTGTCGCGCAGCTTCTCATAGGCCTGGCCCTCGAGCTCGAGCCCGACCTCCTGGCTGGTATCGTAGCTCGTGTTCATCACCCGCTTGACGGTCCTGAGGGCGAGCGGCGACTGGGCGTTGAGGCGCTTGGCATAGCTCTCGACCATCGCATCCAGCGCCTGGCTGTCCTCCGCCATATCGCTGAGAATGCCCCAATCGAGCGCCGTTTCGGCGGCCACGCGCTCGCCGAGATAGATCATGCGCTTGGCGCGGGTGAGGCCGATCAGGTTGGCCAGGCGGTGGGTGCCGCCGCTGCCCGGCATCTCGCCGATGGTCACTTCCGGCAGCCCCATTTTGGTCTCCTTGGTGGCGAGGCGGAAATCGCAGGCGAGCGAGAACTCGAAGCCGACGCCGAAGGCGTACTTCTCCATGGCGCAGATGACCGGCTTGGGGCAGCGCTGGGCGGCGCCGATGTTCCATGCCAGATGCGACATGCCGTCGCGCGGCACATCGAAGAAACCGCGCACATCGCCGCCCGAGGTGTAGATGCCGCCGGCACCACGCACCACCACGACGCCGACATCCTCGTCCATGCCGAACTCCTCGAGAATCGCGTTGATCTGCGCCCGCGCCTGGTAGGACACGATGTTGAGCGGCGGGCGGTCCAATATCAGCCGGCCGATGCGCTTTTCGGCGTCGACCTCGACGCGCAAGCCATCGAGCTCCTTAAGCACGTCGGCGCGTCTTTGGGCGTATTTTTCCATGTCATTCTCCAATCGTTTCTTTTGTTTGATCTTTGAGCGTGCCGGCGGCATCCAGAATGGCGCGCACGATGCCATCATATCCGGTACAGCGGCAAATATGTCCCGACAGCATGTCGCGCACCGCCGCTTCGCTCGGCCGTGGGTTTTCTTTCAGGAAATGTACCGCCGACATCAAAATGCCGGCGCTACAGAAGCCGCATTGCAGCCCATGATGCTCATGGAAGGCCTGTTGCAGCGCGTTCAGGCGCTCGCCGTCGGCCAAGCCCTCGACGGTCTCGATGGTGGCGCCCTCGGCCTGGATGGCGTATTGCGTGCAGCTCCTGACCGCGCGGCCGTCGACGATCACCGTGCAGGCGCCGCAGACGCCGTGCTCGCAGCCGACATGGGTGCCATAAAGGCCGAGCCGGTGGCGCAGAAAATCCGACAGCAGCATGCGCGGCTCGGCCTCCCCGGCATGGGAGCGCCCGTTCACCGTCAGCTCGATCCTGTGCCTCTCGTTGCCGCCGATTCGCCGCATGGTCAACTCCCCGCCACCTGTTCAAATGCCCGTTCGAGCACGCTCAGGCCGAGGGTGCGGGCCAAGGCCCTCCGATAATCGGCGCTCGCCGCGATGTCCTCCATCGGCTCGAGGCCATCGGCGACCTTGGCGGCGATCTCGGCGGCGCTGGCGCCGTCCGCCGGCGCGCCGATAAATGACGATGTATCGGCCAATATCGGCCGGTCCTCGACGCCGCCAAATGCGAGTCGCAATTCGGCCAGCTCGCCACCCTCGCCGAGCGAGGCCATGCAGGCGACCGCGGCGATGGCGAAATCGCCGTGCCGTTGCGCCACCTCCTCGAAGGCGTAGCCTGAGCGCCGGCGGCGGCGCGGCCAATGGAGCGCGGTGATCATCTCGTCGGCGCGCCGCGCCGTCGTCAGCACGCCGTGGAAAAACTCCGCCGCCGGCACCCGGCGCACGCCGCGCCGCGCCGTCAGCTCGACCGTGCCGCCGAGCGTCACCAGCGCCAAGGGGATTTCGGCGCTCGGATCGGCATGGCCGACCGAGCCGCCAAAGGTGCCGCGGTTGCGGGTCTGGAAATGGCCGACATGGGGAAGCACGGCTTCAAGCAGCGGCACTTCGCCGAGCAGGTTTACATCGGCCATGACATCACCCTGGCGCGCCATCGCGCCGATCACCACGGAATCGTTCAGGACAATCCGATCCAGCCCCTCGATGCGGTTGATATCGACGATCACGCTCGGGCGCACCAGGCGCATGTTGAGCATCGGCCCGAGCGACATGCCGCCGGCCAGCAGGACGGCATCGCCGCCGAGCTCATGCAGCAAAGCGGTCGCTTCCTCGACGCTCTCGGGCCGGCAATAGTCGAAGGCGACGGGCTTCATCTGGAGCCGCCGCCAAAAAGTGCCGCGAGGACGGCGATCAGGCGGCCGATCGGCCCGCCGCCGCCGCTGCGCTGGCCAGCGCCGCCGAGGCGGCGGTTGAGGCCGTTGAAGAACTGATTGATGAGGATGCGCGTGGCGGCGCCGAGCATGCGCTGGCCGACCGCCGCCACCTTGCCGCCGACGCGCGCATTGTAGCGGTACGACAGCGCCGTCCGCCCGTCGCCGGCCGGCGCCAGCGTGACCCAGCCCTCGGCGCTGCCATGGCCGAGCGCACCGTCGGCGCGGCCGACAATGCGCAGCGATTCGGGTGCCACCTTGTCCTTCAGCTCGATCGCCACCTCGTAGCCGCCCTTGATGCCGGCAATGCCGATCGTCACGCTCGCCGCATATCGGTCAGGGCCTTGCTCAGTCAATTTCTCGCAGCCCGGGATGACGGCCGCCAGTTCGTCGGGGTCGAGCAGGGTGCGCCACACCGTCTCGCGGTCGGCCGCGATGACCGTCTCGCCCTCGCCGCTCAGCACGCCGGGCCCGGGCGCCACCACGGCATCGGCTTTTTTCTCAGTCGGCGCCAATGCCGAAGCCGGCACCGGCTTTTGACCCTGCACCATCTGCCACACCCGATGCAGGTTGAGCGGCAGCTCGACCTCTTTCATGTCGAGCGCGTCCGCCACCGCGTTGGCCATCGCCGCCGGGGTCAGCATGGAGGAGCCGTCGCCGAGGCCCTTGCAGCCGAGCTCGCTCATCGGCGAGGGGGCGTTCAAATGGCCGATGGTCAGCGCCGGGATGTCGGCCGCCGTCGGGCATAAATAATCGGCGAAAGTGCCCGACAACAGGTTGCCGTTGGCGTCATAGGCGATCTCTTCCAGCATCGCGCAGCCGAAGCCATGCGCGAAGCCGCCATGGATCTGGCCGTTGACGATGAGCGGGTTGAGCATGGTCCCGACATCGTGCAGCGAGACATATTTATCGACGCTGACGCGGCCCGTCGCGGGCTCGATCTCAAGCGCAACGAGATCGAAAACCGAACCGTAAGTGACGGCCGAGGACACTCGGTCCCGGTCATCGACCGAGGTCAGCGTCGGCGGCGAGAAAACCACGGTCTCGTGGATGCCGGGTTCGCTCCGCTCCGGCATGGCGACCGGATTCCAGTGCGCCGCCGCGGCAAGCTTGCGCACCGCGATCGATTTTTCCGGCACCCCGGCGATTTGCGCCGCGCCGTCGGCGAGCAGGATGTCGCGCACGTCGCATTCGAGGATCTCCAGGGCGATCAGCTTGAGCTTGTCGGCGACTTTGTCGGCGCACATCGAGACGGCGCCGCTGACCTGGGCGGCGAAGCGGTTGGCGTAATTGCCCGAGGCAATCGACCAGGCGCTGGTCTGGGTATCGATCTCGGTCACCACATCGACCTGATCGGGCTCGATGCCGAGCCGCTCGGCGACGATTTGCGCGGCGACCGTGGCGTGGCCCTGGCCGTTCGGCGTGCTACAGAGCTGCACGGTGACGCTGCCGGTCGGATCCATCGAGATGGTGGCGCTGCTGTTGGCGCCGGATTTGGGCTCCGCCAGGGCGCGCTCCTCGGCCGTCTGGGCCAGCGAGACATAGCCCATATTGGAGCCCGACGGCTCGAGCCCGACGGCAAAGCCGATGCCGAACAGCCGGCCCGCCTTGCGCGCCTGCTCGCGTTTGGCCTTGAGCTCGGGATAGCCGGCGAGACGCAGGCATTCGTCGAGGGCCTTGGTGTAATCGCCCGAATCGAGCAGCGAGCCGCCGGGGCAGAGATAGGGAAAGCTGTCCTTGGCGATGAAATTCCGACGCCTGAGATCGGCCGGGTCGATGCCGAGACCCTTGGCCGCCAGATCCATCATGCGCTCGAGGGCAAAGAAGAATTGCGGCCCGCCGAAGCCGCGGTTGAGGCCGGTCGGCATCTGATTGGTGACCACCAATATGTTTTCGATGGCGATGTTGCGCACGCCGTAGCAGCCGTTCGAAGTCGCCTGCATGCGGTAGACCGAGGCCGGCTCGGGCGCCCTGACATAGGCGCCCATGTTGCAGATATTGTTAAAGCGCAAGCCGACCAGCTCGCCGCCGCTCTTGAAGGCGGCCTCGACGCGCCCGACGCGGTCGGCCGCCGAAGACGAAGCCATGAGATGTTCGAGCCGGTCCTCGGTCCATTTCACCGGCTGCCTGAGGATGCGGCTGACCGCAGCCAACAGGGTGATATAGGTGAACACCGCCTGCTTGATGCCGAAGCTGCCGCCGCTCGCCGGCGGCGTGATCAGGCGGAGGCGATTGCCGGGCACGCCGAGCGCGCGCGCCATCAGCGGATGCAGCACGAACGGCCCCTGGAAATTGGACCATACCGTAAATCTGTCCGGGCTCGGAAGGTAATGCGCGGTGACGCCGAAGGTCTCGATCGGCGTCGAGGCATATTTCGGGAAGCGGTAGTCGAGCGCGAACAGATGCTCGGCGCCATCGAACGCGGCGTCCGGCTCGCCATATTCGAAGCTGCGCCGATGCGCGACGTTCGAGCCCAGCTCGTCATGCAGCAACGGCGCGCCCTCTTCCATCGCCCGCAAGGGGTCGACGGCGGCGGCTAACGGCTCATACGCGACTTCGATGAGGTCGAGCGCGTCCTCGGCGATATAGCGGTCCTCGGCCACCACGACCGCCACCGGCTCGCCGACGAAGCGCACCTTGTCGACGGCGATCGGATAGTAGGCGATGGCGGTCTTGACGACGCTCGGGATCGGGCGCGTGATCTCGGCCACCTCGGCGCCGCTGACGATGCCGGTAACGCCCGGCAGGGCGCGCGCCCTGGACGCGTCGATCTTCAAGATGCGCGCATGCGCATGCGGCGATCTCAGGATGGCGGCGTGCTTGAGGTTGGCCACCGGCTCGATGTCATCGATGAATTGCGCCCGCCCGCTCAAGAGCGCCGCGTCCTCCTTGCGCGGGACGGGCTTGCCGATCCACTTGTAGCGGCCCGGCCCGGCCGGCGCGGATGCGTTACTCGTCATGGCGAAAATCGCGACAAAGCTGGCCTGCCCCCTACAAATTCAGGAAATTCCATATCCATCCGAACCGCGCCGAATCCGCGCGCAAGGCTAGCAAATATCCGGCGCGAGGACTAACATCGCTTGGGAACCGGGTGGCACCAATGTGAAGACTTGCTGCGCAACAACGGAGCGGACGTCATGGCAGATACCCAGACCGTAACCATCCCCTACGAATCCCTCGACCCCTTGACCATCGGAGCGAGCGACGACGAGAGCAAGATCTACCGCGATCAGCTCGAGCTCGAAATTCCGACATCCAACCTGGCCGGCGTCGTCACGCCGAACGAACCGGCGGCGCTGTCGAACGTCACCGAAGCCGCGCGCGAGATGCTCGAAAACCCGCATTCCGGGCCGCGCTTCTCCGAGCTGATCGGCCCGGGTAAGAGTGTCGCCATCATCATCGACAACCAGTTCCGCCCGACCCCCGCCGCCAAAATCCTGCCGGCGGTGTTGGACGCCATCGAGGCCGGGGGCGTCACCGACGCCCGCGTCATCTGCGCCAACGCCAAGGTCTTCCACATGTCGGAGTCCGAAATCGAGCAGAAGATCGGCGCCGACAGCCTGGCCCGCATGGAGCGCCTCGGCATTTCCTTCCATCAGAACGAGCCCAGCGATCCGGAGCGCTATGTGTTCATCGGCATGTCGTCGCGCGGCACGCCCGTTTGGCTGCATAAAGAGGTCGCCAAATGCGACGTCAGCCTGTCGATCGGCCAGACCCAGTCCAACCATTGGGGCGCCGGCGGCGGCGGCAAGCTGATCATGCCCGGCGTCGTCGCCGACGAGACCATCGACTTCAACCACGCCGCCTTCACCTTTTCGCCGAAGACCCATTACGGCGCGATGAGCGGGCCGCTGCGCGCCGACATCGACGAGATCGCCACCATGTGCGGGCTGACGGCGACCCTCAACAGCGTGCTCGATACCCATGGCCGCGTCTGCTTCATGAATTTCGGCCGCCATCCCGACGCCCATATCGCGGCGATTCGGGTATTCAACGACAGCTACGCCTTCGAGCGCCCGGCCGGCGAACGCCCGGACATCGCCATATGCGGCGTCTTCGCGCCGACCGACCATCTGTTCTTCCACACCGGCTGGGGCTGCATGTCGGCCGATATGGTGGTCAAGGACGGCGGCACCATCATCTATTGCAGCCCCTCGCCCGGGGTGCAGACCGGGCTCGGCTTTTTCCCCGGCCTGGCGCTGATGGATACGATGAAGCCCTACATGCCGCCCTCGCCCGAGAATATGGAGCAGATTCACCGCGACAATCTGGCGCGCAAATTCACCCAGTTGACCTTTCCCATCTGGGCGCCGATCTACGAGGTGATGACGCGCAAGCATCTGACCCTGGTGACGCTGGAGGAAAATCTCGAAATGGCGCGCGACATCGGCATCGACGTGACGGTCTCGGTCAGCGAGGCGTTCGACCAGGCGATGGCGCGCCACGGCGCCGGCGCCAAGGTGCTGGTGCTTCCCTTTGCCCGCTATCAGTTCCCGAGCGACGCCATCCGCATGCCGGTCGAACAGGAGCCCCTCGCCGACGCCGCCGACTAGCCGGCCTCCCACATATCAGCGGCCCGCTATGATCACCGCCCATACCGACGTCGTCGGCAGCCTGCTGCGCCCGGCCGAGCTGTTGCGCGCGCGCGAGGCGCGCGAGGCCGGCCGCATGACGGCGGCGGCGTTCAAGAAGATCGAGGACGAGGCCGTGGACGAGGCCGTCCGGCTGCAGGAGGCGGCCGGGCTCGAAATCGTCAGCGACGGCGAGATGCGGCGCCTCTCGTTCCAGAGCCAGATGACGGAGGCGGTTGAGGGCTTCGGCGGCTGGGACCTCGACGCCTTCCTGTGGGGCGAGTGGCACGGCGTCGAGGGCGCCGAAACATGGCGCACCGAGCGGCCGGCCGATCTCGGCGTCACCGGCAAACTCACCCGCCGGCGCCACCTGTCGAGCGAGGAGTTCGTCTATCTGCGCGGCCGCACGGGCCGCATCCCCAAGGTGACGCTGCCGAGCCCGGGCCTGTTCGCCAATTTCTGGTCGGCGGATATTTCGCGCCACGCCTATCCGACCCTCGACGGCTTCCTCGCCGACGTCGTGCGCATTCTAAAGGAAGAGGTCGAGGAGCTCGCCCGCCTCGGCGCCAGCTATATCCAGATCGACGCGCCGCACTATCCTCTGTTGCTCGATCCGGCCACCCGCGCCTTCTATGAATCGCGCGGCTGGACGCTCGGTGAATGGCTCGAGCGCGGCATCGAGTTCGACAACGCGGTCATCGACGGCGTCCCCGGCGTCACCTTCGGCTTTCATCTCTGCCGCGGCAACCAGAACAATCGCTGGCTCGTCGAGGGCGGCTATGAGGCGATCGCCGAGCCGATCTTCCGCGGCATCCGCGCCGAGCGGCTGCTGCTCGAATATGACGATGCGCGCTCGGGCTCGTTCGCGCCGCTGGCCCAGGTCGGCGACGACCGCATGGTCGTGCTCGGCCTGGTCTCGACCAAACGGCCGGCCCTCGAAGAGCCCGAACTGCTCGCCCGGCGCATCGACGAGGCGGCGCGCTACATCGACAAGGAGCGCCTCGCGCTCAGCACCCAGTGCGGATTTTCGACCTCGATCATCGGCAACGCGCCGTCGCTCGAAGCCGAGAAAGCCAAGCTGCGCCTGGTCGCCGAGGTGGCGCGGAGGGTTTGGGGGTAGTGCCCACTTGCTCACGGTGACAAGCCCCTTCTCCCCGGCGGGGAGGAGGGGTTGGGGCGGAGGGGCGAGCCGAGCGCGCGGCGCGCGCTTTTAAGGTGGGATCTTCATCGCCGCCGCTTGCCTGCCGGTTGGATGCGGCGTTGGCTGGATGCGGCGTTGGTTGGACGTGTCTGTGGTTAATTGACCTGGCGCTCGCGGCCTTGCCAAAACGGCGCGCGGAGGTCGCGCTTGAGAACCTTGCCGGCGCCTGAAAGCGGCATGGGATCGCTGCGGAATTCGACGCTGCGCGGGCATTTATAATGGGCGATAAGTGCGCGCGTATGGTCGATGATGCTGTCTTCCGAGACATCCTCGCCGTCGCGCCTGATGACGATGGCGTGGACGCTTTCGCCCCAGGCGTCGCTGGGAATGCCGATGACGGCAACCTCGCTGACGCCGGGATGCCTTGAAATGGCGCTTTCCACCTCGGCCGAGAAGATGTTCTCGCCGCCGCTGATGATCATGTCCTTGAGGCGGTCGGCGATGAAGATAAAGCCATCTTCGTCCATATAGGCGCCGTCGCCGGTGTGAACCCAGCCGTCTTTCAGGGCGGCCGCCGTTTGCTCGGGCAGGTTCCAATAGCCGAGCATGGTGTTGGCGCCCTTGGCGACGATCTCGCCGACTTCGCCGCGCGCGACTTCGTTGCCGTCTCCATCGACGATCTTGATCTCGTTGCACAGCGCGGCGCGCCCCACCGAACGCAGTTTGCCCGCCTTGGGCCCGTCGAATGTGTGATATTCTGGCGGATTGAGGGTGCATAGAGGCGACAGCTCGGTCTGCCCATAGGCTTGCGTAAATCCGATATGCGGCAGGCGCTCCAGGCATTCGCGGATGACTCCTTCCGGCATCGGCGAGCCGCCATAGAAGATCTGCCTGAGCGACGCCAGCCCGCTATCCTCGAGCGCCGGGCTGTCGAGGATCATCTTGACCATGGTCGGCACCAACAGGGTATCCGTCACGCCATGCGCATCGATCGCTGCAATGGTCTTGGCCGCATCGAACGCCGGAATGAAGAAATGCGAACCGCCGGCGATCACCGCCCCCATCGAAGAGGCGCCATCGGCGAGATGGAACATCGGCGCGGCGTGGAGATATTTGGTAGCGCTATCGAACTTAAAGCCATAGGCGACGCCGACCGAGCTCGACCATAATCCGCGATGCGGCAGCATGACGCCTTTCGGATATCCGGTGGTGCCGCCGGTATAGAAGATGCCGGCCAAATCCTCGCCGCCGAGGCCGGCGTCCTCGGCCGGGGCGCTCATTGCGATCAGCTCTTCATAATTGAGCCAGCCCTCCGGCGTCTCGCCGTCGCCCATGTAAATCAGATTCACAACGCCTTTGGCCTGCTCCAGGATGCTCGCCATGACGGGCTGGAAGGCGTCATCGATGAAAATGGTCTGGGCCCCGGAATCGTTCAGCGAATAGGCGTTTTCCGCCGCCGACCAGCGCAAATTCATCGGTACGACGACCGATCCGCCCCAAAAACAGGCGTAGTAATATTCA
>CAJXFT010000068.1 GCA_913053235.1 uncultured Alphaproteobacteria bacterium
AAGGGCGACAGGAACTGCGCCGGCAGAACGCCGTGCGCGGCATAGACATAGACGATATCGAAGCCCGCCTGCACGCCGCGCTTGGCCGCCTCGACATACATCTGCTGAAGATCGAGGATGTCCTGCTCGTCGGCCTCGTGCGCATAGCTCGAAAGCGACCAGTTCGACGCCGCCTGGATCGGCGCCCGGGTCACGGCACGGGTTTCCATATTCGGCGTGCCCGAGCCCATATGCCACATCTCAAGCCCGGCAAGCGCGCCCCATTTATGCAGGCTATCGGTCAAATGCCTGAGATTGACGACGTCGCCCTCGTCCCAGATGGAGGCCAGCACATTCGGCGAAAAATCCGCTTCCGGATCGATCGAGGCGGCCTCGGCGCAAACGCCGCCCCAGCCGCCCTCGGCCTTCATGGCGCGAAACGAGGCTTGCGTGCCGGGCCGGTACGAGCCCGCGCCGTTACAATGGGGTACCTGATAGAAGCGGTTCTTCATGGTCTTCGGACCGATCTGAATGGGTTCGAAGAGAATGTCGTGGTTTGGGTCGCGCGCCATTGTTTTTCTCCTTTGGGGCCTGAAATCCTGTCGATCTCCACAAGTTCAAGGCCAGTAAATTACAATGCCACAAATCCGAGGGCAAGCTTGCGCGGATGGCCGCCGCGCGTTATGCCGTTCGCCGAGCGCCAAACAACCCTAAAGACTCGCCCATGGCCGTCTACACCCCGGTATCGGATCAGGAACTCGCGGCATTTCTCGCCGATTACGAAATCGGCCGCGCCGTCTCCTTCAAGGGCATCGCCGAAGGGGTGGAGAATTCGAACTATTTTCTGCTCACCGACCAGGGGCCGCATATCCTGACGCTCTATGAGAAACGGGTGGCGCCCGAAGACCTGCCCTATTTCCTCGGCCTGATGGAGCATTTGGCGCGCCGCGGCCTCGACTGCCCGACGCCGATTCACGGCCGCGACGGCGCCGTGCTGCGCACGCTGTGCGGCCGCCCGGCGGCGATCACCAGCTTTCTCTCGGGCGTCTGGCCGCTCCGGCCGACGCCGGCCCATTGCGCGCCGCTCGGCGAGGCACTGGCCAAGATGCATGTCGCCGGCCTCGATTACCCGGCGCGGCGAGAGAACGCGCTTTCGGTCGCCGGCTGGCGCGCGCTGTTCGCCCAGTCGGAGGCGCGCGCCGACGAGGTCGCGCCCGGCCTGGCTTTGGAGCTGGCGGCGGAACTGGAAGAGCTGGCGGGGCGCTGGCCGGGCGATCTGCCAGAGGGAGTCATTCACGCCGACCTCTTTCCCGACAATGTATTTTTCGACCGGGAAAAGCTCTCCGGGCTGATCGATTTCTACTTCGCCTGCAATGATTTTCTGGCCTATGACATCGCCATCTGCCTCAACGCCTGGTGCTTCGAGCCCGACGCCAGCTTCAACGTCACCAAGGCCCGCCTGATGCTCAACGCCTACCGCAAGGTGCGGCCGTGCAGCGCGGCGGAGCTCGATGCCCTGCCGCTCTTGGCGCGCGGCGCGGCATTGCGCTTTCTCCTCACCCGCCTCTATGACTGGCTCAACCAGGTCGACGGCGCCATGGTGAAGCCCAAGGACCCGATGGAATATATCAAGAAACTGCGCTTTCACCGCGCCGTCGAAGGGCCGGGCGCCTACGGCATAACATGACGGCGGGCGGCAATAGCGCCGCCGGGCGCGTGCGTATTTATACCGACGGCGCGTGCAGCGGCAATCCCGGGCCGGGCGGCTGGGGCGCGGTGCTGCTCTACAAAGGCAAGCGCAAGGAAATCTTCGGCGGCGAGGCCGACACCACCAACAACCGCATGGAATTGCAGGCCGCCATCGAGGCGCTCGAGACGCTGAAGCGGCCGAGCGCCGTCGATCTCTACACCGACAGCCGCTACGTCAAGGACGGCATCACCCTGTGGATCGAGGGTTGGAAAGCCAGGGGCTGGCGCACCGCCGCCAAAAAGCCGGTAAAGAACGCCGATTTGTGGCGCCTCCTCGACGACAAGGCCGGCCAACATGAAGTGGCGTGGCACTGGGTTAAAGGCCATGACGGCGACCCCGAAAACGAGCGCGCCGACGCGCTGGCGCGGCGCGGCATTGCCGAGGCGGCGCCGGCTGAAAATTAGCGCGCCGACTCGCTACTGAACGTTTCAAGCGCAAAATTCTGCTTTGCGCGCAACAGCAAAACTTGGTAGCGGATTACCAGTTCTTCCGCTGTTGACCTGAATGTAGGAGAAATCGCCGGGGGGCGATATATGATACTTTTGGACCATGGAATCGGCTCACGTGACAACTTTGTATCTTCTCTGCGGAAAGATTGCTGCCGGGAAGTCAACGCTTGCACGTCGCTTAGCGACGCGCCCAGCGACCCTGCTCATCCGTGAAGATCATTGGACGTCGATTTTGTTTTCTGGTGACTTGAATACAATTGACGACTACTCACGCCTTTCTGCGCGGCTTCGAACCGCGATGGAGCCGCACATTGTCGATATTTTGCAGCAAGGCCTTTCTGTTGTTCTCGATTTCCCAGCAAATACCATTGAATTTCGAAACTGGATGCGTTCGTTGATCAATCAGGCCGAGGTGGCCCACGAGCTTCATTTGCTTGATGTTCCAGACATGATCTGCAAGCGGCGGCTTCAAGAACGAAATGAGGGTGGCAAGCACCCGTTCCAAGTAAGCGAAGCGGACTACGATCTGTTCACGAGCTATTTCGTCCCTCCGGGACCCAGCGAGGGCTTCAACCTCGTCGTTCACACATCCTGAATCCAGCAGTCGGGGATGACGCACGCTTATGGCCAGAAACTGAAATTCAGGCCAACGTAGAATGACTTCCGTGCCTGAAGGCAAGGCGGATATGGTGCGCGGCCAATCGCCGCGCCCGATCAAAGTTGGCCGAGCATATGCTCGGCGCTGCTGACATCCATTTCGGACGGGTTGCTCTCGACGTTGAGCTGCACCAGCTTGCCGTCGTCGACGAGCATGGAAAAGCGCGTCGAGCGCTGGCCCAGGCCGAAGCCGCTGCCGTCCAGGGTGAGGCCGGTGGCGGTGGCGAACTCGCCATTGCCGTCGGCGAGCATTTCGACCGCCTCGCCGACGCCGAGCGCTTCGCCCCACGCCTGCATGACAAACGCATCGTTCACCGCGACACAGGCGACGGCGCCGATGCCCTTGGCTTTCAACGCATCCGCATTGCCGACATAGCTCGGCACATGTTGCGCCGAGCAGGTCGGCGTGAAGGCGCCCGGCACCGAAAACAAAGCCACTTTGCGGCCCTTGAAATAGTCGCCGCTGGCGATGTCGATGAGACCGTCCGCGGTTATCTTCTTGAAGCTTACCGACGGAATGGTGTCGCCTGTTTTAATCGTCATTTTCCGGCTCCCTGCATGATTCTATCCGATGAATTGGCTCATCCCCGCCCCGCCCACATAATATCTGAGCGCAACGCAGAGTTAATATGGAGGCCGAAAGGTCGGATTTCAATCACCAAAAATAGCAGTCCGCGCGCGTAAAAACTATCGATTCCTTAACGAAACTATTGTCACCTATACGGTGAATTGAGACACTGACCGGAGTTCCTTCACAAGGCCGGATCGGGTCGGAGAATGCGGCCATGAATGTGCCGTCGCTTTATCTCGAAGGCCAACTTCTGGTGGCCATGCCGAGCATGCCGGACCCGCGTTTTGAGCGGTCCGTCATTTATGTATGCGCCCATTCGGAAGAGGGCGCGATGGGAATTGTTGTCAACAAGCCGCTGGAATCCTTAAGTTTTTCGGAACTTCTGGAGCAGTTGGAGATCGAGACCTCGCATGTCGACGAGCGCATCCGGGTCCATTTCGGCGGGCCCGTCGAGGCGGCGCGCGGCTTCGTCCTGCACTCCGCCGATTACGTCCATGACGCCACCATGATCGTCGATGACGAATTCGCCCTGACGGCGACGGTGGATGTCCTCAAGGCGCTGGCCGAAGGCGAGGGGCCGCGCGACAGCCTGTTGGCGCTCGGTTATGCGGGATGGGCCCCGGGTCAGTTGGACGAGGAAATCCAGAACAACGGTTGGTTAACCGTTCCCGCCGATGAAGAAATCGTATTCCGCCTGCAAAACGATTCGAAATGGCACTCGGCGGTGGCCCGCCTCGGCGTCGATATTTCCAACCTCTCCACCGATGTCGGGCACGCTTGAGCGCGCGCTCAAGCGTTCCCCATCAGTCCGGACGCCGCCACTCGTCGCCGATAACCGCGAACAGCAGATGGTCGCGCCAAGTGCCGTTTATTTTCAGATATTTTCTCGCATAGCCCTCGCGGCGGAAGCCGCAGCGCCGCAACAGAGCCTGGCTGGCCTGGTTGTTCGGCATGCAGGCGGCCTCGACGCGGTGCAGGCCGAGGCTGGAGAAACAATGGCCGAGCACGCATTTCAGGCCCTCGGTCATATGGCCGTCGCGCGCATAGGGCTCGCCGATCCAATAGCCGACGCTGCAACATTGCGCCACGCCGCGCTGGATATTGCTCAGCGTGATGCCGCCCATCAGCGCATCGTCGGAACGGCGGACCAGGAAATAGGAGTAACAGATATCGTCGTTGGCATCGCGCTGCTGGCGGCGCAGGCGGCGGCGGTAGGCGGCACGGCTATGCGCATCGCTCGACCAGGCGGGCTCCCACGGCACGAGAAAATCGCGCGACGAGGTGCGCAGCTCCGCCCATGCCTGCCAATCGCGCGCCTCGGGCGGGCGCACCCGCACATCGGCGCCGAGCAGATGCGATTCGTCGCGCTCCGGACGCTGGGTTCTGAGTACCGACATCAGATGAAGCGCTCCGCCAGACGGTCATAATTTTCAAGTTTGCCGACCGGGCCGAGGGCGGCAAGGCTCGGCCGGCTGCCGCGCAAGATGCGCGCCGCAACGCGGACCACGTCCTCGGCGGTGATCGCGTCGATCTCCGCCACCATCTCCTCGATCGGGATGGGGCGGTTGAAAATGAGCATGTGCCGGCCCAGCCGCTCGCAGCGCGATGAGCTGGATTCGAGCGACATGAGAAGGCCCGATTTGAGCTGGGCGCGGGCGCGCGCAACTTCCTGCGCCGCCACCGCGTCGCATACCTTGAGTATTTCATCGGCGATCACCGGCGTCAGTTCGGGCAAACTATCGGGACCGGTACCGCAATAAATGCCGAACACACCGCCATCGGTGTAGGATGAAGCGAAGGTAAAGATCGCATAGGCCAGCCCGCGGCGCTCGCGAATCTCCTGGAACAGGCGCGACGACATGCCGCCGCCCAACAGGGTCGAGAGAAGCTGAAGCGTATAGAAATCCGGATCGTCGTAAGCTATCCCGTCGAAGCCGAGCACGAGATGGACCTGCTCCAGCTCCCTGGGCGCGCGCCCATCGCCGCCCTCATATTTGGCCGTGAGACCGTTGCCGGAATTGGCGTTCGACAGCGTGTCAAAAGCGTTTCCCGCGAGCGCCACCAAGGCCTCATGCTCTATCCGCCCGGCGCCGACGACGACCATGCGCTCGGCGCGGTAATGGCGCGCCATATAATCGGCCAGGACAGCGCGCGAATAATTCTCGACCTGTGCCGCCGGGCCGAGGATGGTGCGCCCGAGCGGCTGGTCGGGATAGACGATCTCCTGAAACTGATCGAAAACGACATCGTCGGGCGTGTCATGCGCGTGGGCAATCTCCTGAACGACGACGGCACGTTCGCGCTCCAACTCTTCCTCGGCGAAAGTCGAATGCTGAAGAATATCGGCCAGAATATCGACCGCCAGGGCAACGTCCTCCTTCATCACCTTGGCGTAATAGGCGGTCTGCTCGCGCGAGGTATAGGCGTTGACATGGCCGCCCACCGCTTCGATCTCTTCGGCGATGGCCATGGCGCTGCGCCGCTTGGTGCCCTTGAAGGCCATATGCTCAAGGAGGTGCGAGACGCCGTTTATATCGGCGCTTTCATAACGCGCGCCGACATCGACCCAGACACCGATTGATGCCGTCTCGAGCTGCGGCATATCTTCGCTGACCACGCGCAGGCCGTTCGCCAGGGTCGAAATTTCCGTCGTCACGCAACCTTCCCTTCATATCGGCCAGCCGCCGCGGCGCCGACGAATTCTTTTACCACGGCCAAATCATTGGGCAATTGCGTCACCCGCTCGGCGCGCTCCAGCAAATCGCTCAGCGCCGCCGGCAGCGCCGGGCGGACAGCCGTCGCCCGCTCGACGGCATCGGGGAATTTAGCCGGATGCGCGGTGGCAAGACAAATCATCGGCGCCCGGCGGTTTTCGCCGTCCCCATCCGCCATGCCGTCCTCCGCCGCGGCGAGCCCGGCGGCGCTGTGCGGATCGATCAATTTGCCGCCATCGCGCCACGCCCGCGCCATGCAATCGAGGGCGCGCGCATCATCGACGCGGCGCGCCGAAAATTGATCTCGGGCCTGTTTGAGCTTGTCCGCCGCGACGTCGAAACCGCCGCCCTGGTCGAGGCTTTCGATCAAAGCCCTGACCGCGCCGCCGTCGCGGTCATGCAGTTCGAACAGCAGGCGCTCGAAATTGCTCGCCACCTGGATATCCATGCTCGGGCTTATACTGGCTATGACCTCGCTTTTGCGATAGCCGGCGCCGGCAAAAAAGCGCGCCAGAATGTCGTTGGCGTTTGTCGCGATGAGGAAATCCCGGATCGGCAGGCCGAGCCGGGCGGCGACATAGCCGGAATAGACATTGCCGAAATTTCCCGTCGGCACGGCAAAGGAAACCGGGCGCGCCGGCGACCCCAGGGCCAGCGCGGCATAACCGTAATAGACCGTTTGCGCCATGATGCGCGCCCAGTTTATCGAATTGACCGCCGCCAGATTGAGCGAATCGCGGAACGGCAAATCAGCGAACATCGCTTTTACCAGGGCCTGGCAATCGTCGAAGGTTCCGGCAATCGCGACATTGTGCACGTTCGGCGCATCGACGCAGGTCATCTGCCGGCGCTGCACTTCCGAGACCCGGCCCTCGGGGTGCAAGATGATGATGGAGAGCGAATCGCGGCCCAGGCAGGCTTCGATGGCGGCGGATCCGGTATCGCCGGAAGTGGCGCCGAGGATCGTCAATCTCTGCCCGCGCCGCGCGGTGATGTGATCGAACAGCCGGCCGACGAATTGCAGGGCGTAATCCTTGAACGACAATGTCGGCCCGTGAAACAGCTCCATCAGCCACAGGCCGGGGCCGTACTGGGCCAGCGGCGCCACTGCCGGATGATCGAAGGCGGCGTAGCATTCGCGCGCCATGCGCGCGAGCGCCTCGGGCGCCACCGCATCGCCGATAAAGGGCCGCGTCAGGCGGACCGCGAGATCGGCGTAATCGAGCGCCGCCAGCTCTTCGAGCTCGCCCTTTGAGAATGGCGCGGGCCAGGATTGCGGAACGAACAAGCCGCCGTCGCGCGCCAGTCCGGCCAGCAGCACGTCCTCGAACGACGCGCCGTCGCCGTCGCCGTCGGTTCGGCGCGTGCTCACATAACGCATGGGCGATATCTCTTGGCCATGAAAAAATTCAGCGCCAGACTATACGCCGCGCCGCGCTAAGGGCAAGCGGGCCCCTTCAGCCAAGATAACGCGCTTTCAGATGCGCCTTGAACGCCTCGCTGCCGAGCCGGCGGCCGCTCGCGCGGGTGATGAGTTGCTGGCTGGGATAGCGCGATGCCTGGCTGTGAACCGCGTCCCGCAGCCAGCTCAGCAATGCGGTGAATTCGCCCTCGGCGAGCCCCGCGCGGAGGCCAGCGATCTGACCGCGGGCGCTGTCGAAGAGCTGCGCCGCGATCAGCGCGCCCAGCGTGTAGCTCGGGAAATAGCCGACATCGCCGCCCGCCCAGTGAATATCCTGGAGGCAGCCCTCGCCGTCGTTGCGCGGCTTCAGGCCGAGATATTTCTCCATGCCGTCCTGCCATGCGCCCGGCAGATCGGCTGCTTGCAGATCGCCCGCGATGAGCGCTTTTTCGAGGCCGTAGCGCAGCATGATGTGGGCCGGATAGGTGACCTCATCGGCATCGACGCGGATATAACCGGGCGCGACGCGGAGCGCCACGCGGTGCAGATTTTGGGCTGTGAATGCGGCGTCGGCCCCGGGCCCGCCGGAATCGGGGGCCGAGAAGGCCTGGCGCATGAGCGGCGCGGCAAAGCTGAAAAATTCGGCGCCCCGGCAGGCCTGCATCTCCATCAGCAGCGATTGGCTCTCATGCAGGCTCATGCTGCGCGCCTCGCCGACCGGCTGATGGCGCCATTCGGCGGGCAAGCCGCGCTCGTAAAGCGCATGGCCGGTCTCATGCAGAACGGCCATGACGGAAGAGGCAAAATCGCTCTCATCGTAGCGCGTGGTGATGCGCACATCCTCGGCCACGCCGCCGCAAAACGGGTGATGGCTCTCGTCCAGCCGGCCATGCGCGAAATCGAAGCCGAGGCGCTCCATCAGCACCCGCGAAAGCTCGCGTTGGCGAGCCGTGGGGAAGGGCCCGGCGGGGCTGAGCGGCGCCGCCTCGCCGGCCTGCTTATCCAGAACTTGCGCTAAAAAATCGGGCAGAAAACCCGCCAGATCGTCGAAAATGACGTCGATCTCGGCGCATGTGAAGCCCGGGTCATAGCCGTCGATCAATGCGTCATAGGGCGCCAGGCCGAGCGCCGCCGATTTGGCCGCGGCCTTTTCGCGGATCAGGGCGAGCAGCGGCTCGAAGGCCTTCCGGAAGGCGGCAAAATCGCTCTCCGCGCGCGCCTCGCGCCACACCAGCTCGCAGGCGGAAGCGGCCTTGCTGAAGGCCGCCACCAGATCGGCGGGCAGCGCATTGGCGTGCGCCCAGCGGTGGCGCATTTCCCTGACATTGGCTTGCTGCCACGGGCTTAAGTCCGCGGCCGCGACAGCGGCTTCCGCCTCAATGAGCAGATCGGCGAGTTCCGCATCGGTCATTATCTCGTGGCGCATCACATCGAGCTCGGCAAGCTGCCCGGCGCGCGCCTCGGCGCCGCCGCTCGGCATCACCGTCGCCCAATCCCATTGCAGCACCGCCGCCGCGCCGCCGAGATTGGCGAGGCGCCGGAAGCGCCGCTCAAGCTTTTCGTAGGCGCTCAAGATTCGCTTGCCCGGGCGGCGCGGCGCAGCATCAGAAACGTAATGACCGAGAGACAGGCCGCCAGCGCGTACCAGATGACGACATATTGCAGATGCGCGTTTCTGAGCTCGGTTTTGGTCTGGCCGCCGATCGGGTAGCCGCCCGGATTGGCCGCCGGGCCGGCATCGACCAAATAACCGCGCGCCTCCAGGCCGGCATGGCCATAGAGCGACGGCAAATCGATCCAGTACCAGAAATTTTCGCCCGGCGCGTTGTCCGGGGTCATCCAGCCGGGAATGTTGCCGCCGGCGAGCAGCCCCTCGAGGCGCACCACGCCCTCGATTTGCCCACCGCCGCGCGTTGCCGGGTCCTTGCGGTCGGCCGGAACCCAGCCCCGGTTGACCAGCACGAAGCCGCCATCGCTTCTCTCGAAAGGCGTGATGACATGGAAGCCGGGATTGGAATTGTAGGAACGCGCCGCCAAAAACATTTCCCCTTGATGCCGGAAACGGCCCTCCAGCCACACCGGGCGATACAGCATGGCGGCGACATCCTCGATGCTGTCGGGCAGCTCTACGGATTTGGATTGGGCGCGCAGCTGGCGGAATTCGTTGGCCTCGTTTTTCCACATCAGGCGATGCACCTGCCACGAGCCGAGCGCCAGCAAGACCAACACTCCCGGGATGGCGACGAAAATCAGCCAGCGCCGGGCGCGCGGCAGAGAGGTCTCACGGTTTGTCGTCAAAAGCCAAAACCCTGTGCTTGAATTGCAGTGCGATGAGGATCGCCTTTGCCGGCCTGAGGGCGCCGAGACAGCCGCCGAGAATGGCCGGCGCCCAGATCGCCAGATGCACCCAATAGGGCGGCTGATAGTCGATTTCGACCCACAGCGCCAGGCCGACGATGATGGCGCCGATGATGAGCACGACAAACACCGCCGGGCCGTCGCCGGCGTCATGCTTGCGCAGCTCGAATCCGCAATTGGCGCAGCTCTCGGCAATTTTCAGATAGCCCGAATAGAGCCGTCCCTTGCCGCAATTGGGACAGCGGCATAAAAACCCGGCGCGCAACGGAGAAACAGGTATGAGTGGCGCCTCAGCCATGCCTTCGCATTTCCCGTGATAAATATATTGGGCATTCTATGCCAAGCGGAGGATACCCGCGAGTCGCCGCCGCATGCGGACGGCGATAGTGACTTTGGCGGCGCCAGGCGCGCTCAGGCGCCGCCCCACCAATAGACCCAGATAAACAGGAACAACCACACCACGTCGACGAAATGCCAATACCAGGCCGCCGCTTCGAAGCCGATATGCTGGTCCGGCTTGAAATCGCCGCGCGCCGCGCGCCACAGGCAGACGCCGAGGAAAATCGCGCCGACGGTGACATGAAAGCCGTGAAAGCCGGTCGCCATGTAGAATGTCGTCGAATAGATACCGTCGCGGAAGCCGAACGCGGCGCTGGAATATTCATAGCCCTGTATGCAGAGAAATATGACGCCGAGCAGGACGGTAACCGACAATCCCCATATGAGCTGCTTGCGATTGCCCTGTTTCAGCGCATGGTGCGCCCAGGTCACCGTGGCGCCCGAGGACAACAGGATCAAGGTGTTGAGGAAGGGCAGCTCCCAGGCGTGCATGGCTTCGACGCCGGGCGGCGGCCAGGTAAAATCGATGACCTCGGTCGGCATGATGGATGCGTTGAAGAAGGCCCAGAAGAAAGCCGCGAAGAACATCACTTCGGAGGCGATGAAAAGCACCATGCCGAAGCGCAGGCCGCGCGTCACGACGGCGGTGTGGCAGCCCTGATCGCGCGCTTCCCTGATCACGTCGCGCCACCAGAAATACATGGTGCAAATGGTCAGAGCGAAACCGATGGCCATCAGCCAGATATGGCCGGCATGGAAATAGAGCACGCCGCCGCCCAATAACGCACCGGCCGCCAAGGCGCCGAGGACCGGCCACGGGCTCGGCTCGACCATATGGTATTCGTGGCCCTTGCTATGTGTGGTGTCGCTCATATCGTCACTCCATGGTCAAATTCCGGCGCCGGCCGGATCATGCCTGTTGCGCTTCAGTTACGCTTCGTCTCGCCGTTAAGTTCACCGCTCGCCAGCCGCGCTTCTTCGCCGAGATAGCTCTTCAAAGCTTCCTCGCCCTGATTGAAAAAGGTGTAGGAGAGGGTGATGGTCGTCACATCGTCGAGATTGCGGTCGTTGATGATTTCCGGATCGATAAAAAAAGTGACCGGCAGCTCGGCGCTCTCGCCGGGCCTGAGCAGCTGCTCCTCGAAACAGAAGCAGTCGACCTTGTTGAAATAAATCCCGGCCTTGAGCGGCGTGACGTTGAAAGTGGCGCTGCCCAATATGGTTTCCCGCGATTGGTTGGTGGCCGTGAAAAACGCCAACCCGACCTCGCCGACGCGCAGGTTCACCTGGCGCTGGGCCGGCTTGAAATGCCATGGCACATCGCCGGCGACGTCCGAATTGAAGCGCACCGCCATGACGCGCTCGCCGACCGCCGCGGGCGCCGCATCCGCCGTTTGCGTCGTGCCGCCGAAGCCGGTGACGCTGCAAAACAGGTCGTAAAGCGGCACCGCCGCGAAAGACAGCCCGACCATGCCGCATACCACGCCGCCGAGGACCACCAGCATCATGCGCTTGCGTTTGATCGAGAGAGCCATGCTATTGCCCTCCCATCCGCGCCAGGGTGATGAAGAAGAACAGCACCACCAGCGCCAACAGGGCGCCGGCCAACGCGTAATTGCGCCAGCGGCGGCGGCGGTAATATTCCTTGTTGGGCATGGCTTGATGCATCGTTCTAGAAGGCGACCGGCAGCTTCTGATCGACCAACAGCAGGACGAAGATCAGAAAAAGATAAAGGATCGAAAAGGGGAACATGCGGCGCGCGCTGCGCTCGCCGGTATCGCCGGTATCAGTGATGACGCGAATCGCCGAGGCCAGAAAGAGCAATCCGAGCACAAGAGCGCCGGCGCCGTAAACCGCGCCCGAGAGACCGATCACGCAAGGCAGCAGGCTGACCGGCAGCAGCGCCGCCGTATAGACGAACATTTGCCAGGCGGTCGCCTCGCGCCCGGCGACGACCGGCAGCATCGGCACGCCGGCCTTGTCGTAATCGCCGCGCTTGTAGAGCGCCAGGGCCCAGAAATGGGGCGGCGTCCAGAGAAAGATGATGGCGAACAGGATAGCCGAAGCCAGCGTCACGTCGCCGCCCACGGCGGCCCAGCCGATCATCGGCGGAAAGGCGCCGGCGGCGCCGCCGATGACGATGTTTTGCGGCGTCCGGCGCTTCAACGCCATGCTGTAGATGACGATATAAAAGAAGATCGTGAAGGCCAGCAGGCCCGCCGCCACGCCGTTCAGCGCCAGCGCCATGATCGCGACCGAGGCCACCGCCAGCGTAACGCCGAAACCGAGCGCCACGTTCGGCGGCACGCGGCCGGCCGGAATCGGCCGCTTTTGCGTGCGCGTCATCAGGGCGTCGATATCGCGGTCAACCCACATGTTTATCGCACCGGCGGCGCCGGCGCCGATGGCGATGCAGAGGATGGCGACGATCGCCAGCACCGGATGCAGGGCGCCAGGTGCCAGCAGCATTCCGGCAGCGCCGGTGAAGACCACCAGCGACATGACGCGCGGCTTCAACAGCGCGACGAAATCGCCGAGCGCGATCGCCTCGCCGTAAGCGCCGAGCGATGCCTTGGCCGCTGGGTAATCTGTCGCCGTCACCTCATCATTCCTCCGGTTACGCGCAGCCGATCAACGGATATGCGGCAGTTCTTCATGGGTATGGAAGGGCGCCGGCGATTCCACCGTCCATTCCAACGTATCGGCACCCTCGCCCCACGGATTGGCTTCGCATTTCCTGCCCTTGGTCAGGGTGTAGACGACGATGAAGATGAACAGCAATATGCCCGCCGCCGAGACGTAGGAGCCGATCGAGGCGATCAGGTTCCAGCCCTCATAGGCGTCGGGATAATCCGGGATACGCCGTGGCATGCCGGCGGCGCCGAGGAAATGCATCGGGAAGAACGTCAGGTTGACGCCGATGAAGGAGATGAAGAAGTGAATCTTGCCGAGCGTTTCCGGATATTGCTTACCGCACATCTTGCCGAACCAATAATAGAAGCCGGCGAAGATCAGGAAGGCGGCGCCGACCGACATGGTGTAGTGGAAATGGCCGACCACGAAATAGGTATCGTGCAGCGCGATATCGACGCCGGCGTTGGACAGCACAATGCCGGTCACGCCGCCGACGGTAAACAGGAAGATGAAGCCCAGCACCCACAGCATCGGCGTCTTGAACTCGATCGAGCCGCCCCACATGGTGGCCAGCCAACTGAAGATCTTGATGCCCGTCGGCACCGCGATCACCATCGTCGCGGCGACGAAATAGGCGCGTGTGTTTACGTCGAGGCCGACCGTGTACATATGGTGCGCCCACACCACGAAACCGATAAAACCGATCGCCACCATGGCGTAGGCCATGCCGAGATAGCCGAACACCGGCTTTTTCGAAAAAGTCGAGACGATGTGACTGGCGACGCCGAAGCCCGGCAGAATGAGAATGTAGACTTCCGGGTGGCCGAAGAACCAGAACAGATGCTGGAACAGGATCGGATCGCCGCCGCCGGCCGGGTCGAAAAATGTGGTGCCGACATTGCGGTCGGTCAGCAGCATCGTGATGGCGCCGGCCAAAACCGGCAGCGACAGCAGCAGCAGGAACGCGGTCACCAGAATCGACCATGAGAAGAGCGGCATCTTGTGCAGCGTCATGCCGGGTGCGCGCATGTTGAGAATCGTGGTGATGAAATTGATGGCGCCGAGGATCGACGAGGCGCCGGCGAGATGGAGCGCGAAAATCGCCATATCCATCGCCGCCCCGGGATGGCCGCTGGTGGATAGCGGCGCATAAACCGTCCAGCCGGCGCCGACGCCGGTGGCGCCTCCCGCCGTGCTCGGCACGAAGAGCGAGCCGACCAGCAGCGCGCCGGCCGGAACCAGCAGCCAGAAACTGATATTGTTCATGCGCGGGAAGGCCATATCCGGCGCCCCGATCATCAACGGCACCATCCAATTGCCCATGCCGCCGATAAACGCCGGCATGACGAAGAAGAACACCATGATCAGGCCGTGCGCGGTGGTGATGACGTTAAAATAATGCGGATTGTCGGCGAATATCTGCATGCCGGGAGCGGTCAGCTCGATGCGCAAGAGGATCGAAAGCGCGGCACCTACCACGCCCATGATGACGGCGAAGACAAGGTACATCGTGCCGATGTCCTTGTGGTTGGTCGAATAGAGCCAGCGGGTGATGCCCCGTGGCGCGTGGTGGGCCGCGTGAGCGCCGTGCGCTGCTTCGCTACTACTCATAAAACGATTCCTTCCCTCGGCGCTCAATCGGCCGATGCCAGGCGCGCGGGCACGAAGCCCTCAGCGCCGTCATCGCCGGCATATTCTTTCTGGGCGAAGGCGGCCCACTCCTCGTAAGCTTCCTTCGAGACCGCCTTGACCTGGATCGGCATGAAGGCGTGATCGCGCCCGCACAGTTCCGAGCATTGGCCGTAATAGATGCCCTCCGCATCGACGCGGAACCAGGTCTCGTTGATGCGCCCGGGCACGCCGTCGAGCTTGACGCCGAAGGAGGGAATGGCCCAGGAATGGATGACGTCGTCCGCCGTAACCAACAGGCGGATATTGGTGTCGACCGGGACAACCACGCTTTCATCGGTGGCGAGCAGCCTTACCTGCCCTTCCGACAATTCATCGTCCGGCACCATGAAGGCGTCGAAAGAAATGCCTTCGCCCAAATCCGGATATTCGTAGGTCCAATACCACTGTTTACCGATTGCCTTGATGGTCATCTCGGCGTCGGCGGTTCTGTCCATGAAATAGAGCAGGCGGAAGGAGGGGATGGCGACCGCCACCAGAATGATCACCGGCGCCAGGGTCCACGCCACTTCAATCAGCGAGTTGTGCGAAAATTTTTGCGGCGTCGGATTTCTCTTGCGGTTGAAGCGGACGAAGATAATTGCCATCAGGCCCATGACGAATATCGAAATGGCGACGCAAATCCAAAACAGAATGCTGTTGAAGCTGACGATGCGCTCCATCGTCGGGCTGTGCGCTTCCTGGAAACCAACCTGCCAATTGGTCGGCGCTTGCGCCATGGCGGCGCCGGCGCCAATCACCAACGCCACAAACATGGCCGCGAACGCGGCCAGCTTCTTTCTAAGCATGATTATTCCCCTTCACCCCACCGACCGCGCGAGCGGCCGGTTTACTTGGCGCCGATCCGCGACCCCTTCCTCCGAATCCCGGGCCGGCGCGGCCAGACTATAGTGGGAGAGGGCCGAGGATGATAAGCCTTTTTTGAATTGCTCTAAATTAAGCGCAACAGCCATGGCCCAAACGCCATAACTTAGGTTATCTATTTGATATTAGTTAATATTCCTGGCACGTAGCGGCACCGAATATGGCCTGAATTACGGTGTGGGTAAGCCGCCCCTGCGTCAAATTGTCGCGCCTGCGAAAGAAAATTTCGCCATGGTGGCGATGCCGGCGCCGCCAAAAAAACGCTCGGCGCTTGGCAGACGATGATTTTGCCGCCATATGATCGGCTAGCGAAACCATCACCGGGAAGCCGCCATGAGCGAATTCGACGTTACCGACGACCTGTTCTTCAGCCGCGCCGGGCTCGACAGGGGGCGCACCGAAAGCATCGTCGAGGACGCGCTGGTGGGCACGGATGACGGCGAATTGTTCCTGGAATACCGCCAGAGCGAGGGTTTGTCCTTCGATGACGGCCGCCTCAAAAGCGCCAGCTTCGACACCACCCAAGGCTTCGGGTTGCGCGCCATCGCCGACGAGGCGACCGGCTACGCGCATGCCTCGGAACTCAGCGAAGCGGCGATCCGGCGCGCCGGAGAAACGGTCAAGGCAGTGCGCGCCGGCCATTCGGGCGTCGCGGCGGCGCCGCCGCAGCCGACCAATCGCTCGCTTTACGACGACGCCAATCCGCTCGCCGCGACGCCGTTCGACGACAAGATCTCGCTGCTCGGCGAAATCGACGCCTATGCGCGCGGGCGCGACAACCGCGTCGACCAGGTCATGGTCTCGCTCACCGGCGAATGGCAGGCGGTGCAAATTCTCCGCCCCGACGGGCTTCGCGCGGCCGACATCCGCCCGTTGGTGCGGCTCAACGTCTCGCTGATGGTGAAAGATGGCGAGCGCCGCGAGACCGGCTCGCACGGCGTCGGCGGGCGGGCGGATTACGCCGATTATATCAGCGCCGAAAACTGGCGGGCGCAGGTCGACGAGGCGCTCCGCCAGGCGCTGGTGAATCTTGAATCGGTGCCGGCGCCGGCCGGCGAATTCCCCGTCGTTCTCGGCCCCGGCTGGCCCGGTATCCTCTTGCACGAAGCCATCGGGCACGGGCTCGAAGGCGATTTCAACCGCAAGAAAACATCGGCGTTCGCCGGCCTCCTCGGCGAGCGCGTGGCGGCCGACGGCGTGACGGTGATCGACGACGGCACCATCGAAGGGCGGCGCGGCTCGCTGAGCATCGACGATGAAGGCACGCCGAGCGGCACCACCACCCTGATCGAGGACGGCATCCTGCGCGGTTACCTGCACGACCGCCTGAACGCGCGCCTGATGGGCATGCAGCCGACCGGCAACGGCAGGCGCCAAAGCTTCGCCCACGCGCCCCTGCCGCGCATGACCAATACATTCATGCTCGCCTGCGAGCGCCATCCGGAGGACATCA
>CAJXFT010000069.1 GCA_913053235.1 uncultured Alphaproteobacteria bacterium
ACCAACGACTGGAGACTGCTAACCCTTAACTGTCCACGAAACCGGGGGAACTCCAAGTTGGAGTTCCCCCGGTTGCGGGCATCGCAATAAAAATGTGACGAAAGTCACATCTGAAACAAAACCCACGTCTTCCCTGACGCCGGACAACGATATCGGCAACGCGGATTTTTCGCGTTTGACGTCCGCTTTTGTGAAGGGTTGTCGGACACCTGCCGATGCTGTGTTGCGGCGACATGCTGTTCGGCAGGTGTCGGACAATCCTTCATAACACCGGACATGCCGCTCAACCCTCCCAGCCCGATTTTCGGAGGCGGCCAATTTCGTGTTCGAATTCGGCCCTGTCCTTGAATGGCGTCACAGCCGCGACGAAGGCGCGGTCGAAATCGGGGTTAAGGCGTAGTATTTCCTGAAACGTGCGATGCGCCCTTTCCGTCTGGACGAGCTGCGCGCAGGCGATCGCGGTAGGTCCAGGTCCGGCTGCACCCGGTAACGCAAATTGCTGGCCGGGTCAGCCAATTCCAGGTGTCGATTCAGTTTGGACCAGATACGGCCGAGCGACCGGCTCGCGACACCTAACAAATGATGGGCCTGGTTGCTGCGCTCAGCGAGCCCGCGGGCCAGGTAGTAATCCGCGTCGATCGAGCCGTCGGCGCGACGGCGGATGCTGCTTTCTGTGGGCTGGTTCATGGTTCGCTCCCGCAGTTTCCATTGAATTGATGGTCCCAGGGTAGAACCGTCGCCGACCGGGCGCTTGAAGGGGAGCCTTAGAGACCCTTGTGATTTGGTTGATTGTTCTAAAGAAGGTGTTGATAAGCGGCAGTAAGATACGTTCAATCGCTCCGGACGCCGCACCGGGGGGATCATGCGCTATCGCTTTGCAAGTTTCGAGCTCGACACCGAACGTCTGGAATTCCTGGCCGACGGCGACGTCCGGGCGCTGGAGCCGCAGGTCTTTGACTTGCTGCGCCACTTGGTGGAGAACGCCGAGCGGCTAGTCAGCCGCGACGAGCTGATCGAGGTGGTGTGGGACGGCCGCATCGTCTCGGACGCGACGGTAAGTGCGCGGATCAATGCCGCTCGCCGGGCGCTGGGCGACAGCGGCGAGCGCCAGGAGCTGATCAAAACCGTGCCGCGTCGAGGATTTCGCTTCGTTACCCCTGTCGTCGTGATGGATCCTTCATCGGCCGCGGAAAGCCGTGACACGAAGTCGATTATGGATCGGACTGCTTTGGTTCCGGACAAACCGTCTATCGTCGTCTGGCCGTTTAGGTATTTGAGTGGCGAACCGGGGCATGCGTATTTTGCAGACGGCATTACCCAGGGCATCATCACCACACTATCGAAAATAGGAGAGGTTTTCGTCATCTCCAGCGGGTCCACGCCAGCGTACCAGGAGAACCAGCCCGCTGCGGGTCGTGCCGCTGAGGACCTCGGGATACGCTACGTCCTTGAAGGCAGCGTGCAGATTTCAGGGAATAGCGTTCGCGTTTCAACACGGCTCATCGAGGCTGCAACCAGGCGCAACCTATGGGCCGAGCATTACGACCGCGAACTCACGGATGTGTTCGCGCTGCAAGACGAGATTACGCAAGAGATCGTCACGGCCCTTCAGGTCAACCTTACCGAGGGCCAGCAAGCCCGCCTGCGCCGCCGCCAGACCTCAAGCGTTGCAGCCTGGGAATACTATGTTCGGGGAATTTCAGATCTCAGACGGTTCACCAGAGAGGGCAATGCCGAGGCCCGCGAAAAGCTCGAGCGGGCGATCGAGCTCGACGCCGGTTTTGCAGCCGCGTGGACCTTTCTCGGTTGGACTTACATGCTTGGTGCGCGGGCCGGGTGGGATAAATCGCCGAAGGCCGCCTTCGAGCAAGCTATGAGTTGCGTGGAAAAAAGCCTGGCGCTGGATCGCTTACAGCCCGAGCCCCATGCTCTTATGGGGTGCGTGCGCATGCACCAGCGCCAGTATGATGCCGCTATCCTCGCGGGGGAAAAGGCTATCGAGCTCGGCCCCAATATCGCCGAAAGCTACGTATTGCTGGGCCAAACGCTGAACTATGTCGGCCGGACCGAGGAGGGCACGGCACTGTTGGAGAAGGCCATGAGATTGAGCCCGTTCTATCCCGACAACTGGCTCGGTATCCTCGCCAACGGTCACCGGTTGCTGGGGCGCTCGGAGGACGCGATCGCGCTGGACCAGGAGCGGCTTAGGCGCAACCCGGACAATTTCTTCTCCGACTTCAGGCTTGCCGCCCTATATATGGAGCTCGGCCGAGAGGAACTTGCCCGCGCGCACGCAAGCGAAGCCCTGAAAAAGAATCCAAATTTGACGTTGCGGCAAATCCGGATCAGTGAGCCTTATCGGGATGAGAAATTACTGGAGCACTACCTCGACCTTCTCCGCAGGGCCGGACTGCCGGAGAGCGAAACGTCGCATTAGATGCCGGCTGCAATATCTCCGATTTCCGCTTCGGGTCTACCATCGAATTTATTGAGGAAATGGTTGTTGTTGCGCGTTCATAATAATGGTGACAGCATACTTAATTATCATAAACGGCGCACAGCGCTGGCGCGCTAAGCTCTCCCCTCCAACCCAAACCCTTCCTCCCCACAGGAGACGCAATGGGGAAGAAGGGCCTGTAACTTTGGCGTCTTTTATTCCAATCCCAATGCTTCCCGCACCGCATCCGCCCGCCGCCCCTTGAGCCCTGCGGTGCGGCCCTCTTCATAGGCCTGCGCGGGGGCCATGCCGCGATGCACGCGGTAGAGCGCCCACATGGCGCCGGCGCGGTTGGCGAAGGGGCCGTGGAACAGCAGCGGCAGGTTATTTTCATCCTCGACGATGCGCGCGAAGGCGGCGACCTCCGCCGCCGTCGGCACGGCATAACCCATGGGGATGTTGAAATAGCGCATGCCGCGCGCCTCGACTTCCAGGCGTTCCTCCTCCGTGCCTTCCTCGGGCACGCGCAGATCGAGCACGGAGACGAAACCCAATTGGCCGAGGCGGCCATAGGCGCTTTCGTCGATGGCGCCGCTCGAGGCGAGGGTTGGCGTGCGCCGGTCGTAATGCTGCACCAGGCTGCCGAGCTCTTCGGCCCAGGGCACTTCGCCGGTCGATTTTCCCGGTATAAGAATGGCGATGGCGGCGACCATCACCGCTCCCACCACCAGCTTGAAGAGCCTGGGGTGGGCGCGGATTAGAGAGCTTGGTGAGCTGGCCCGTCCGCCTTTCATGGCGCCTCCTTGCGAAACGGGCTGTGCGCGCCGAGCGCCTCGATCTCCCAGTCCACCTGGCGCGCCTCATGTTCGAGGTAATTCTCGATGGCGTCGCGGAACGACGGGTTGGCGATCCAATGGGCGCTGTAGGTCGGGCACGGCAGATAACCGCGCAGCAGCTTGTGCTCGCCCTGCGCGCCGGCCTCGACGCGCTTCAGCCGGTGCCGGATGGCATAGTCGATGGCCTGATAATAGCACAGCTCGAAATGCAGGAATTTGTGATATTCCACGGCCCCCCAATTGCGCCCGTAAAGCGTATCGCCGCTCATCAGATTGAGCGCACCGGCGATCGGCCGCCCGGCGTTTTCGGCGATCAACAGCACCACCCTCTCGCCCATGCCCTGGCCGAGCAGGCTGAAAAATTCGCGGGTTAAATACGGCATGCCCCATTTGCGGCTGCCGGTTTCCTGATAGAAGCGGAAGAAGGCGTCCCAGTGATGTTCAAGGATATCATCGCCCGACAGCACCTGGATGGTGAGGCCCTCGGCCAATGCTTCGCGGCGCTCGCGCCGGATCTGCTTGCGCTTGCGCGAGGCCAGGGAGGCGAGAAAATCGTCGAAGCTGTCATAGCCGTCATTGTCCCAGTGGAACTGCATGCCGGTGCGCAACAGCAGGCCGGCCTCCTGCATCAGCTCGGCTTCCTCTTCGTCCGGAAAGGTGATGTGCAGCGACGAAGCGCCGGTCCTGTCCGAACATTGAATGCAGGCCGAGAGCAGCGCGCCCTGAAGCGCCGCCGCCTCTTCCTCGCCCGTCCCGGCGTCGGCGCGCAGCAACAGGCGCGGGCCGGTCGCCGGGGTGAACGGCACCGAGACCTGCATCTTCGGATAATAGCGCCCGCCGGCGCGCTCGAACGCATCGGCCCAGCCATGGTCGAAAACGTACTCGCCCTGCGAATGGTTCTTGAGATACATCGGAACGGCGCCGAGAACCGCGCCGCCGCCATCCTTTAGAACCACATGCTGGCCGAGCCAGCCGGTCTCGGGCGTCGCCGAGCCGCTTTGCTCGAGGGCGCTCAGGAAGGCATGGCGCACGAACGGGTGGCCGCCGGGCACGCAGGCATCCCACGCCTCGGCCGCGACATCGCTGAGCGAAGTCAGAATATGGGCCTCGAGGGCGGCTGCCGGGCCGGCCTCGGCGGGAGGCGCCGGGCCGCTCACGGCCCTGGCCATGGCTGGGGGCGTGCTGTCACGTTAAGATAAATTGGCACTGCCGTGGGTTCGTGCAAGGCCGGCCTCAAGCATCGAGCTTCAGCCCCGAGGCGGTCAAATCGCGCAAATCCGTCTTGACATGGATCAGCGCCGGCCCGCCATGGGCGAGCGCCGCGTCGAGCGCGGCGGCGAATTGCTCGGTTCGGGTGACGCTCCAGGCGGCGGCGCCCCAGGCGCGCGCGACGGCGGCAAAATCCGGGCTTTTCAGATTCACCCCGTAGCGGCCTTCGGCGCCGAAGCGGCGCGTCTGATGCATGGCGATGGTGCCGTAGGCGCTGTTGTCGCAAACGATCACCTTGATCGGCAGATTTTGCTCGACGGCGGTGACCATTTCCTGCCCGGTCATGAGAAAGCCGCCATCGCCGACCAGGGCGACGACGGTCTTTCCGGGCCGGGCAAGCTGTACGCCGAGCGCCCCGGGAACGCCGAAACCCATCGCGCCGGCGGCCGGGCCGGCCTGCGCCTGGCGGTGCCTGAAGGGCAGAAAACGGTGAATCCAGGTGGCGAAATTGCCGGCATCGTTGGTCACCGTGCAATCGGCTGGCAACTTTTCGCCTAGTATAGCCATCACCCGGTTCATATCGACGGCGCCGAGCGCGGTATCATCTGGCACCACCGCCCAGGCCTCGTATTTTTCGCGCATGCGCCGCCGCCAGGCCACGCGCTCTTGCGGCGGCGGCGCGCTGACGGCCTTGCTCAGCGCCTCCAGGGCGGCGCCGCAATCGGACTGCATTGCCACGTCGGGGGCGTTGACGCGCAGCACGGCGAAGTCGGGATAGATGTGAATGAGGAGCTGCTCCCGGCTCACCAGCTCGAAATCCATGGTGGTCGCGGCATCGAGCCGGTTGCCGGCGGCGATCACCAGATCGACCTCGTCCCATATCTCCTTTTGATAGGGCGCCAGCGCCAGGCCGAAATGGCCGAAATAGGCGGGATGGTCGGTGGCGATCACGCCCTGACGGCGGAAGGCGGCGGCGAGGCCGGCGCCGGAAGCTTCGAGAAAGCCTTCGAGGGCATCGTTGCAGGCCTCGAAATTGACCATTTCGCCGCCGATCACGACGGGATGGCGCGATTGATCGATCATTTCGGCGGCGCGCGCCACGGCCTCGGCATCGACCTCATTGACGGGGCGCGGCACCGGCGCTGGAATCTCCTTATTCTTGCATTCGCTGGTGGTGACGTTCTCGGGCAGCACGACGACGACCGGACCGGGCCGCCCATCGACCGCGAGCGCCAGCGCCTTCTGGGTGATCTCGGCGACTTCGCCCGGCAGCAGGGCCTGCATGACGCCCTTGGCGAGGGGGCCGTACATGAGGTGGTAATCGACCTCCTGAAACGCCTCGCGGCCGATCTGGTCGGTCGGCACCTGGCCGATGAAGAGCACCATCGGCGTCGAATCCTGGCGCGCCGTATGCACGCCGATGGCGGCGTTGGTGGCGCCCGGGCCGCGCGAGACGAAGGCGATGCCGGGCTTGTTGGTCATGCGCGCATGGGCGCAGGCGGCGAAGCTGGCGCCCGATTCATGGCGCGTGACGATGAGGCGAATCTCATTCTGGTGCTCGCGCAACGCTTCGATGACGCCGAGATAGCTTTCGCCGGGCAGGCAAAAGACCGTGTCGACGGCGTGGCCGATCAGCGTCTCGACGAGCGCCTGGCCGCCGGTAAAGGCCGCTGTCATGGCCTGTTGTCTCGCTCCATTAGTCTATTTCCCACACCGATTCCACTTCGACCGCGCAGTTGAGCGGCAGCGCCGTGACGCCGACGGCGGCGCGCGAATGTTTGCCGGCATCGCCGAAAATCTCGACGACCAGCTCGGAGGCGCCGTTGCCGACGGCGGGCTGACCGGTAAAGTCCGGCGCGCTGGCGACATAGATGCGCAAACCGACGCAGCGTTTGACGCGGTCGAGATCGCCGCCACAGGCGTTCTTCAAATGCGCCAAACTGTTGAGCGCCGAGTTGCGTGCCGCCTGCTGGCCCTGTTCGGGCGTGAGGTCCGCGCCGACTTTGCCGGCCGAGGAATCATCATCGCCGAGGAACGAAACTTGGCCCGAGATAAAGACGAGATTGCCCGTTTGAACATAGGGCACATAAGCGGCCACCGGGACCGGAGGTGCTGGCAACTCGACGGCCAATTGGGCCAGGCGTGCATCTATTCGACCGGACATGATGATGGTTTCCCCCACGAAAATTGGCCCCAAAGGCGGGCGCCGCCGGGAGAATAGCTTTTCGCGCCCGCCAACGCCAATTGGCGGGGCGCCGAAGCGCCCCGCCGAAAGTGGCGAGTCTGTGTGGAGAGACGTGACTTGGCGGCTAGTCTGATTCGCCTACATGCGGGCCGAGCAGCAGCGAATGGCCGCTGCGCGCCCGATCACGCGCGTTGGCGTGCTTTTTGCGGTACATGTCCTGGTCGGCGCGGGCGATGACGCTCTCGCTGTCGTCGCTCTTGTCGAACCTGGTGATGCCAACGCTGCCGCGTACCGGAATCGCGGCGCCGCCGAAATTGACGAAATGCTCATTGAGCACGATTTCAATCTCGCCGGCCCGGCCGATGCCCTTGTCGCCGCCGCATTTGGCCAGGAGAATGGCGAATTCATCGCCGCCGATACGCGCCACGCTGTCATTCTCGCGAATCTGCAATTGCAGCAGCTGGCCGATGGTGCGCAGCACGCGGTCGCCGGCGAGATGACCGTAGACATCGTTGATGGTTTTGAAATCGTCGAGATCGATCAGCGTGAGTACGCCGCATTCTTCATAACGCCGGGCATTGGCCAGGGCGCGCCTGAGCTCGCGGTCGAAGCCGCGCCGGTTCATCAGGCCGGTGACCTCGTCGGTGAGCGTCAGCATTTCCAACAGCGCGATACGCCGGCTCTGCTCGGCCAGGCGCTGCTCGGCCTCGGTCGCCACCGCGAGGGCGCGTTCCAACAGGCCGCGTTGATCGGAATCCGTACGGTCGCCGCGGTCGCGAATGGTCTGCAACAGCTTTTCGGCGATCGCGCCGACGCTGATCGCAAGCTCTGATCCGGGCTCCGGAAAATCTTCTACCGTGTTTGTCGAATGGGCCATGCCACACCTCTCCTTGTGCAATAAGTGTCGTCGAAGCCGCGATTGCGCCACGGCATAATTTCAGTCTCAACGGTGCAAACGGCGTGCCAAAAAATACATTGTGTCGAATCAATGGATTGCTGGCGGATTGCTGGTGGATTGCCGGGCAGCGGAAAAAATTGCAGCCCGTTCGGCGCGGCGGGCGGAAATTTTGACCGCCCCGGCCGCCTTTGACCCATTGCCTCGAATCATACATGCTGGTCGCCGCGCCGCCGGCCTGGCGGCGCCTCGAAACGGCGCCGGCGGCGAAGGTGACGATGAAACGGAAATGGGCAGTAATATTAATGCTTTGCCTGGCGGCGGCGGGCTGGTTGGCGGCGCCGGTGGCGGGCTCCGCGGCGGAAATATGGTTTACGCCGCACAGCGGCCTCTACCGCATGTCTCTCGCCAACGCCGAAGCATCGAGCGGCATCATCGGCGCTTCGGGTGAAATGTATTTCGAATGGCTGGATGCCTGCGACGGCTGGAACGTCAATCAGCATACCAGCCTGATCCTGGCCACCTCGCAGGATACCAACAACCAGATCGGCCTGACCTTCTCGGGCTGGGAAGCCAAGGACGGCATGAAACTGCGCTTTCAGGCCAGCCATTTCGCCAATGGCGACATGATCGACAATATCGTCGGCGAGGCCAGCCTGGCCGCCGCCGGCGGCGCCGGTTCGGTGGTCTATACGAAGCCGGATGCCCATGTCGAGGCGCTGCCCGAGGGCGCCCTGTTTCCGAGCGAATATTCGCGCCGCATGATGGCGCGCATGCGCGCCGGCAAGAGCGGCTATACGGCGTTGATGTTCGATGGCGCCAGCCTCGAGGGAATCTATGAGGTGTCGACCGTTTTCGCCGCGCCGAGGATGCATGCGCCGCCCGGCGCCGCCAGCGACGCCGGCGCGGAAGCGGCGGCGGATGAAAAGGTGTGGCCGGTGCGCATGGCTTATTTCTCGCTTCAGGGCGGCGATTCGGAGCCGGATTTCGAAGTCGGCGCGCTGATTAACGGGTTCGGCGTGGCGCATCGCTACGATATCGATTACGGCAATTTCGCCGTCCTCGCGGTGCTCGAAAATTACGAGGAAATCGCGCCGCCGGATTGTTGATTCGGCCACAGCCAGGCGGCGCCGCGCACGCCGCTCGAATCGCCGTGGCGGGCAGCCGCGAGACGCGTGCGTACGCTGTCGCTGAAAACATATTCACCCCATAATCCGGGCAGGTTTTGATAGAGGCGTTCAATATTGGAAACGCCGCCACCGAGCACGATGACTTCCGGATCGATCACATTAATGACGCTCGCCAGCGCTTTCGCCAGGCGCGTCTCGAAGCGCGCCATCGTGGCGCGGCATGAGCCATCGCCGGCAGCGGCGGCGGCGGCGATATCGGCGCCCGCCATGCTGGCGCCGGTACTGGTGGCGCCGATACTGGTGGCATGATCGCGCGCCAGACCCGGCCCCGAGAGAAAGGTCTCAATGCATCCCCGCCGGCCGCAATAGCATGGCGGCCCCGGGCGCTCGTCATCGACGGGCCAGGGCAGCGGGTTGTGGCCCCATTCGCCGGCGATCGCATTGGCGCCGCGGAGCAGCCGCCCGTCGATGACGATGCCGCCGCCCACGCCGGTGCCGAGAATGACGCCAAAGACGCTGTATGCCCCGCATGCGGCACCGTCCACCGCTTCCGAGAGAGCAAAACAATCGGCATCGTTGGCGAGGCGGACAGGGCGGCCGAGGCGGCTTTGCAAATCCTTCGCCAGCGGCCTGCCGATCAGCCAATGCGAGTTCGAATTCACAATCAGTCCGCTCGCCGGCGACAGCGCGCCGGGCGTTGCCACGCCGATGCTGCCGCGACCGCCGGCTTCACCCTCGACCGCCGCCAACAGGCCCCGGATGGCGGCTAACGTCGCTTCGTAGTCGCCTTGCGGCGAGCTGGTGCGCCGCCGCGCCAGGGTTTCGCCGTTATCGCCAAGGGCGATGGCTTCGATCTTGGTGCCGCCTAGATCGATGCCGATGCGCATGCCTCAATATCCCTTGGCCGCGAGGTCGCGTTCGATGACGCGGCGCGCCGAGGGCCAGGTATCGGTGCGGTAGTGGCTGTCCGCCGCCGTTTCCAAGAGGCCCGAGAGCCGGCGCTCGGCGATGAAGTGAATGCGCACGGCGCGCGCCGCCGCGCGCGCCACCGAGCTGTGGTGGCGCGGGCTGTCGTCGATGAAGTAGAGCGGGGTTTGCAGGCGCTCGGCGCACCAGGCGACGGGTGGGCCCTTGGAGCCGGAGTTGGAAATCACCGGAAAAGGCATTCCATGGCCGGCCAGCTGGCGCCGGCGCGCTTCGAGATGCCGGGGCCAGAGATTCGTCAGCACGACGATATCGGCGCGCGCCGCGAGCCGCTCGAGCGCCGCCGCCGCGCCGGCGACCGGCGCCAATGTGGCGCCGTGATCGGCGTAGAATTCCTCGATAAGCTCGCCCACCCGGGCCTTGGCCACGGCGCCGCCGTCGGCGCCTAGGCGGATGTTGCCGTCAAGCGCGTAGGAGCGCCATATATAGTAGTAGCCGCGGCCATGCAGGAAGCGCTCAAACGCCGCCATGAAGGCGAGCAGAACCTCGTCGGCATCGCACAGGATAAGCGGCCGCGCCGGATCGAGGTGCAGCGCCGCAAGCTGCCGGCTGACATCTTCATGCATCGGCTTTGCCATCATAACAATAGCTTAACGATCCGATTGTAGACTGCCACCAACGAAGACATGATTCGCGTGAATTTTCGCCGAATATCGGCAATACGGCCCCGCCATCGGTTTGAGGCAATAAGGCAATGAAATGTCCGCCCGTGTCCTAGTCGTCGACGATATTCCCGTCAATGTCAGGCTGCTGGAAGCCAAGCTTTCAGCCGAATATTACGACGTCATCACCGCCAACAGCGGCGCCGAGGCGCTCGAGATAATAAAATCCGAGCCGCCCGATATCGTTCTGCTCGATGTGATGATGCCGGAGATGGACGGTTTCGAGGTCTGCCGGCGCATCAAGGCCGACCCGGCGACGGCGTTGTTGCCGGTGATCATGGTGACGGCGCTGAACGAGCAATCGGACCGCGTGACCGGCCTCGAAGCCGGTGCCGACGATTTTCTCACCAAGCCGGTGCGCGACCTGGCGCTGTTTGCCCGGCTGCGCTCACTGCTGCGGGTGAAGATGCTGTTGGATGAACTTCGCCTGCGCGAAGAGACGTCACGCCAGATGAACACCTTGCGCGACGTCGAAAACCGCGACGATCTGCTGCACGGGCAACGGGTTCTGTTTGTCGGCGAAGAGTCCACCGAAGGCGATCTGATTGCCTCGATATTCGATGACAGCAGCCATGTGGATAAGCTTTCGGATTCCCGCGAGGCGATGAAGAAGGCCCTGGAACAGAGCTATGACATCGTCTTCGTAAGCCTCAGCCTGAGCGGCAGCGATCCGTTGCGCCTGTGCTCACAGCTGCGCTCGCATACCGAGACGCGCCACACGCCGATTCTGGTCATCGTCGACAATTGTGAGCCCGAACAGGTCACCAAGGCGCTCGATTTGGGCGTCAGCGACTACATCATGCGGCCGCTCGATTTCAGCGAAGCGCGGGCGCGGGCGCTGACCCAGTCGAGCTACCGCCGCTACCATGAGGAAATGCGCAGCGCTCTGGAAAAGAGCGTCGATATGGCGTTCACCGACGGGCTCACGGGGCTTTACAACCGGCGCTACGTCACCCGCCATCTCGCCGGCCTGGCCAAGGATCCGAGCGCCGAGGATCGCAATATCGCCCTTATCATGGTCGACATAGACCATTTCAAGAAGGTCAACGACAGCTATGGGCACGATGTCGGCGACGAAGTGCTCAAGGAAATCTCGGCGCGCCTGCAATTGGTCGTGCGCGGCCAGGATTTGGCCTCGCGCCTGGGCGGCGAGGAATTCCTCATCGTCATGACCAACGCCACGCAGGAAAACGCGCAATCGGTTGCCGAGCGTATCCGCGACGACATCGCCAGCGTGCCGATCAAGGCGGCAACGCCGGAGGGAACGATCACCGTCACGGTGAGCGTCGGCGTGGCGATGCGCGAGAGCACATCGGAATTGCCGGACCGGCAATTAAAACGCGCCGATGAAGCGCTCTACGAGGCCAAGCGCGGCGGGCGCGACTGCGTTGTCATCGCCGCCTGAGGGCGGCCCCAGCCGAATTTCTCATTTTACTCGGGCGCGCGCAGCGTCAGGCTGAGCGCTTCGGCCGCGGCCAGCTGATCGCGGGTGAGCGCCGCGCCGACGGCGTCGCGGGCGCGCGCGGCGTTGGCGTGACCGTCCAAGGTGGCGCGGTGCAACCAGGCGTAGGCGCGCACCGCGTCGCGCGGCACGCCGCGGCCATCGATATACATGGCGCCCAACAGCACCTGGGCGTTGGTCATGCCGGCGCGCGCCGCCTGTTCGTACCAGCGCGCCGCCTGCTCCAGTTGATTCCGCGTTTGCGCCAACACGGCCATGCCGAAAGCCGCGTTGTGATCGCCGGATTCGGCAAGCGGGCGCCAGATGGCCTCGGCCTTTTCATGATCGCCGGCGGTAAAGGCCCGCCATCCGGGGGTGGATTCGGCGCGCGCCGAGATGGCGGCGAGGCCGAGCGCCATGGCGAGCAGGAGAACGGGCAGAAATCGCCGCAAGCGAAAAACCCGCCGGCCTTTGAAGGCCGAGAGAGACCGGTTTGTCATGGATGGCATGGCGCCGAGCGCCGGTTACTTTATTTTGGCTTCTTTGAACTCGACATGGCGGCGCGCGACGGGATCGAATTTACGCACGACCATTTTCTCGGTCAGCGTTTTCGGGTTTTTCCGCGTCGTATAATAGAAGCCGGTGCCAGCCGAACTGACGAGCTTGATCAATATGCTGTTTGCCTTGGCCATGGTTCGGATTCTGGATTTTTTTCAGGACAAATAGTCGGGCGGACAATACAGCCAGCCCAATCCCTGTCAAGTGTCGCGCCACCGGCGCAGGGCGAGAACAACGGCGAGCCCCAAAACCAGGCCCAAGGCGGCGATAATTATCACATTGAGGCCATACGGGTCCCACAGATCGATGGCGCCGCCGCTGATCACCGGCCCGAGGGTCGATCCGACGGCAAAAATCATGGCGATAAGAGAAACGGCGGCGGCCAGCTCGCCGCCCCTATAGCGGTCTCCGAGGATCGCCAGGGAAACGGTATAGAGGCCCGAGATGGCGCCGCCGAGAACGAACAGGCTGATCCACATCGCCCAATCGGTGCCGAGGGTGAAGGGAAAGGCGATCGCCGCCCCGGCGCCGGCAACGGCGCATAGCTGCAACACGTGGTGGCGCTCCCAATGGTCGGAAAGATAGCCGATCGGCAGTTGCAATCCGATCGACCCGGCGACGAGGAGTGTCACCAGGAGCACCGACGCTTCCTCGGCCATGCCGAGATGAAGACCGAAAACGGGCAACAGCGAGAGCGCCGAAGAATCGACGATGCCGAAGGCGAAGACGCCGGCGACCAGCAACGGCGCCGCCAGCAACAGGGCGCGTGGGCGCAGTTTGCCGGTCTGCTCCATGGCCGGCGCCGGGCCATAGGCGAGGACAAGCGGGATGGCGGCGCCGGCCAGCATGGCGGCGCCGAGGAATATCGGCAGCGTGCCATCGCTGCCGATCAGCGGCACCAGCAGCGGCCCGGCCGCCAGGCCGCCGGTGATAGATGTGCCATATATGGCGATCATGCGGCCGCGCCGCTCCTTGCTGGTGCCCTGGGTAACCCAGATGTCGGTGATGATGAGGCAGACAAAGACGGCACCGCCGAGGATGAAGCGGAGCGGAAACCAGACGTATCGGGGGTCGAAGAAGGCCAGCGCTCCAAGCGCCAGCGTGCCGATCAAGATCGCCACGAACATCGCGTTCCGGAGGCCGAGAGTGCCGATAAAGCGCGGTACGAAGGGGCCAAAAAAGAGAATGGCGGCGGATTCGCTGGCCGCGCTGAGGCCGATCACGGTCGAGCCGATCTGCACCTTTTCCATAATGATGGCGAGCAGCGGCAGCGAGTAGCCGAAGGTCAGGCCGATCAGCCCGGTGCTGGCGATAACCGCGAGCATGGCGCGCAAGGTCGTTTGCGGCGTTTCGCCATCATGCGGCGCAGCGCCATCCGCTGCCGTCATGTCTTCCGTCATGGTGTCGGGTGCGTCTACTCGGCGCCGCCGATGGCGGCGCGGCCCTCGGCCGTGATACGGCAAATCAGCCAATCCGGTTTGATCGGGTTGTGGCGCCACGGCTCGGCCCAGCCGGCGCCCAGGCAGGCGCGCACCGTGCGGCTTGAGATCTGCTGTCCGTCACCGTCGAACAGCGGCAATTTTCCGCCCGGCTGAACGAGTCCGCGCTCAAGCCAGCGGCGTTGTGGCGGCGTTGGTTTGGCCACGCCAGTCTCCCTCGCGGATTCGAACCGCTTTTTGCCCAATCCGCCAGAATAAACCAGGATGCGCCCCAGCGCCAGTGCCGCCGGGCCGGGCTTGTTCAAGCGCGCCTATTTGCGCTTGCCGCGTTTGCCGCGCTTGGCCGGTTTGCCGTGTTTGGCGCGGGGTCGGGTTTTGTCGCTTTGGCGCGGCTGTTGCCAGCTCTTGCCGTTCACTTCGAGGAGATCGAAGATCATGCCGCCGGTCAGCGCGTCGGCCTCGACGAGGCGCACCACGACGCGCTCGCCGAGGCTGAGAACGCTGGCGCCGACGCTCAGGGTTTGCCGCCTCGGGTCGTGGCGCGGCCGTGTGCCGCCGAGGGCGCGCGCCGGTATCAGCCCGTCGGCGCCGCTTTCATCGAGCTCGATAAAGACGCCGAAGCGCGCCACGCCGGAGATGCGGGCGGCAAAATCGGCGCCCAGCCGGGCGCCGAGATAGGCCGCGATGTAGCGCTCCCTGGCGTCGCGCTCGGCCGCCACGGCGCGCCGTTCGGTCTCTGAGATATGCGTGCAGATCTCGGCGAATTCGGCTTCGCCGCCGCCCGCCAGCCCGCCTTCGCCGAGATCGAGCGCCGCGATCAGGGCGCGGTGGACCAGCAGATCGGCATAGCGTCGGATCGGTGAGGTGAAATGCGCATAGCGCTTCAGGCCGAGGCCGAAATGGCCGTAATTATGGGCTGAATATTCGGCCCGCGCCTGGGCGCGCAGCACCAGCATGCTGACCACATGATGGTCCGGGCCGTCCGCCGCCTTGGCCAGGATGTGGTTGAAATTGGCGGCGCTGAGCTGGCGGCTGACCGACAGTTTGAGGCCGAGCCCGGCAAGAATTTCGCGAAGATTCTCCAATTTGGCGGGGTCCGGCTGATCGTGCACCCGGTAGACGCAGGCGGCCTGTTTGGCTTCGAGCGTTTGTGCCGCCGCGACATTGGCGGCGATCATGAATTCCTCGATCAATTTATGGCTGTCATAACGCGGCGCATCCGAGATGCGCTCGACGCTGCCGTCGGGCGCCAGCTTCACCTCTTTTTCGGGCAGCTCAAGCTCCAATGCGCCGCGCTTGCGGCGCGCCGCCGCGAGCGCCGAATAGGCGCCCCATAGCGGCTCTACGACCGACGCCATCAACGGCTTCAAGGCATCGTCGGGATGGCCGTCGAGGGCCTTTTGAAACTGCCCGTAATTGAGCCGCGCCGCCGAGCGCATGAGGCCGCGGGTGAATTCATGGCGGCGGATCTCGCCGTCGGCGGTGAGGTAAAGATGAACGGCGAGGCAGGCGCGCTCCTCGCCCGGCCTGAGCGAGCACAGGCCGTTGGACAGCGCCTCCGGCAGCATCGGCACCACGCGGTCGGGGAAATAGACCGAATTGCCGCGCTCGCGCGCATCCCTGTCGAGCGCTTCATCGGCGCGCACATAATGGGCGACGTCGGCGATGGCGACGAGGATATGCCAACCGCCCGGATTGTCCGGGTCGCTGTCGGCCTCGGCCCACACGGCATCGTCGAAATCGCGCGCATCGACGCCGTCGATGGTGACCAGCGGCAGGGCGCGCAAATCGGTGCGCCGGCCGAGCGTCGGCGGGCCGGCGGCGGCGGCGGCGGCGAGAGCGGCGTCGGAGAACTCGGTGGGGATGAAATTGGCGTGGATGGCGAGCAGACTGATGGCGCGCGGCGCGTCCATGGCGCCGAGGCGCTCGCTCACCCGCGCCCGTGGCAGGCCGAGGCTGCGCCCGGGCAGCATCTCGGCCAATACCAGCTCGCCCGCCACGGCGCCGCCACGCTGCTCGGGCGCCACCAGATAGTCGCTGCGCGCGCGCCGCTCGGCCGGTTGGATGCGCCCGCCGCCGGCGTCGCCGATATCGTCGGCGATGAAGCGGCCGAGCAGGCGCCCGCCGCCGCCATCGAGCACCCGGATGGCGCTCGCCTGATAGCTGCCGTCGGCGCGTTGGGTGAGCCGCGCCAGGACGCGGTCACCGACGCCGAGCGCGCCCTGGTTCGGCGTTTCGGGCGACACATAGATGTCCGGAAACAGCGCGTCCGCGGCCTCGGGCTGCACCGGGCGGGCGCGCAATTCACCGTCGGAATCGATGCGCTCGACCTCGAGCACGCAGACATTGGGCAACGAGGCCCGGCTTTCGCCGGCGCCGCCGCCAAGGCGGTCGAACAGTCCCTCTTCGCGCAGTTGGCGCAGAATTTCCCTTAAATGAGCGCGCCCGTCGCCGCTGATGGAAAATGCGCGGGCGATCTCGCGCTTGCCGACGCGGCCCGGGCTGGCGGCGATAAAACGGCGGATTTCTTCTTTGTCGGGGAAGCGTGCGGGCGCTCGACGCCCGGTCGGTCCAGGTTTAGGAATCCTCGGCGCTCGCTTTTTTTACGGCGGTCTTTTTTGCGCCCGCCTTTTTCTTGGCACCCGCCTTCTTTTTGGCGCCTGCCTTCTTCTTGGGCGCCGCTTTTTTCTTGGTGCCCTTCTTCTTGGCCGCCTTGGCGGCGATCAAGGCGACCGCCTGATCGAGGTTGAGGTCATTCTCCTCGACGCCCTTGGGCAGGGTGGCGTTGGTGCGCTTGTGCTGCACATAGGGGCCGTAGCGGCCTTTTTTCAGGGTTATCGGCGCGCCGTCGTCGGGATGGGCGCCGAGCTCGCGCAGCACCGCGCCGCCGCGCTGGCTGGCTTCGGCCAACAGAATCACGGCGCGGTTGAGGCCGATGGCGAGCACGTCATCGTCCTTCTTCAGCGATTTGAACTTGCCGTCATGTTTGACATAGGGGCCGAAGCGCCCGATGCCGGCGCTGATCATCTTGCCGCCTTCGGGATGCGGGCCGATATCGCGCGGCAGCGACAACAGGCCG
>CAJXFT010000070.1 GCA_913053235.1 uncultured Alphaproteobacteria bacterium
GCAGCCGGAACGGCGCGCCGCCGGCGCTGGACGATACCGGCGGCGGCGGCGGTGGTCGTGCTCGCCATCGCGGCGGGCGTCTTGCTTGCCCTTGAACCCTGGCTGCCGCATGTCGAGGCGGCGGATCCGGCCAAGATGGCTTACGCGCTGCCCGAAGAGCCCTCGATTGCCGTCTTGCCGTTCGACAATCTCACCGGCGATCCCGAACAGGACTATCTCGGCGACGGGTTAACGGAAAACGTCATCGCCGTGCTCTCCACTTCGCCCGACATATTCGTGATCGCCCGTAACTCCGCCTTCACCTACAAGGGCAAGCCCGTGCGTGTGCAGGAAGTGGCCGAGCAGCTCGGCGTTCGCTACGTGATGGAAGGCAGCGTCCAGCGCGACGGCGATCAACTCCGCGTCACCGTCCAGCTCGTCGATGCCATCGACGGCCGCCACCTTTGGGCCGAACGCTACGATCGAAACCTCGACAGCATCTTCGCTCTCCAGGATGAAATCACCCGCAAGATCGTCGAGGAAATGCAAGTCGAGCTTACTTTGGGCGAGCAGGCAAGGCAGATGTCCGAAGAGTTGGCCGGCGATTTAGAGGCGTTTCGCTTGACTGTGGAGGGCCGCGCCCGCTGGCTCTCCTGGACCCCCGAAGGACACACCGACGCCGAACGGCTGTATACACAAGCCTTCGATCGACAACCGAACAGCGCTGGCGCGAACGCTTCAATGGGGTGGCTGTATTTCCAAAAGGTGACCTTGTTCCTGAGTGAAGAGCCGGAGAAAGATTGGGCTCTGGCCCGCGAATTCGGTGAAAAGACATTATCGATCAAAGATGGCGCCTACACCGATCACGGACTCCTGGGATCGATCGAGTTGCTCGAAGGCAACCACGCGTCCGCTTTGGCTCATGCCGATCGCATGACCAAACTCAATCCGACAAACGGGAGTAAGCTATTTATTGCCGGTTGGGTGAAGCTCTCGAGCGGGCTTCCAGAAGAAGGCATGAAGCTTGTGAAGCGCGCCATGCGGCTCGAACCTTACCACCAGCCGATGTTCCCATCTTGGCTCGCGACGAGCCATGTAATGCTTGGCCAGTTCGGCGAAGCGAGGGAGATCCACGAGGCCCTCTTGGCCTCCCCCGACGCGAATTGGTTTACGCGGCAGAGACCCTTGTGGGAACTTGCGGCAATTTCGACGCTCGAGGGCGACGTCGAGGGTGGGCGCAACTATGTTGAGCGGCTTTTCGCAACAATGCCCGACGCAAATGTGTCCTTCATCAGAGGCGAGTAAAGATTCCTAAAGGACCAGGCGTATCTCGATCGGTTTTTAGCGGCACTACGAGAAGCCGGCCTCCCCGAGCACCCGCCGCTGGCGCTCCCCGACAAGCCCTCCATCGCCGTGCTGCCGTTCACCAACATGTCGGGCGATGCGAGCCAAGAATATTTCGTCGACGGCATGACGGATACGCTGATCACCGACCTCTCGCGCATCCCGGAGCTCTTCGTCATCGCCCGCAACACGTCATTCACCTATAAGGGCCGGGCGGTGGACGTGAAGGCGGTGGGGCGCGAGCTTGGCGTTCGCTACATCCTCGAAGGCTCGGTCCAGCGTGCCGGCGGGCAGGTGCGCTTCAACGCCCAGCTCATCGACGCCGCCACCGGCGGCCATGTCTGGTCCGAGCGCTTCGACCGCGCATACGAGGACATCTTCGCGCTCCAGGACGAGGCCATCGGAAAAATCATCGCGGCGCTGCCCATCCTGCCCCGGACGCCCGAAGAAGCGCGTGCACCGACAGCCAGTCTCGAAGCCTATGATCTCTATCTGCGCGGTATGGAGACAATCCGCGGTTCCAACCTTGAGGACCTTCTGCGCTCGATCGAATTTTTCAAGAAGGCGCTTGAGATCGATGGCGAATTCTCGCTCGCCCATGGCGCTCATGCCTGGGCCAGAGTCGAGATCGTGAAATGGCAATTGTCCGGCGAGTTCGACAATCTTCAAAAGGGCACGCCCAGCGATCTCGCCTATTTGGCCGTCAATTCCGCGCTCGAACATGAGCCCACCCTGGCCATCGCCCAGGCCTTGTGGGCGCGCATGAAGACATTCGATTACAGCCGCCATGACCGCTACGAACACGCCCTTGAGTTGGTGCGCCGGGCAATCTCCCTGGCGCCGTCCGACGCGGAGATTTTGTTGAACTACGCGGCAATTCTGAGTAACAGCGGAGCGCATGCACGGGCGCGTGAAGTCATCGAGGACGCATATCGCCTCAACCCCAAGCCACCGGCGCGCTATGCCCTGGAAAAGGCGATTATCCTCTTCCACATGGGGCGCTACGAGGAGGCGGTCGAGAATGCGGCACTGTTCCAACAAGAATCCCCGACCAGTTATTTTGCTTCGTGGATTCTGACGTCGGCGCTGGCCCATCTCGGCAGGCCGACCGAGGCGCGAGCGCAACTCGACATCCTGATGAAGCATCGGCCGGATCTGACATTGCAAATGTTGGCGGGTTTGCGTTTGATTCCGATGAAATTACAAAAGGATCACCGTCACTTTGTTGACGGGTTCAGGTTGGCCGGAATGCCCATCTATGAAGGCGAGGCCGAGCTTCAGGGAGACATGCTGGGGCAACGAGAAATTGAGGCTCTGCTGTTGGGCCAGACAATTACAGGGCAGGACTACGCAGCCGGTATCCAGTGGTGGCATCGCCAAAATGCCGACGGCACGGTCCGGCGCTGGGACAATGACGAGAACGAGTCGCGCGGTACCCTCACCGTTGAGGATGGTTGGGCGTGCTGGAAGTGGGATGTGGCGGACGGTTATAGGCGTTGCAGCCGTATCTATCGCAATCCGAAGGGCACGCCCGAACGGCTCGATCAGTTTCTATTGGTCGGAACCGGCTGTGGTTCGTCGGTCGGCAAGTTTTCAGTCGGCACGACAATGGTCGGCAATTTCCTGTGCCCGTTCCGCATCGAGGAACCGGCCAGCGAATAGATCAACCGGCGCCGCCCTAGGCGGCAAACGTCTCGATCATCGCCTCGTGATTGTCCTTCGATTCCTCGGGCTCGAGCCACGGCATCGGGCAGTAAAGAATAAGCGTCTCGAACAGGCCGTCGAAACTTTCCAGCTTCTTGCGCACCTCGTCGGGCGTGCCGGCGAGCACCAGCGCGTCGATCATGTCTTCGGTCACCAGATCGAGCATTTTTTGCACGTCGTTCTCGGCCATGGCGGCGCGGATCGCCATTTTCTCCTCCGTGAAGCCGGCCGGGTCGAGCACCTGGTCGAAATAGGGCAGGTTGGAATAGAAGGCGATGGGCGGCCTGGCGCGGCGGCGCGCCCGCTCGCGGTCCTTGTCGACGGAACAGACCTTCAGCGAGCACAGCTCGATATCGCCGATCACGCGGCCCGCCTTGGCCAGGCCCTTCTTGATGTTGGGATGCACGATGTCGGTAAAATATTGCGGCGTGTTCAAGAGGTTGGCGATCAATCCGTCGCCAATTCGGCCGCACAGTTGCAGCATCGCCGGCTGCACGGCGGCGAGGTAGATCGGCAGCGGCGGGTAGGGCGGCGCCATGATGCGGCGATAGTCGCTGACCTTGATATATTCGCCGTCGTAGTCGATCGGGTTGGTCGGGCTCGCCGTCCACATGCGCCGGATCGCCTCGACATATTCGCGCATGCGTAGCGCCGGCTTATCGACCGTCAATTGATGCCAATTCTCGTTCCACATCGGCGGCGCCGTGCCGAGGCCGAGGATGAAGCGCCCGCCGCTCATCTCGGCCATCGACATGGCGCTGATCTCGGTCATCGCCGGCGGCCGCGCATAGGTGGCGACGCCGGTGCCGAGCCGGACCTTTTTGCATTCGGCCGCCATCGCGGCGAGCGGCACGAAAGCGTCGCGCCCGAGCTCGGTCGTCCACAGGCTGTCGGCGCCGGCGTCCTCGGCGTCGCGGGCATAGGCCACGGTCTCGTCGAGCGTGAGATTGTCGCCGCTGAACAGGATTCCCCATTTCCAAGAGTGAGTCATAATATTCGCCTCATCAATCTTCCGAATAGGCCCTTACTCCCCAGCGGGGAGGAAGGGTTTGGGTTGGAGGGGAGAGCCAAGCGCGCGCAGCGCGCTCCGCGCGCTTAGTTTGCCCCTTCTCCCCAACCCCTCTTCCCCTCGGGGAAGAAGGGCTTATTCGTGGGTGCCCTGCATACGCTGTCGGGAATTAGGGCACCAGTACCATCTTGCCAAAGACGTCGCGCTCGGCGGTTTTGCGCGCCGCTTCGCGGACCTCGCTGAACGGCATGACGGCGTTTATGACCGGCTTCAGCTTGCCCTCATTGACCAGCTTGAGGACATGCGCCACTTCGCGTTTCCCGGCGAAATGGCTGCCATGCAGCATCATATGTTTGCGGAACAGCTCGATGATGTTGATCGGCACCACTTCGCCGGCATGGGCGCCGCAGGTGATCAGGCGGCCGTTCTCGCACACCGCGTCGATGCTCTGCACCAGCACGTCGCCGCCGACCGATTCGATGACCAGATCGACGCCGAAGCCGCCCGTCATGCGCGACACTTCCTCGCGGATGTTCTGGCTGGTGTAGTTGATCACCTCGTCGGCGCCGAGGTCCTTGGCTTTTTCGAGCTTGGCGTCGGAGCCGGCCGAGGCGATGACGCGCGCGCCGTGCAGCTTGGCGATCTGAATGGCGGCGCTGCCGACGACGCTGCCGGCGGCGTTGACGAGCACCGTCTTGTCGGCCTGCACCTGGCCCAGGGTCACCGTCATGTGCCAAGACGTGCCGAAGGCGACGACGGAGGCCGCCGCATTTTCGAACGACAGGCCGTCCGGCAGCGGCATCAGCGAGGTCGCCAGGCAGCGGGTATATTCGGCATGGGTGCCCCATTGGGTGACGCCGATACGGCCATGGCAGAAATCGACGCCGTCGAGGCCGCTCAGCCACATATTGCTTTGCGGGTCGCCTTGCGCGAAATCGATGGCGACGCGGTCGCCGACATTGGCGCTCAACACACCCTCGCCGAGCGCCACCACCTCGCCGACGCCCTCGACCCCCATCACCAGCGGCAGCTCGGTCTCGAACCCGGCGATGCCTTCGCGCAAATCATGGTCGAGATGGTTGACGCCGCTGGCGCCGATCTTGACCAGCACCTCGCCCGGCCCGGCCGTCGGCTTTTCGACATCTTCGTAGAGCAGCTTGTCGATGCCGCCATGCTCGCGAATGACCACCGCTTTCATGTTCCCCCCAATGTTCGTTGTCGCTCGCCTTTATTACTCGGCGGCTTGCGCCTGGCGCGATGTCAGTTCGGCGATGGCCTCGTCGCGGGTCATGAGCTCGGCGTATTTTTGTTTGAGATCGAACAGGTTGGCCTCGTGCGGCCCCAAGGCGCGGTCGCCGACGCAATCGCTGATGACGATCGGCCGGAAGCCGTAACACATGGCGTCGAGCGCGCTGGCGCGCACGCAGCCGCTCGTCGTGCAGCCGGTCACCAGCACCGTATCGATGCGGCGCATCGAGAAATTGGGCGCGAGATCCGTGCCGAAAAAGGCCGAGGGCAGGCGCTTGCGCACGATGATCTCGCCCGGGCGCGGCGTCAGGCGCTCGACGATCTGGCTGCATTCGGCGTCTTCCGTCAGGGTCTTCAGCGCCGGCACCTTGATCGCCATGATATTGTCGTCGGAGCCGTCATCGGCGAGCACGACGCGGGTATGGGCGATGGTCATGCCCATGTCGCGGCACGCCGCCAGCAGGCTCACGGTATTGTCGCAGGCCTCGGAAATATTGCCGCCGCCGAACTGGTCGGGATCGTCGAAGCCGTTGACGAAATCGACGATCAGCAGAGCCGCCTTGTCGCCGATGCCGAGCTTGTTGCCGAAATTCTGATGCTTATAAATGTCCGTATCAGATGACATCTTACCTCTCCTTTGAATTCTAATCCTGTGTTGCCGGCGGATCGCCGTCGCCGACATTGCTGAAACAGCCCTGTTAGACCATATTGATCGTCTGCTCTCTGGTCAGGGCCACCTCATGTCCGCTTTTCTCGCTCCCCCGCGAAATGGCGGCGACATCCTAACCCGTGCCGTGGTCAGTTCCAACCTGTTGCGTCCGGATACGCGACGCAAGCATGGAGAACAAAGGTGGCGGGATTTGGAATAGGCCAGGCGGTGCGGCGCAAGGAGGATGCGCGCTTTCTCACCGGCGCCGGCCGTTTCCAGGACGAGATAAATCTGCCCGGCCAGGCCCATGCCGCCATCCTGCGCTCGCCGCACGCCCATGCCGAACTCGTCTCCATCGAGACCAAAGCCGCCGCCGCCGCGCCCGGCGTGCTGGCCGTATTGACCGGCGCCGATGTGCGCGCCGACGGCCTGGGCACGCTGCCTTCGGTCAAGGATGCGCGCGTCGAGATGACGCGGCGCGACGGCTCGCTGGCTGTTTACCCGCCGCAGCCGATCTTGGCGCAAGGCCGGGTGCGCCATGTCGGCGAGCCGGTCGCCATGGTGGTGGCTGAAACGGCGGCCCGGGCGCTCGACGCGGTGGAGCGCATCGAGGTTGAATATAAGCCGCTGGCGGCGGTCGTGGATACCGCCGAGGCGGCCGCTGCGGGCGCGCCGCAACTATGGCCCGAAGCGCCCGGCAATGTCTGTTTCGACTGGTTCGCCGGCGACAAGGCGGCGGTGCAAGCGGGTTTCGCCGGCGCCCAACATGTGGTCGAGATCGAGCTTCTCAACAACCGGGTGACGGCGGCGCCGATCGAGGCGCGCGGCGCATTGGGAGAATATGACCCGCGCAGCGGGCGCTATAGGCTGCATGCCAACTGCCACAATCATTTCGCCGTGCGCGATTTGACGGCTGAATGTTTGGGCCTGGAGCCGAGCCAGATCCGCGTCATCGCGCGCGACCTCGGCGGCGGCTTCGGCATGAAATATTTCGTCTATCCGGAACATCCCCTGATGCTGTGGGCGGCGCGCCGCCTCGGCCGGCCGGTCAAATGGATGAGCGGGCGCGTCGAGGCATTCCTGAGCGATACGCAAGGCCGCGATCATGTCACCAGGGCCGCCCTGGCGCTCGATGGCGAGGCGCGCTTTCTCGCCCTCAAGGTCGAGACGGTGGCCAATCTCGGCGCCTATGTCTCGCATATGGGGCCGCTCAGCCCGTCGCTGCTCTATACCGAGATGCTGGCCGGCGCCTATTCGACGCCGGCGCTTTATGCCGAGGTCAGGGGCGTGTTCAGCAACACCGTCTTCACCGACGCCTATCGCGGCGCCGGGCGGCCCGAAGCGGCCTACGTGGTCGAGCGTTTGGCCGAGGAAGCGGCGCGCCAACTCGGCCTGGCGCCGGACGAGATCCGCCGCCGCAATTTCATCGCCCCGGCCGACATGCCTTATCGCGTGCCGCTCGGGCTGGTCTATGATTCGGACGATTTTGCGGCCAATCTCGAATCCTGCCAGGCGCTCGCCGATTGGCCCGGCTTCGCCGCGCGGCGCGCCGCCTCCGAAAGAAGCGGACGCCTGCGCGGCATCGGCATCTCGAGCTATGTCGAAAAGACCGGCACCTTTCCCGAAGAGCTCGCCGATATCCGTTTTCACAAGGGTGGCGAGGTCAGCGTCCATGTCGGCACCATGGGTTCGGGCCAGGGCCATGAGACGGCCTTCGCCCAGCTCGTGCATGAGGCGCTCGGCGTTGCCTTCACACGCATCCGCGTCGTCGAAGGCGACAGCGACGACTTGCCACGCGGCTATGGCACCGGCGGTTCGCGCTCGGCCAATGTCGGCGGCACGGCGATCCATCTCGCCTGCCTCGAAGTGGTGGAAAAGGCGCGCACCCTGGCCGCCCATCTGCTCGAAGTGGCGCCCGAGGATATCGCCGTCGGCGCCGGGCGCTACACGGTGCGCGGCACCGACCGGGCGATGTCGCTGGCCGAGATCGCCGAAGCGGCGCTCGATGCCGACAAGCTGCCGCAAGGCATGGAAGCCGGGCTCGACAGCCGAGCTGTCGGCCGGGTGGCGGACCCGACCTTTCCCAATGGCTGCCAGATATGCGAGCTCGAGGTCGATCCCGAGACCGGCGCGGTGGAGATTACACGCTATTCGGATGTCGGCGAATTCGGCCGCGTGATCAATCCGATGATCGTCGCCGGGCAGGTGCATGGCGGCATCGCGCAAGGCGTCGGCCAGGCGCTGATGGAGGATTGCCGCTACGATGCGCAATCGGGGCAGCTGCTCGGCGCCTCGTTCATGGATTACGCCGTGCCGCGCGCCGATTCTCTGCCGAGTTTCGAAACCGCTACCAGTGAGATCCTGTGCGCCACCAATTCGCTCGGCATCAAGGGCGCCGGCGAGGCCGGCACCATCGGCGCCCTGGCCGCGGTGATGAATGCGCTGATGGATGCCGTGGCGCCGCTCGGCGTGCGTCATATCGACATGCCGGCGACGCCCGAGGCGGTGTGGCGCGCCATTCGCCAGGCGCGGCGGGGCTCATGAACGGCGCCCTTCAGCGGCCGCATGTCGGATGGCCGCTTTTCATGCTGCTCGTCACCGGCGTCGCCTACGGCCTGACCTATACCCTGGCCGGCGTCTCGGTGCGCGGCGGCATTCCGTTCTTCGCCTACGTGTTCTGGCTCGGTGTCGGCGCCGGCGTCATTATGTTTGTCCTTTCGCTGCTGTTCCGCAAGCCGCCCCGCGTCACGCTGACCCATCTCAAATGCTACCTGGTGACCGGCGCCTCCGGCTACGCGGTGCCCTATATCATCGTCGCCGTGGTGCTCGGGCATGGCGTGCCGGCGGGCATCATGAGCATGGTCATCGCATTGGCGCCGATGATGACCTATCTCGGCGCCGTCATGTTTCGCCTCGAGCGCGCCTGGTGGCTCAAATATCTCGGCCTGGTCATCGGCATCGCCGGCATCGTGCTGATCGTCGCGCCGGAGCGCAGCCTGCCGTCGCCCGATTTGGTAATTTGGATATTGATCTCCCTGATGGTGCCGCTGTGCTATGCCACAACAACCATCGCGGCGGCGATAATGCGACCGCCGGCGATGGATTCACTGTCTTTCAGCGCCGGCTATTTTTTGACGCCGCTGCCGATCCTGTTTGTCGCGATGTTCGCCGCCGGCGATTTCTGGGCCTTCGGCAGTGGCTTCGGCGGCGCCGAATGGGCGCTGGTGATGTCGGCCGTGGTTCAGGGCCTGGGAATATACCTCTTTCTCGAACTGGTGATGCTGATGGGGCCGGTGTTCTTCACCACCGTTAATTTCATCACGCCGCTCACCGGCATCCTGTTCGGCATGGCCTTCTTCGACGAGCGGCTGAGCTACTGGGTGTGGATCGCCCTGGTGCCGCTATTTCTCGGCCTGTTGTTCGTTATCCTGCCGCGGCCCGGCCCGAAATAATATAATGGACTGATCGGTCCGTAATGTATATACTGTGCTGAATGATCATTTTGAGAGATGATCGAGCATGGCCAGACCGCGTGAATTCAACGAAAGCGACGCCTTGGGCGACGCCATGCATTTGTTCTGGCGGCGCGGCTTTGAGAGCGCTTCGCTGAGCGAAATCACCGCCGCCACCGGACTCAGCAAATCGAGCCTCTATGACACCTTCGGCAACAAGCATGAATTGCTGCTGTCGTCGCTGCAATTCTATGTCGAGAACATGGTCGAGCCGTCGCTGACGGTGCTGGAGGAGGGGCCGTCGCCGCGCGCCGCCATCGAAAAGCGCTTCGAGATGATCATCGAGATGCTGTGCGGCCCGGGGCCACGCCGCGGTTGCCTGATCGCCAACACCACGCTCGAGCTGGGCGCCCGCGACGAAGTGGTGGCCGAGCGCTTGCGGGCGGCGCAGAACATGGTCGAGGAGGCCTATGCGCGGGCGATCGCCCGTGGCCAGGCGGCCGGCGAGATCGACAGCGCCAAGGATGCCCAATCGCTGGCGCGCTACATCATGGCCTGCCTGGCCGGCATGATCTGCCTCAGCAAAGCCGGGTACGACGCGGCCATGCTGCGCGATATTGCCGCCACCGCGATGCACGCCATCGCCTGAATATTTTTTTGTTTATTTAGGACTATTTGGTCCATAACGGAGGAGGAGGAAGGTCATGCAAGTCAATGTTTCAAGGCGTATCAGCCTGCCGGCGCGAGAAGTATGGCGGCATCTCGCCGATTTCAGCGGCGTCGCGCGCTATCATCCGTTCGTCGAGACGGCAGATCAACTGAGCGAAAACAACGACGGCGTCGGGGCGCGTCGCAAGTGCAATTTCTACGACGGCAACAGCGTCGTCGAGCGCGTGATCGAATGGGAGCAGGGGCGCCGGCAGAGGATCGAATTGAGCGAGATATCGATGCCGATGAAGCGCGCCGTGGCCGAGTTTCTCGTCACCTCGCGCGGCGAGCGCGACACGGAAGTTACCATCACCATGTCGTTCACGCCGAAATTCGGCCCCATCGGGGCGCTGATGGGCGTCATGATGATGAAGCCGATGATGCGCAAGGTATTTAACCAGGTCTTGCAAGGGCTCGAACATCACGCCCGCACGGGCGAGATTATCGGCCAGGGCGGCGTGCCGGTCGCCAACGGTGATTTGAAGGGGACCGCCACCGCCTGAACCGAGGGCGCGCGTTGACCGCGCCGGTGCGCGCGCACTAACCTGCCGCCTCTTTCCGGCGGGAGTCTTGATGTCCGTTTCCCATATCGCGCTCGCGGTGTTCGTCACCGTTCTGTGGGGCTTTACCTTCGTGGTGATGCGCGATTTGCTGGATATGTTGCCGCCGTTCCTGATGGCGACGGTCCGGGTGGTCGCGGCGGGGCTGCCGATCCTGGTGCTGATGCGCCTGCCGAAGACGCCGTTTTATTGGCTGCTGCTGCTCGGCTTGACCCAGGGCGCGGCGCAGATGGCGCTGCTTCTGTTCGGCATGGAGTTCGGCATGCCGGCCGGTTTGTCGGCGCTGGTGCTGCAAACCCAGGTCCTGTTCACCACCGGCCTCGCCTTCATGATACTCGGCGAAAAGCCGCGCTGGGCGCAGTATACCGGCATCGCCATTTCGCTCGTCGGCATGGTCGTCATCGCCTCGACCATGCCGGGCGGCGCCACCATTATCGGCTTCTTCTTCGTCATCCTCGCCGCTTTGACCTGGGCCGGGTCCAACATCATCGTCAAGCTGGCGGGGACCGACGAAGTCATGCGCCTGGTCGCCTGGGCGCATGTCATCGGCATCCTGCCGTTGCTGGCGCTGTCCTACATCTTCGAGGGCGAGAGCGAGATATTCCATATCATGGCGCGGCTGAGCTGGCGCGGCATCGGCGATATCGTCTTTCTCGGCCTGATTTCGACCTTCGGCGGCTTTGGTCTCTGGAGCTATCTGATGCGCAAGAATTCGGCCAGCGCCGTGGCGCCGTTCTCGCTGATCATTCCGATCTCCGGCATGACGTCGACGGCGCTGCTGCTCGGCGAGGAATTCGGCGCCGTGCGCATGGCGGGGGCGGGGATTGTGCTGGTCGGCCTGGCCTTCGGCACGGTCAGGCTGGCGGCTTTCAAGTGGCGCCCGGCGCGTTGACCGGCGGGCCGCGAGTTCCTAACCTCGCTCCTGAGTGAAACAGGAAAACGACATGATCAGCGCCGAAGCCGCGGCGGCGGCGCGCCGCGCCGCCGAACCCGAATTTCTCGCACCCGATTCCGAAACCGCCCAGGACTGGCCGGCGCTGGCGGCGCATCTGGCCGGGCATGGCTTTGCCTTCGACCCCGCGCGCGACGCACCGCGTCAATTCGCCGGCGGCTTCGGCAACCTCAACTATCTCATCCGCCTCGACGATGCGCCGATGGTGCTGCGCCGCCCGCCGATGGGCGATATCCCGCCCGGCGCCAACGATATGAAGCGCGAGCATCGTATCCTGAGCCGGCTGTGGCGCGCCTTCCCGTTGGCGCCGAGGAGCGTGCATTATTCGCCCGATGTGGAAATCCTCGGCAATCACTTCCTCATCATGGAATACCGCGCCGGCCTCTGCATCGGCGGAACCTGGCCGCAATTTCTCGCCGGGCGCGACGATATCGGCGACCGGCTCGGCGATATGCTGGTCGATACGCTGGTGGCGTTTCACGCGGTCAGGCCGGAGGATGTCGATCTCGCCGAGTTCGGCCGGCCCGCCGGCTTCCTCGAGCGCGCCGTCGCCGGCTGGCGCCAGCGCATGGAGATGTCGTGCGACGAGGCGCCGCCCGCCGCCGGCCTGGCGGTCGCCGACTGGCTCGCCGCCAATCAGGTGCCGGACGGCGCGCCGACCCTCCTGCACAATGATTTCAAGCTCGACAATGTGCTGCTTGACCCAACGACGCTGGCGCCCGTGGCGGTGCTCGACTGGGACCAGGGCACGCGCGGCGATCCGCTGTTCGATCTGGCGACGCTGCTGAGCTATTGGGCCGAGGCGGGCGATCCGCCGGCGATGCACGGGCTCGCCCAGATGCCGAGCGCCGGCAACGGCTTTCCGACGCGCGGCGAGATCGTCAGCCGCTACGCCGAGCGCTCCGGGCGCGACGTATCCGATTTTCTGTTCCACCGCGTGCTGGCGATGTACAAGCTCGCCGTCGTCTTCATGCAGATTTACGCCCAGTACCGCCGCGGCACTTCGAGCGACGAGCGCTTCAGGCGCTTCGGCGAACTCACCGACGGCCTGATGGCATTCGCCCACGAAGTTGCTCAGGGCCGCGCCACCTAGCGCGCCGGCTTTACCGCGTTCATTCGCGGTGCTACCGTTTGCCGAGTTTCATAAACGAAAGCCCACCGCCATGAGCCATGCAGAGAACATCGTCTCGGCGCCCGAATTCATTCACCAGACGCCGATATCCGATAGTCTGGCGGCGTTCGCGCGCTCGCTTGCTTGGGCCGATATCCCGGCACCCGTGGTCGAGCGCGCCAAGCTGCACATCCTCGATGCGCTCGGCATCGGCCTCGCCGCGAGCCGCTACGATTACAGCCACAAGACGCTCACCGCCATGCGCGGCCTGGCCGGGGAGGGGCCTTACCCGGTGATCGGCATGCCGGCGCGCCTGCCGCTGCGCGACGCGGCGCAGATGAACGGCTTTCTCATCCACGCCCTCGATTTCGACGACACGCACGTCGCCGGCGTTATCCACGCCACCTGCACCGCCGTCTCGACGCTGCTCGGCGTCGGCCAGCAACATGCCATATCGGGGCGCGAGATGCTGATCGCCTATCTCGCCGCGGTCGAGAGCGATGCGCGCATCGGCATGGCGGCCAAGGGCGGCTTTCACCGCAAGGGCTTTCATCCGACCGGCATGGTCGGCGCTTACGGCGCCGCGATCGCGGCGGGCCGGGCCGGCGGGCTTAGCCAAGCGCAGCTGCGCGATGCGCAGGGAATCGTTTTGGGCATGGCCTCCGGCACCCTCGGATTTCTCGACGAGGGCGCCTGGAACAAGCGCCTGCACGCCGGCTGGGCGAGCGTTGCCGGCATCACCGCGGCGGCGTTGGCGGGCCAGGGTTTCAAGGGGCCGAGCAAGCCCTATGAGGGCAAATTCGGCCTATACGACTGTTTCACCGAGGCCGGCGAGGCGATCGACTGGGCCGCCTGCACGCACGACCTCGGCAGCGATTGGGAAATGCTGCGCGTCGGCATCAAGCCCTATCCGGCCTGCCATCTCGTCCATTCCTCGGCCGACGCCATGGCCGCCCTGGTGCGCGAGCACGGCCTCAAAGCCGATGACGTGGCTTCCGTGCGCGCCCGTCTGGCGGCGGATAGCCTGAGTCTGGTATGCGAGCCGATCGATAAGAAGCGCCGCCCGGGCAGCGGTTACGACGCCCAGTTCAGCGTGCCCTACGCCATCGCCAGCATTCTGGTGCGCGGCCAGCTCACCCTGGCCGAGTTGGAGCCCGACGCCTTCACCGATCCTGAAATCTTGGCACAATGCGACAAAGTCAGTTGCGAGCCCGATGCGGGCTCCGCCTATCCCAAATATTTCTCCGGCGAGGTCATCGTCACGACGCATGACGGGCGCGAATTGACCCACCGCGAGCAGATCAACCGCGGCGCCGATGAGCGGCCGCTCAGCGCCGACGAGATCGCCGCCAAGTTCCGCGCCAACGCGGAAATGACGTTCGCCCCGGATCGGGTCGAGCGGGTGCTCGACGCGATTATGGATCTCGACGGCGACAGCACTCCAGCGCAAGTGGCGGAGCTACTCGCTCCGGCCTAAGGCGATCACGCCCTCGGCTTCAAGCGCGCTGATCTCCGCTTCCGAATAGCCGGCATCGGCAAGTATTTCCGCCGTATCCGCCCCGAGCGCGCGGGCGGCGCGGCGCGGCGCCACTTCGCCGTCGATGAGAATCGGCTGGCGCACCATGCGCACGTCGCCGCGCACCGGGTGCGATACGCTTTGCACGCTGTGCTGCTCAGCGGCGAAATCGCTGGCCAGCGCGGCTTTTACGTCGTTGACCGGCGCGCACGGCAATTGCCCGTGCAGGCGCCCAAGCCATTCGTCGGTGGTGCGCGTCAGGAATACCGATTCGAGGCGCCGCACCACCTCTTCGCGGTTGTCCAGGCGGACCTGGAAATCCAACATGTGCGGATCGTCGATCCATTGCGGTTTTTCCAGCGCTTCGCAGAGACGCGGCCAGAAATTAGCCTTGTTGGTCATGATAAAGATCCAGCCGTCCCGGGTCCGGTACATCTCGCTCGGCACCAGCGACGGATGGCCGGAGCGCGGCACGCGGCGCGGCTCGAACCCTTCGTTCAGATGCCAGGTCGCGGGATAGCTCAAATTGGCCATGGCGACGTCGAACAGCGACGCATCGTAATCCTGGCCCTGGCCGCTCATACGCGCGCCCATGACGCCGGCCAGAAGCGCCAGGGCGGCGGTCAGTCCGGCCATGAAATCGACGATCGAAAGGCCCATGCGCGTCGGCGGGCTGTCGGGCTCGCCGGTCATCGAGAGATAGCCGGCTTCGGCCTGCATGACATAGTCGAGGCCCGGCCACGAGGCGCGCTCGCCATGGCGCCCATAGGCCGACAGATGGACGCAGACGATCTCCTTCCTGACGGCGCCGAGCGCCGCGTAATCGAGGCCGAGCTTGGCCGGCAGATCGCCCCTGAGATTGTTGATCACGGCGTCGGCACCGGCGGCGATCTTTCTCAGCACGCCCCGTCCGGACTGAGATTTAAGGTCGAGCGCCAGGCATTTCTTGTTGCTGTTGAAGGTCTGAAAAAACAGGCTGTCGCCACCCTCCGAATAGGGCACGACATGGCGGCCCATTTCGCCGCTATTGTGATGATTTTCGATCTTGATGACCTCGGCGCCGAGATCGGCGAGATACATGGTGCCGAACGGCGCCGCACCATATTGCTCGATGGCGATCAGTTTGAGCCCCTTGAGGGGGAGCCGCGGCACTGTCATATCGGGTTGCGTTCGATGAGCTGGCGCGCGATGACGATGCGCTGAATCTCGTTGGTTCCCTCGCCGATCAGCAGCAGCGGCGCGTCGCGGAACATGCGCTCGATGGGAAATTCCGTCGAATAGCCGTAGCCGCCATGGATGCGCATGGCGTCGAGCGCATTTTTCATCGCCGCTTCGGTGGCGAACAGTTTTGCCATGCCGGCCTCCATGTCGGCGCGCTCGCCGCGCTGATAGGCTTCGGCCGCGCGTTCGGTTAAGAGACGCGCCGCCTCGGCGCGCGTCGCCATGTCGCCGAGCTTGAGCTGGATCGCCTGGTGCTGGCAGATCGGTTTGCCGAAAGTCTTGCGCATCTGGCTGTATTTGACCGATTCGTCGAGCGTCGCCTGGGCGATGCCGACGCCGCGCGCCGCGACGTTGATGCGGCCGAGCTCAAGCCCGCTCAATACCTGCTTCAGGCCGAAGCCTTCCACACCGCCGATCAGCCGGTCGGCCTCGACGTAATAATCCTCGAATACCAGCTCGGCGGTGTCGATCCCCTTATAGCCGAGCTTTTCCAGCTTGCGGCTGACCTTGAAGCCGGGGCCCTTCTCGGCGATGAACAGGCTCATGCCCTTGTGGCGGGGCTCGGCCTTGGGGTCGGTTTTGACGAGCAGCGCCACGCAATTGCCGTGAATCGAGTTTGTGATCCACATCTTGTTGCCGTTTACCCGGTAACCCTCATTGCCCTGGCGCTTGGCGGTGGTGCGGATGGCCTGCAAATCGGTGCCGGCGTCGGGCTCGGTGAGGGCGACGCCGCCGCGCAATTCTCCACTGGCGAAGCGCGGCAGAAAGCTTTGTTTCTGCGCGTCCGTGCCGTGCCGTTCGACGGCGGCGGCCATGATCAGATGTGAATTGATGATGCCGCTCACCGACATCCAGGCGCCGGAGATTTTTTCGACGATCTTGGCGTAGGTCGTCGCCGGCAGGCCGAGGCCGCCATATTCGGCCGAGATGGTGGCGCCGAACAGGCCGAGCTCCTTCATTTTGGTGACGATATCCTCGGGATATATATCCTTGGCCTCAAGCTCGGCGACATACGGCCTGACGTCGCGCTCGAGAAAGCGCTCGACCCCGTCCAGGATCATCTCCTCTTCTTGCGGGTCGAAAGCCGGAGAAGGTTCGCGTTCCATGTCAGAATTCCCCTTTGGCGCCGCCCGTATCGGCACGCCACATTGATAAATCGCCTTTGCCGCGGCCCGTTTCGGCGCACCGCGGGGTAATTTGTCCGGACAATATAAAAAAAATTTGTCCGGACAATGTAAAATATGCTTGTGACAAGAGCTTTGGGAAGGTATTTCCAATTCCGACAAACA
>CAJXFT010000071.1 GCA_913053235.1 uncultured Alphaproteobacteria bacterium
AAGGCGCGAAACCGTATCGAACGCTGCTTCAACAAGCTCAAACACTTCAGACGAGTTGCCACAAGATACGACCGAAAAGCCATCTACTTCCTCGCTTTCATTCACATCGCATGCGCAATGCTGTGGATGCGGTGAATGTCGATTCAGCCTAACGGTCTTCGGCGACCAGGCGGGGCAGGATTTCGCTGGCGGCGCGCGCCATATCGGCGGCGAAATCGATTTCGATCCAGGGCAGGCCGGTGATGTCGACGAAGCCGAAGCGGTCCCTGGCCGAAGCCAGCAGCACCTCGCGGATGGCTTCCTCCATGTAATCACCGCGCCGCCCCGCGGCGATGATGCGCCGCGCCGCCGCGTCGAGTTGGCGCGCCACGGCTTCGTCGAAGCGGAAAAAGCCGACCGATTCGCCGTAAAACTCATGCTCGCGCTCCAGGGTTTTGCGGAAATCGACCGGATGGCCGGCCGCGATCGCCAATTTCATCGGCTCTTCGCCGGGCTCGACCTCGCGGTCCAACAGAAAGAGGTTGTTGCGCCCGCTCGCCAGGAGCCATTGCAGCATGCGCCGGTCGTAGAGCACGTCGCCGTCCATGAGCAGAATGTCGCCGCCGCGCGTCATCGCTTCGCCGAGGGTCGCCAGGGTGACGATGCTGCCTTCGCGGTAATCCGGGTTGTGCACCAATTCCACATCGCCGGCATTGAGGCGCTCCAGCTCGGCCTCGATGAGCGCCGCGCCATGGCCGACGCCGAGGATGATTTCATCGACGCCGACGGCGTCAAGCTGGGTCAGATGGCGTTCCAGCAGGCTCCTGCCGGCGAAGCGCAGCAATATCTTGGGCACCTCTTCAGCGGCGCCGCCAAGCCGGCGGCCGAGGCCGGCGGCCAATATCAGCGCCCGCATATCGCGGGTCCCGGGGCAGGAAGCTGTTGCGGCGCACGCGCTTCGTCGCGGATAATCATGCCTGACGCTATTAACTCACCTAACTACCCGGCGCAACCGCATCGCCCGTGCCCGCATGACGGATCAGACCACACCCGAGGAAAGCCAGGAAGCGCCGCGCCGCAAGGGGCCGTGGGATCAGCGCATCGCCCGCTTTCTGGTGCGCCCGCTGGTGCATACCCGTGTGACGCCGAATCACATCACGACGTTGCGCCTGCTGTCGGGACTGGCCGCCTGCGGCTGCCTGGCCTACGGCGAGACGCCGTTGATCCACTGGGGAGCGGGGCTGTTCGCGCTCTCCAATTTCGTCGATCACATGGACGGCGAGCTGGCCCGCCTCAGCGGCAAATCGAGCCGCTTCGGCCATCTTTACGATCTCGCTTCCGACGTCGCCGTGCATATCCTCCTCTTCGTCTCGATCGGAATCGGGCTGAGCGATGGCTGGCTCGGCGACGCCGCCTGGATCATGGGCATCGTCGCCGGCATCTCGGTTAGCGGGTTGTTCGCGCTGTTTCAGCACCTTGAGGGCCGCATGGGGCAAAAGCAGGCCGGCCTGCCGCGCTTCGCCGGCTTCGAGGTCGAAGATATCCTCTATCTGATCGGCCCGGCGATCTGGGGCGGCGGCCTGGTTCCGATTCTCATTCTCGCCACCGCCGGCGCGCCGTTGTTCGGGCTGTGGGCGCTCATCCGCTACCGCCGCGAGCTGTTTGGCCGGCCTAAACCGGCGCCCGAATGACGGTCCTGATCACCGGCGCCACGGGATTTGTCGGCTCCGCCGTGGCGCGTCTGCTGTTGGCCGAGGGCCGAGAAGTCCGGGCGCTGGTCCGGCCTGGCAGCAACAGCGGCAATATCGACGGCCTCGACATCGAGCGCGCCAGCGGCGATCTCACCGATAGCGCCTCGCTCAAGGCGGCGGTGAAGGGGTGCGACGCGCTTTACCATGTGGCGGCGGATTACCGCCTGTGGATTCCCAGGCCAAAGGAAATCTACGACATCAATGTCGAGGGCACGCGCAATCTGATGCGCGCCGCCGGCGAGGCCGGGGTGGTGCGCATCGTCTATACTTCCAGCGTCGCCGTGCTCGGCCTCAACAAGGACGCGACGCCGGCCGGTGAAGACGTGCCGGTCGGCCTCGCCGACATGACCGGCCATTACAAGCGCTCGAAATATCTCGCCGAGGAAGTTGTGCGCGAGATGATCTCCAAGAACGGCCTGGCGGCCGTGATCGTCAATCCTTCGACGCCGATCGGCGCGCGCGATATCAAGCCGACGCCGAGCGGGCGCATCATCGTCGACTTCGTCAATGGCCGCATGCCGGCCTATGTCGATACCGGCCTCAATCTGGTGCATGTCGATGATTGCGCGCGCGGCCATCTGTTGGCGTTCGAGCACGGCAAGCTCGGCGAGCGCTATATCCTCGGTGGCGAAAACCTCTCCTTGCGCGATATATTGCTCACCCTCGGGCGCATCACCGCCCGCCCGGCACCCGGCCTGCGCCTGCCCAACCGCCTGCTCGTGCCGTTTGCCTACACCGCCGAAGGGTGGGCGCGTCTCACCGGCACGGAAACCCGGCTGACGGTGGATTCGCTGAAAATGGCGCGCAAGCGCATGTTCTTCTCGTCCGACAAGGCGGAACGCGAATTGGGTTTTTCATCGCGCTCCGCCGAGCAGGCCCTGAGCGACGCGGTGCGCTGGTTCGCCGAAAACGGCTATTTCAAGTCGCCCGTCTCGTCGGCGATCCAATCGAGGTAATCGGCGCTGCCGGATTGCACCGGCAGGACGAGAATGCCGGGGCATTCATAGGAATGCATTTGTTCCGCCCGCTGCACCGCCGCGTCGGCCAGGCCTTCGCGCGTTTTGGCGATCAAAACGCATTCCGCCGCTTCTTCAATCTTTCCCTGCCACCGATAGAGCGAGACGGCACCCGGAATGATGTTCGCCGAAGCGATCAGACGCGCTTCCAGAAGCGCGCGCGCAATCTCTTCCGCTTCCGCCGCGCTCGCGGTGGTGATGTATATGAGGACAGGTTTCATGATGGCGTCATTCCCTCGCCGGTATTGTACGGGCGTCGGTCATGATACAGTCGTGCGGCCCATGGAACCTTTTAACAATTCAGACGTCGAAGACGTATTTGACTCGTATCCCGACAAGCTCAAAGCAAAACTGATGCGATTGCGCCAGCTTATCTTCGATACGGCGTCGGCGCTCGAAAATGTCGGCCCCGTGGAAGAAACATTGAAATGGGGCCAGCCGAGCTATATCACCAGCCAATCCAAAAGCGGCACGACAATCCGCATCGACCAAAACCGGTCGAAGCCGGGGCAATATTGCATGTTCGTTCATTGCCAGACGTCGTTGCTGGCGACCTACCGGGAATTCTATTCGGACGTTTTGCGCTTCGATGGCAAGCGATGCGTTGAGTTTAACGTCGACCACGACCCGCCCGAAAAAGTGTTGCGCCACTGCATCCAATTAGCGCTGACCTATCATCGCGGCAAGCGGCGGGACCGTTTGCCATTTTGATCCCTGATACACCAATCCAATCTCTCGAAACTCAAGAAAGCTCATCCAAAAGTAATTTCGCGTCCTTCAGATCCGGCGTGTCGAAGCCCTCCGTGAACCAGCCAAAGAGGGGCGCCAGCAAATCGCACGCCTTCGCTGCTTCGCCTTGGTCCCGCCATAGCCGCGCCAAATCCGTCGCGGCGCGGATGTGCAGCATTCGGGCGCTCTGCATTTCCGCGATTTCGATGGCGCGTTGAAGCACTGCCTCGACCTCCAATGCCTCGGCGCCCGACGCCTGAAGGGCGCGGGCGCGGAACCGCAGAAGCTCGGGCTGCCATATGCGGCAGTCGGTAATGCGGATAATCTCCAGACCTTCGTCCACGGCTTCGATCGCCTCGTCAGGTTTGTTCACTTGCATCAGAGCCTCGGCGAACGCGGTTGATAAAAGGTGTCGGGCGAGGTCCATCTTCTTGTGCCGTAGAGCTTGAATATTGTCGCGAATCGCGTCGATCCGCTCCGCGCCGCGACCTTGGATGGTGAGCGCCCATGCTTCATAAAGAGCCCCATGATGAATCCAGAATCCGAAGGCGTGCTCATTGGCGATCGTCATAACCGCCCTGGCATCGTCCAGGGCGAGCTCACCCTCCCGCCGGTAACAATGAAACACGGAGCTGATGATGTAGGCGAAACAACGCGTATAGGCATGCGGATTGACCCTGCCCGCCTCGATAGCGGCATGTTTGATTCGGAGCGCCCGATCGCCGTATCCGAGTATCGTCAAGTCAACAGCCCTGAAGCCGTCCAGAAGGACGCCGGGATCGTCGATATGGTTGCGATGAACCGATTCCGGGCGATAGGCCGAGAAACCTTTTTCCCTGATTTCAAGACTCTCTTCGGATCGTCCCATGAGGTACACGCAGATACCCAGATAGGCCCGGCAATAGACGGCTTCATCGGGAAGATCTGACGATTCAGCCAGCTCGAGCGCGCGACGCAGGATCGGCTCGGCCTTGGCCATCGTGTTCCAATGTCCCACGCCATACCCCACCAACGCATGAACCTGATCGCGCGGCGTGCCGACACGCTCAGCCAGTTCCAACGCGCGTCGATATACCGGAAGCGGTGCGTCCGTGGCCATGCCCCTGACCGCAAACAACACAGCCCCCAGCGTGAGCTGCAGTTCGAGCTCGCGGCGCTCCATGGCTGGGCTGGTCTCGAACGCGCCGATGAGTTTTATGGCGCTTTGCAGGCAGCGTTCGGCTTCGATTTCGGCGGAACGCGTGAGCGCCGCCCGGGATGCCTCTTGCCAATAGCCGATTGCCGTTTCGCTATGTCCCGCCCCTTGATGATGGTGGGCGAGAAGTTCCGGTTGAGCTTCCCTGACTGTGGAAAATTGATCCTCCAGAGCTTGTGCGATCGTTTCGTGGAGGCTCCGGCGGCGGCTTTTGAGCAGCGATTCATAGGCCGCGTCCTGGACCAGGGCGTGCTTGAAACTGTAGACGGATTCAGGCGCCGCGCCGCGCGCCAGGACCAAGCCCGATTCCACGAGTTGGCCGAGATGGCGGTTCAGTTCATCCTCGCCAGCCGGAGAAATCGCCGAAATCAAACCGTAACCGAACTCGCGCCCGATCACGGCGCCCACTTGCGCCACATCCTTGGCGCTGCCCAGGCGGTCGAGGCGCGCCAGCAGCGAAGCCTGCAAGGTGCTCGGCACGGCAGAGGTTTCCGGCATCGAAGACGCCGCGCCGCTCTCGACGATGTTTTTGGTCATTTCCTCGACGAACAGGGGGATTCCGTCGGTCTTGGCGAGGATATCTTCGACCACCGCCTCCGATAGTTCGGCGGCCCCGGCCACATCGCGCACCAATGCCGAACATTGCCGCCGCCCGAGCCGGTTGAGCGGCAGTGCAGTGACCTGCGCCTGATCCAGCCAATCCGGCCTGTATTCGGGCCGGGCGGTGACCACGGCGAGGACGCGTGCGCTCTCGACGCGCGCCACAAAATGCTCCAGCACTTCATCGCTGGTCGGGTCGATCCAGTGAGTGTCCTCGAAGATCATCAGCACCGGTTCGGCCTCGGCCAGCCCGGTGAGCTGGCCGCAAAGCGCTTCGAAAGTCAGTTCCTTTTGCCGTTGGCGCGACAGGTCGAGGGGCGCGTAGAGCTCTTCGAACGGAATTGAGAGGAGATCGGCCAACAGCGGCACGTTGGTCTCCCAATCCACCGATCCCCGTGCCAGGAGAGTTTCCAATTTATCGAGCCGAACAGAAGCCGCGTCCGCCATGGAAAATCCGGCACCAAGTTCGAGCTGCGCAATGATCGGGTAGAAGGCGCTCAGCAAATGGTGCGGCGAGCATTGGTAGCGCAGCCGCGTGTGCGCCTCGCCCGCCAACGAGTTGCGAAAGGCCTGCGCCAGATGCGATTTGCCGATGCCGGCCTCGCCGGAAATCAGCACCACCTGTCCCTCGCCCGATTTCGCCTGGCGCCAGCGCAGCCTGAGCATCTCCAACTCCGCCTCGCGGCCGACGAAATTGGTGAGCGAGCCCGAATGGAACGCCTCGAAGCGGCTCTCGGAGCGCCGTTCGGCCACCACCTTCCAGGCTCGAAACGGCGCTTCGATTCCCTTGAGCTGTTGCGGCCCCAAATCCTCGCATTCGAAGACGTCGCCGAGCAGCGCTTGGGTGCGCTCGCCGATAACCACTCCGTCGGGTTCGGCGATGGCCTGCAGCCGGGCCGCCAGGTTGGGAGTATCGCCCGAAATCGCGCCCGCCTCGGATACGCTTTCGCCGGCGACGTCGCCAACCACCACCAAGCCTGAGGCGATGCCGACACGGGCGTGCAAACCCGCTCCACCATCGAGCGCGCGCACGGCGGCGACGCCGTCGAGCCCGGCGCGCACGGCGCGTTCGGCATCGTCCTCATGCGCCCGCGGATAGCCGAAATAGACCAGTACGCCGTCGCCGAGATATTTGGCAACATGTCCGTCGAAGCGCCCGACCGCGGCCGAGCAGGCTTCCTGAAACGATGTGATCAGCGCGCGGTAGTCTTCCGGATCGAGCTTACGGGAAAGCTCCGTCGATCCGACCAAATCGAAGAACATCACCGTGAGCCGGCGGCGTTCCGCTTCACCGGGAGCGTGCCGGTCGGCGGCAATATTGCCGTCCGCCACCGCCTCTTCCAGAGAAAGAGCGGCGACGGCATTCAATATCTTGCGGCGGTCCCCGACCGCCACAACGCCCATGTCCTTGAGATCGTCGTTCGTCAAGGTCGGCAGAATGTCGGCGTCAATGCGGTTCTCGGTGAAAGCCCGCGTATATTCGCCGAGCCCCAGCTCTTTTAGCCATTGTTCGACATCGCCGGACATTGCACTTCCTTCCCCGCATGCAAGGGTAACAAATAATGGAAATGCTCACCACAGAGCCGTGCATTGCATGCCGAACCATGAATCGCTAAAAGCGGGCGTGTCAAAAGTCGGAGGCAAGAATCCCATGGCGGTGATTCGGCGGGTCTTGATAGTGGCGGGCATGTTGTGGCTCGGCGCGGCGATGAGCGGCGCTGCGGCGGCCCAGGAATCGGCTGTGCCGGACGAAATCTTGCGCCAAATAGCCGCCGCCGGCGCTGCCGCCGAGCAGGCGGAAGCGGCTGCGTCGACGCCTTTGTTCGAGCGCCGCGCCACGGCGGCGCGGCTTAACGCGGCGGTCATATCGGCGCTCGCCAGCTATCCGCGCCAGGCGAGCGCCATCCTGCAAACCGCGATGGCGTCGGCGCCGCGCCACCGCAATTACGTCGCCGAGGCCGTCAGTGCGGCATTTCCCGGATACCGCGACCTCGCCTGGCAACTCGCCGGCAACCCGCAAGCGGCGCCGCGTCCGGTGCGCATCGCGGCGAAAGAGGGCGAAGCCGAAGCACCTCCCGCCAACCGCGAAGCCCCGCCGGCGAGCCGGGATTTCGCCTTGAGCGCCGTCGTTGTCGGCGCCGGCGGGCATGATGTCGGCGCCTTCGGCCACCGCAAGGAGTCGGGGGCGGACATTAATATGGAACTGCGGTTCACGCCGTTTGGCGGCTGGTTGTGGGATATTCTGCAATCTCCCGAGCCCCATATCGGCGGCCATTACAACACCGACGGCAACACCAACCAGCTTTATTTCGGCGGCACCTGGATGTTCGACCTCGGCTGGGGCGTTTTCGCCGGCGGCAGTCTCAGCCTGGCGCTGCATGACGGCGAGACCGACACGGATTCCCTCGACCGCAAGGAATTGGGCCTGCCGATCCTGTTTCGCGAATCATTGGAGTTGGGCTTTCGCCTTGGCGAACATCACGGCATTTCCCTTCATCTCGACCATATTTCGAACGCCGGTATCGATGAGAACAATGAGGGTCTGGACACGTTCGGCCTCCGATACACCTACCGGATTTAAGCTATTTCAACAGCTTAACCATAAATTTCCGCGTGGCATTCGGGTAAAAGGCGTTTGCGCGTTTCACAAGTTGGTGTAATTTGTTACCTGCGCGGAGTCGCGGAAAACAAAAACCGATAAAACCCTTCGCGCCAAGAAGAAAGTCCTTCGCGCCAAGAAGAGGGGGTGCAAAGTATGCCGGACACACCTTTGCTGGATCTCGTGCACGAGCCGCAAGATCTCAAACTGCTGTCGATCAAGGAGATCAAACAGGTTTGCGACGAATTGCGCGCCGAGACGATCGACGCGGTTTCGGTGACCGGCGGCCATCTCGGCGCCGGCCTCGGCGTCGTCGAGCTGACCGTGGCGCTGCATTATGTTTTCAACACGCCGCATGACCGCCTCATTTGGGATGTCGGCCACCAGGCCTATCCGCATAAGATTCTGACCGGACGGCGCGACAGAATCCGCACCCTGCGCCAGCCCGGCGGGCTTTACGGTTTTACCAAACGCAGCGAAAGCGAGTTCGATCCGTTTGGCACCGCCCATTCCTCGACCTCGATATCGGCGGGCCTGGGCATGGCGGTGGCGCGCGAATTGCGCGGCGAAAAACGCAATGTGATTTCGGTTATCGGCGATGGCGCGATGTCGGGCGGCATGGCCTATGAAGCGATGAACAATGCCGGCTCGATGGATGCCCGCCTGATCGTCATCCTCAACGACAATAAAATGTCGATTGCGCCCGCGGTGGGCGCGCTCAACGCCTATCTGTCTCGCCTCTTATCGAGCCACACCTATCGCTCCTTGCGCGAGATCGCCAAGCATTTCTCGAAGAAGCTGCCGCGCCCGGTCGGCGAGGCGGCGCGCAAGGCCGAGGAATATGGCCGCGGCATGGTCACCGGCGGCACCCTGTTCGAGGAGTTGGGGTTTTTCTATGTCGGCCCGGTCGACGGCCACAATGTCGATCACCTGATTCCGATCCTCAACAACGTCAAGGATGACGAGACGCCCGGCCCGGTGCTGATCCACGTGGTGACGGAAAAAGGCAAGGGTTATGAGCCGGCGGAAAGCTCAAGCGACAAATATCATGGCGTGGCAAAATTCAATGTCGTCACCGGCGTGCAGAAAAAGGGCGTCCAGAAAACACCGAGCTACACCGACGTCTTCGCCAACGCCCTCATCAAGGAGGCCGAGCGCGACGAGGATATCGTCGCCATCACCGCCGCCATGCCGAGCGGCACCGGTATCGATAAGTTCGCCGAGGCGTACCCTGAGCGCGCCTTCGATGTCGGCATCGCCGAGCAGCATGCCGTGACCTTCGCCGCCGGTCTGGCCAGCGAAGGGCTGAAACCGTTTGCGACGATATATTCCACCTTCCTGCAGCGCGCCTACGATCAGATCGTGCATGACGTGGCGATCCAATCGCTACCGGTGCGTTTTGCCATCGACCGCGCCGGGCTGGTCGGCGCCGATGGCCCGACCCATGCCGGCAGCTACGATGTGACCTATCTCGCCACATTGCCGGGAATCGTCGTCATGGCGGCGTCCGACGAGGCGGAGCTGACGCGCATGGTGCGCACGGCGGTGGAGATCGACGACCGGCCCAGCGCTTTCCGCTATCCGCGCGGTGAGGGGATGGGCGCCCAAATCCCTGAATTGCCCGAGGCGCTCGAAATCGGCAAGGGGCGGATATTGCGCGAGGGCAGCTCGATCGCCATCCTGTCGCTCGGCGCGCATTTGCAGGAGAGCCTCGAAGCCGCCGATGAACTGCAGACCCACGGCCTCTCCTGCACCGTCGCCGATGCCCGCTTCGCCAAACCGCTGGACGAAGACATGATTCGCCGCCTGGTGCGCGAACATGAGGTTCTGATCACCATCGAGGAAGGCGCGATAGGCGGATTCGCCGCGCATGTCCTGCAATTCCTGGCCACCGAGGGGTTGCTCGACAACGGCCTCAAGATCCGCCCGATGACCTTGCCCGACCGTTTTATCGCGCATGGCACACCGCGGGGCATGTACGAAGATGCCGGCCTGGCCGGTGTGGATATCGTCAACACCGCCCTGGCGGCGCTCGGCAGCAACTCGGCCATGGCCGATCTGAGAGCCTGAGTCCGAGACGGTCGGGGGTTGGCCGGTATCGTGGCGCAAGTTTCGCAATCGCTTCGTAACGCCGAATCCCCGCCATCCGGCGCGCCGGTTTCGGGCGCCGCGCTTTCTTCCGTCTCCGACGGTGAACTGGCGCGCGTCATCGAGGGCGCCGCCGGTGCGTTGCGCGGCGCGCGCAAGGAAGACGGGCATTGGCTTTTCGACCTTGAGGCGGACGCGACCATTCCGTCCGAATATGTGCTGCTCAATCATTTCCTCGATGAAATCGACGATGAAGTGGAAGCGCGCCTCGCGACCTATATTCGTTCGCGCCAGGGCGCGCATGGCGGCTGGCCGCTCTTTGATGGCGGCGAATTCGATATGAGCTGCACGGTCAAAGCCTATTTCGCCTTGAAGATGGTCGGCGACAGCCCGGAAATGGAACATATGAAGCGCGCGCGCGAGGCCGTGCTGGCGCGCGGCGGCGCGGCGCGCTGCAATGTGTTCACGCGCACGACGCTGGCATTGTTCGGCGAGGTGCCGTGGCGCGCGGTGCCGTCGATGCCGGTCGAGATCATGTATTTACCGCGCTGGTTTCCCTTTCACCTGAACAAGATTTCCTACTGGTCGCGCACCACGCTGGTGCCGCTTCTCGTTCTCATGACGCTGCGGCCACAAGCGAAAAATCCGCGCCAGATAAATATCCGCGAATTGTTCGTCACGCCGGCTGAGCGGGAGCGCGGCTATTTCCAAAAACAAAGCGGCATGGCGCGGGTTTTTCTCGGCGTCGACCGGTTGTTGAAAGGCTATGAAAAAATCATGCCCATGGCGCTGCGCCGGCGCGGCATTGACGAGGCGCTGGCCTGGTGCACGGCGCGATTGAACGGCGATGATGGGCTCGGCGCGATTTTTCCGCCGATGGCCAACCTGCTGATGGTGCTGGATAGCCTCGGTTATCCGCGCGAGCATGAAACCCGCGAGACCGTCCGCCGTTCGATCGACCTGCTGTTGAGCGAGCCCGACGGCGCCAGCCAATTTTGCCAGCCCTGCGTATCGCCGATATGGGATACCGGCCTCGCCGCGCTGGCGATGATGGAAGTTGGTGAGGAAGCGGGTGGTGAGGAAGCGGACGGCGAGGGCATGCGGCGCACCAATGAATGGATGGCGGCGCGCCAGATTACCGACGTCAAGGGCGATTGGGCCGCCATGCGGCCCGCCGCGCCGCCCGGCGGTTGGGCCTTTCAATATAACAATGATCACTATCCCGATGTCGATGACACGGCGGTGGTGGCGATGGCGCTCGACCGCGCCGACCGGGAAAAATACCGCGAGCCCGTGCGGCGCGCCGCCGCCTGGATCGAGGCGATGCAGAGTTCGAACGGCGGCTGGGGTTCGTTCGATGCCGAAAACGACAAATATTATCTCAACAACATTCCGTTCGCCGATCATGGCGCGCTCTTGGATCCGCCGACCGTCGATGTCAGCGCGCGCTGTGTCGGGCTTCTGGCGCAACTCGGCTACGCGCACGACCATCCGGTGGTGAAAAAGGGCCTCGATTATTTGCTCGCCGAGCAGGAGGAGAACGGCTCCTGGTTCGGCCGCTGGGGCACCAATTATGTCTACGGCACCTGGTCGGCATTGGTCGCGCTCGCCATTGCCGGGGTGCCGGCCGAATCTCCGACGGTCCGCAAGGCGGTCGCCTGGCTCGAATCGAAACAGCGCGATGACGGCGGCTGGGGCGAGACCGGCGAGAGCTATTATCCCGAGCGGACGGAAAAATCCTTCACCAGGCTGAGCACGCCGTCGCAGACCGCGTGGGCGGTGCTCGCCCTGATGGCGGCGGGAAAAGTCGATAGCGATGCGGTGAAGCGCGGCGTCAATTACCTTCTCCGCGCCGAGCGCAGCGGGCCGAAATGGGATGAAACGGAATATACCGCGGTCGGCTTCCCGCGCGTATTCTATCTGCGCTACCACGGCTACAGCGCCTATTTTCCGCTTTGGGCGTTGGCGCGCTACCGCTCCCTGAAGGACCGAAACGACCGCTGCCCGCGCTTCGGAATGTAGCTCCATGGCGGCCTCCGAGGGCTTTCGCAATGCCGGCTTCATCTGCGGTTTGCAGAGCGAGGCGCGCTGCCTGGCGGCGGCCGGCATGCATCAGCGCATCGGTATTTCAGGTGCGCGCACGGCGCGCGCGGCGGAAGTGGCGCGGGAGTTACTCGCCGCCGGCGCCGGATCGCTGGTCAGCATCGGCCTTGCCGGCGGCCTCGATCCGCGTCTCGGCCCGGGCTCGGTCGTCGTTGCCGAACGTGTCCTGGCCTGGCATCGGCCATTGCCGAGCGGCAAGCGCCGTTCGCTGCGCCAGAGTTTGGCCGGCTCGGTGCTCCGCCCGTCCGACATGGAGGAGGAATCGGCGCCCGACGGTTCCGCGGCGGCACAAGCCGATGGCGAGTTCACCGCCGATGCCGAATTGCGCAGCCAATTGCTCGGCCTGCTCGGCGGCAAGGTTTTGAGCGGAGCGGTCGTCGGGGTGGATCAGGCCGTGCGCGAGCCCAACGAGAAGCTCGGCCTGCTCGAACAGACCGCCGCTCTGGTCTGCGACATGGAAAGCCATGCGGTGGCCGAAGCGGCGCATGAGGTGGGGGTTCCGTTTGCCGCGCTCAGGATCGTTTCCGACCCGTCCAACAGATATATTCCCGTAAGTGCCCTTGCCGGCGTGACGGCGGCGGGCGGCGTATCCGTCGGCGCTGTCATTGGCGCCGTCGCGCTGCGGCCATGGGAAGTGATCGATCTGTTGTCGCTGGCGCTCGATGCGCGGATCGCGTTCGCCGCCTTACGCCGCGTGGCTCGCCTCGGTGCGCCGCTTTTTGGCGCCGCCGGGTGACGGCGGGTTGTCGCCGCCCTCGATCTCCTCGAGCATGGTCTCGACATGGGATTCGAAGAGATATTCGGCCGGCCGTGCTTGGCCCAGATCGATCTCGGGTGCCAGCGGTCCCGTTGTCCTGACGCCGCGCAAATTGGCCCACAGCGCCTTCAGCGGATTCGACACCGTGTCCTCGACGGCGGTCGCCTCATAGCCGCAGTGAACCATGCAGTCGGCGCATTTTTGGTATTTTCCGGTGCCGTAATTATCCCATTCCGTATCTTCCATAAGTTCGCGGAATGACGAGGTATAGCCCTCTCCCAACAGGTAGCAGGGCTTCTGCCAGCCGAAAATATTGCGCGTCGGATTGCCCCACGGCATGCATTCATAGGTCTCGTTGCCGGCGAGGAAATTGAGGAACAGGCTGGACTGGCTGAAGCGCCACTTCTTGCCTCGGCCCCTGCGAAAGACGTCGCGAAACAGCGCCTTGGTCTTGGCGCGGTTGAGAAAATGCTCCTGATCCGGCGCCCTCTCATAGGAGTAGCCGGCGGAGACGGTGATGGCGTCGATTTTCAGATCATGGGTGACGAAGTCGAAGAAGGCCGCTACTTCCTCCGGCGCGCGGCCGTCGAAGAGGGTGGAATTCACATTGACGCGAAAGCCGCGCGCCTGCGCTTCCCGGATCGCGGCGACGGCGCGCTTGAAGGTTCCCTTTTGGTCGACCGCCTTGTCATGCGCCTCTTCCAGCCCGTCGAGATGAACCGAAAAAGTCAGATAGGGGCTGGGTGTGTATTGCTCCAGCTTCTTGCTCAGCAACAGGGCGTTGGTGCAGAGATAGACGAATTTCTTGCGCGCCACGATGCCCTCGACGATGTCCTTCATCTCGGGATGGATAAGCGGCTCGCCGCCCGGTATGGAGACCACCGGCGCGCCGCATTCATCGACCGCGGCCAGGCATTCCTCCAGGCTCAGGCGCTGATTGAGGATCGCCGCCGGGTAATCGATCTTGCCGCAACCCGGACAGGCCAGGTTGCAGCGGAACAGCGGCTCCAGCATGAGCACCAGCGGATAACGCCGGGTCCGCCGCAAACGCCTCGACATGATGTAGGCGCCGATGCGGATTTGCTGAATGAGGGGTACGGACATATTGCTTAAGCCGCCTTTCCGGTCTCGGGTTTCGCGTCTGTCCTTAAGGCGCGGTGATTTGATCATGCCCCGGCGTGCGGCCATCCTCGCCCGAGCGCACCAGTTCTTCCGGCAATTTAAAGCGCACGCGCTCCTTGATGCCGTTCTGGAACTTAAGCTCGACATCGGAGAATTCGCGCAATTTGGCATATAATTCGCGCACCAATTGCTCCGGCGAAGAGGCGCCCGCGGTAATTCCGACGCGTTCCACACCGGCGAACCAGCCATGGTTCAAATCGCTGGCATCCTCGACGAGATAGGTCGGCACGCCCATTTCCTCGCCGATTTCGCGCAGCCGATTCGAGTTCGAACTGTTGCGCGCGCCGACCACCAGGATGAGTTGGACGTCTTCGGCAAGCGCCCGCACGGCGGCCTGGCGGTTTTGTGTGGCGTAACAAATATCCTTGACGTCGGGGCCGGATATCCTTGGAAAGCGCTGCTTCAGAGCCTCGATAACTTCGCGCGTGTCATCGACGCTGAGGGTGGTCTGGGTAACGTAGGCGACCTTGTCGGGGTTGGACATGCTGACGGACTGCACTTCTTCCGCGGTGGCGACGATCTGCGGCCCTTTGGTCAAGCGGCCGCTGGTGCCTTCGACCTCGGGGTGGCCTTCATGGCCGATAAGGATGACCTCGTCGCCGTCCGATTCGTAGCGCTGCGCCTCGACATGCACCTTGGCGACCAGCGGGCAGGTGGCGTCGATCACCGGCAGGCCGCGTTCGCGCGCCTCGATCTCGACGCTTTCGGCGACGCCGTGGGCGCTGAAGATGGTGACCGCGCCTTGCGGCACCTCGCTCACTTCCTCGACGAAGATCGCGCCTTTTTCGCGCAGCTCGGCGACGACGCGTTTGTTGTGGACGATTTCGTGGCGCACATAGACGGGCGGGCCATAGACCTCGATGGCGCGCTCGACGATTTCGATGGCGCGCTCGACGCCGGCGCAAAAGCCCCTCGGCTCCGCCAAAATTACCTGCATCGATTGGCTCCAATATCCGGCTGTTGCCCCCCGGCCCTTGTAGCCAAGCCAGGGGATGCTGACAAGTTCAGCGCTGAATTTAGCGGCTTCGTTTGGCGGTGGCAATCGGCGAACGGCCACCATTTTTTTAGGGATTTCACCGCCGCGCGGTGGGATAATGGCGCCATGCCCCAATTCACCATTCGCGGCGCCCGATTTTCCGTCGATACCCCGGTCATACGCGAACTCATTGGGGAATATATCGCCAGCATTGAAGTGAACGCCTGCCGCGACGAGGTTGAATCGGGCTTGCGCAAACTGCCGGCGCCTTATGACGTTGCGGGCAATGGCTATCTGCTCGCCGAATGCGGCGAATCGGTCGCCGGCGGCGTCGCCTTTGCCGGTCTCGACGGCGGCGACGCGGAAATGGCCCGCCTCTTCGTGCGCCTGGCGTTTCGCCGCGACGGCATCGCCCGCGCTCTGGTTACACGCGTCATGGCGGAAGCGGCGGCGGCCGGTTATCGCCGCATGGTCCTCCATACCTTGCCAGATTGGCGCGCCGCGCGCGCACTTTACGGCGCATTGGAATTCGCGCCCATCCGGGCCTATACCGGCGTCGCGGTGGCCCGAAGCAGTTTGCTACGCGCGCGGCCTGCAAAGCCGCTAAAGCGAGGCCAGCGCCTGGTCGAGATCGGCGATGATATCCTCCACCGTCTCGATACCGATCGAAAGACGCACCACATCCGGCCCGGCGCCGGCGCCTTTCTGCTGCTCCTCGGTGAGCTGGCGGTGGGTGGTCGATGCCGGATGGATGATCAGGCTGCGCGTATCGCCGATATTGGCGAGATGCGAAAACATGTTGACCTGATCGACCACCTTGACGCCAGCGTCGTAGCCGCCCTTGACGCCGAAGGTGAAGACGGAACCGCAGCCCTTGGGCAGGTATTTATTCGCCAGTTCATGGAACGGGCTCGATTTGAGCCCCGGATAGGAGACCCAGGTCACTTGCGCGTGCGCTTCGAGATATTCGGCGACGGCCTGCGCGTTGCTGCAATGCCGTTCCATGCGTAGCGGCAGGGTTTCGACGCCCTGTAGCAGATTCCACGCCGCCATCGGCGCCATCGTCGGGCCGTAATCCCGGAGCGCCACGGCGCGCGTCTTCATGGTGAAGGCGAAATCGCCGAAGGTCTCGCCGAAGGTCAGGCCGTGATAGGCCGGGTCGGGCTGCGACAGGGCGGGGAACTTGTCGTTCTGGAACCAATCGAACTTGCCCGATTCGACGATGATGCCGCCCATGGTGTTGCCGTGGCCGCCGATGAACTTGGTCGTCGAATGGACGACGAGATCGGCGCCCCAGTCGAACGGCCGCCACAGATAGGGCGAGGCCAAGGTGTTGTCGACCACCAGCGGCACGCCGTGGCGGTTCGCCACCGCGGCGATTTTTTCAAGGTCGAGGACGATGCCGCCGGGATTGGCGAGGCATTCGCAAAATATGAACTTCACCTTGTCGGTCATCGCCTTTTCGAAATTGTCGGGATCCGTCGGGTCGACGAAATGGCATTTCCAGCCGAGCTTGGGAAAGCTGGTGCCGAATTGCGTTACCGAGCCGCCATAAAGGTTGCGCGACGAGATGAACTCGTCGCCGCTCTGCATCAGGGTGACGCCGACGAGGAACTGCGCGGCATGGCCGGTCGCCGCCGCCACCGCGCCGCGCCCGCCTTCGAGCGCCGCGACACGCTCCTCAAATACCGCCACCGTCGGGTTGGTGAGGCGCGAATAGATATAGCCGAAGGTCT
>CAJXFT010000072.1 GCA_913053235.1 uncultured Alphaproteobacteria bacterium
CAATGCCGCCAAGACCCATGCCGGCGATTACGAATACGACCAGGGCGTGGCGCCGATCGACCATGTCGCGCTGCGCGCCAAGGGCTTCGACAAGATGAAGGAGACCTGCAAGAAGCATCGCTGCACCTGGCGGCAAAACGATATTCGCGATTTCAAACTGTGGCAGCTTTTCGTGCTCGACCCGAGCGGCGTCATCGTCGAGCTCAATTTCGACGCCGCCAAGGAGCCGCGCGGCAGCAAGGGCCCCAACGGGCGCAATCAATTCGATGCCGGGCGGCCCTTCGAATAGATTTTTTGTTTTTTTGGCCCCTCAGACGCCGGGCGGTCGCATCCGCTCCCTTGGCTACCTCGTATTAACTCGGGCGCTCTTTTTGTTTGGCCCCTCAAGCGCCGGGCGGGGGCATCCGCCCCCCTTGGCTTGGCGCGCAGCCGGAATGCAAGAAAGCGCATTCCGGGGGGTGTGCCGTTTGGATAAATCTTTGTGGGTTCCGCCTATCGCCACATGCAGCCGCACGCATTGGCGACATCGGCAACGGCGTTTGGCGTCAGAAGCTGAGCGTGGCCGCGCCTTTCAGGATCAGGGCGTGCATGGCCGAAGCGCCGACGATGGTCACGCCGTCGATCAGATCGTCTTCCGTATAGCCGCGCGACTGCACGCAGGGAGGGCAGGCCCACAGGGTGCCGCCCCGGGCGAGAAAATCCTTCATTAGATCGGTCAGCGGTTCCATGGGGTGGACATGGGTGGTGTCGGCGGCGCCCTTGCGCACCAGATCGACGCCGGAGCTGGTCAGGAATATCGATACCCTGAGGCCGGCGGTAATGCCGCCATTGGCGACGGTAAAGGCGACCGAGGAGCGCTCGTTGTCGAGGCCCTGCGTTAGGTTGACAACTAGATCCCGTCCCTCTTCACTCATGGTTGTTCCCTCCCAAATTGGATTTTACACACATTGTGAAAGCGTTGCTCCCCGCGCGCGCACGCCGCCTCGCTAAAACATACTGAAAATTGCCGGCGCGGTAAACGTCGCCCGGGGAGTTATGGTGACAGTAGATAATTATTCAGGCGGCGTTATTCGCTCAGCCTGCACCACACCGGGGTGTGGTCGGATGCCTTCGGCTTGGCGCGCGGGGCGCGGTCGATTTCACAGGCCTCGAGGCGGTCGGCGGCTTCCGGCGACAGCAGCAGATGGTCGATGCGCAGGCCTTCGTCGCGTGGCCAGCGGCCCTTCTGATAATCCCAGAACGAGTAGAGCCCGCTCTCGCTATGCAGGGCGCGGAAGGCTTCGGTGTAGCCTGAATTGAGAATGGTGCGAAAATGGGCGCGCGCCTCGGGTTGGCACAGGGCATCAAAGCGCCAGCCTTCCGGGTCGTAAACGTCGCCGTCGGCCGGAATGATGTTGTAATCGCCGCCCAGCACCACCGCTTCTTCGTATGCCAGCAGGGTCGCGGCATGGGCGGCGAGGCGCGCCATCCAGGTCAGCTTGTAGGGGAATTTCTCGCTCTCCACCGGGTTGCCGTTGGGCAGGTATATCGAGGCCACGCGGACGCCCGATACCACCGCCTCGATATAGCGCGCCTGTTCGTCGCCCTCGCCGCCCGGCAACCCGCGCCGCACATCCTCTATCGGGTGCTTGCTGAGGATGGCGACGCCGTTATAGCTTTTTTGCCCGAGGACGGCGCAGTTATAGCCGAGATCGCCGATCTCCAACTCGGGAAATTTCTCCTCGACCGTCTTGATTTCCTGCAACAGGACGACATCCGGCTTCGCCTCGGCCAGCCACTGCAACACATGGGGCAGGCGCGCCTTGATCGAATTGACGTTCCAGGTGGCGATTTTCAAAACGTGGCCAAGTGCAGGGGCGGGGTCTCAGACCAACGAGAAAGACGTGCCGCAGCCGCATGAGGAGACGGCGTTGGGATTCTTGACCTGGAACGAGGCGCCGATCAGGTCGTTGACGTAATCGATCTCCGAGCCCGCCATATAGCCGGCCGAGACGCTGTCGATGAGCACCGTCACGCCTTCCTTCTCGATGACGATATCGCCGTCCTGGCGCGTCGAGTCGAAGGCGAAGCCATATTGGAAGCCCGAGCAGCCGCCGCCCGAAACGCTGACGCGGAGCGCCTGATCCGGGTTCTCCTCATTGCCGAGCAGGCGCGCCACTTGCGCCGCCGCGCTGCGCGAGACGGTAATCGGGCCGCTGGCATGCACCACCATGCCTTCTGTCGGTCGAGCCATATCGAATATCCGTTGTCTAAAGCCGTTCCAGTCTAGCACCTATCGGTTAATTAGGCATCACTTGGCGCGAGTCAACAGCTTGCGCCAATTGTGCGCGTTCGCCCGCCGATATACTCTCCGGCGATGAACCGCGCCCCGCCAACCGTCGCGCCTTATGCCAGCAATCCGGCTGAAAGCCGCGGCAGGCTTCATGCCGAGCCCGAAAGCGCGACGCGCACCGCGTTTCAGCGCGACCGCGACCGCATCATCCATTGCGCCGCCTTCCGCCGCCTCGAATACAAGACCCAGGTGTTCGTCTATCACGAAGGCGATTATTACCGCACGCGCCTGACGCACAGCCTGGAGACGGCGCAAATCGCGCGCTCCATCTGCCGCGTTTTGGGCCTCAACGAGGATCTCGCCGAGGCTTTGGCGCTGGCCCATGATCTCGGCCACACGCCTTTCGGCCATGCCGGCGAGGATGCGCTGGCACGGGCGATGGCCGATTATGGCGGTTTCGATCACAACACCCAGACGCTGCGCATACTGACCGAACTCGAAGAGCGCTATGCCGATTTCGACGGCCTCAACCTGACCTGGGAAACCCTTGAAGGCACGGTCAAGCATAACGGCCCGCTGCTGCCCGCCGCGAATGGCCTGCCGCCGGCCATTCAGCGCTACAATGAAAGCCACGACCTCGAGCTTGCCAGCCATCCCGGGCCGGAAGCGCAGGTCGCGGCGATCGCCGACGATATCGCCTACAACAATCACGATGTCGATGACGGCTTGCGCGCCGGCCTCTTCGAATATGAGGATTTGGCCGATGTGGCGCTGGTCGGGCCGATTTTCGCCGCCGTGCGCCGCGGCCATCCCGACCTCGCCGAGAGCCGCCTCGTGCATGAGGCGGTGCGCCGCATGATCGGCGTCATGGTCGATGATATTCTCGCCGAGAGCCGGCGCCGGCTCGACGATGCGGGCTGCGCCAGCGCCGCCGAGCTGCGCGCGCTGGGCCGCCCGGTGATCGCCTTCTCCGAGGAAATGGCGGCCAATGACAGCATCCTCAAGAAATTCCTTCGCCAGCGCATGTACCGCCATTACAAGGTCAACCGCATGGCCAGCAAATCGCGCCGGGTGGTCGGCGATTTATTCGCCCTGTTCATCGCCGAGCCGGAATGCCTGCCCGCCGATTGGCGCGCCCGCTGCGATGGCGTGCGCGGCCGCGAGACGGCCCGTGCCGTCGCCGATTACATCGCCGGAATGACCGACCGCTTCGCTTTTCTCGAACATCAACGCCTGTTTGAAATACCAGCATAATAATGAATGTTTTCAAAGAATTATTAGAATTAGTTAAAGGTGAAATTGAGCATTTGTCCGAGGCCGGGGAGCTGCCCGCCGGGCTCGATTTCAAAGGCGTCCTGGTCGAGCCGCCGCGCGATCCGGAGCATGGCGACATGGCGACCAACGCGGCGATGGTTCTCGCCAAACGCGCCGGCAAAAAGCCGCACGATATCGCCGCCCTCTTGGCCGACAGGCTCGCCGCGCGGGGTGGCGTCGCTTCGGTCGAGGTCGCCGGCCCGGGCTTCATCAATCTCCGTCTCGACGCGGACTATTGGCACGGCGCGCTGAAGCGCATCACCGCCGCCGGCGAGAAATACGGCGCCTTCGATATGGGGCGCGGCAAGAAGGTCAATGTCGAATTCGTCTCGGCCAACCCGACCGGACCGCTCCATGTCGGCCATGGCCGCGGCACCGTGTTCGGCGACGTGTTGGCGGCGCTGCTGGAGCGCGTCGGCTATGACGTGACGCGGGAATATTACGTCAACGATGCCGGCGCCCAGGTCGATGCGCTGGCGCGCTCGGTGCATCAGCGCTATCTCGAGGCGCTCGGGTGCGAGCTCGCCGCCGACGCCTTCGAAGACGGCTATCCGGGCGATTATCTGGTTCCCGTCGGCGCGGCATTGGCGCGCCAACATGGCGAAAAATATGCCGCCGCGCCGGAAAGCGAATGGTTCGAAACCTTCCGCGCCTTCGCCGTCGAGTCGATGCTTTCGCTCATTCGTGACGATCTCGCCGCCCTCGGCGTGCGCCACGATGTCTTCAGCTCGGAGAAAAAACTGGTCGATGACGGGCAGGTGCAGGCGTGCTTCGCGGATTTGCAGTCGCGCGATCTGATTTACCGGGGCGTCCTGGAGCCGCCCAAGGGCAAGCCGCCGCCCGAGGATTGGGAGCCGCGCCCGCAACATCTCTTTCGCGCCACTTCGTTCGGCGACGAGGTCGATCGCCCGCTCAAGAAATCGGATGGCGGCTGGACCTATTTCGCCACCGACATCGCCTATCACCGGGCCAAGTTCGAGCGCGGCTTCGAGGATATGATAGACGTCTGGGGCGCCGATCACGGCGGCTATGTCAAACGCATGAAAGCCGCGGTAAGCGCGGTTTCCGGCGGTAGTGCGGCGCTCGACGTCAAGCTCTGTCAAATGGTCAAGCTGACCGAGGGCGGCCGGCCGGTGACGATGTCGAAGCGCTCCGGCCAATTCGTCACGCTGCGCGATGTCGTCGACAAGGTGGGCAAGGATGTCGTGCGTTTCATCATGCTGACGCGCAAGAACGACGCGCCGCTCGAATTCGATCTGGCGCGCGCCCTCGAGCAGTCGAAAGACAATCCGGTGTTCTATGTGCAGTACGCGCATGCGCGCATCCGCTCGGTTGTGCGGCGCGCCGAAGCGGAAATGCCGGAGGCCCTGGCCACTGATATTCACGGCGCCGAGGATTTGAGCATGTTGACCGATGCGGCGGAGATTGATTTGATCAAATGCCTTTGCGGCTGGCCGCGCGCCGTCGATTCCGCCGTTCAGTCGCATGAGCCGCACCGCCTGGCTTTTTATTTGCAGGAACTGGCGGCGGCGTTTCACCTGCTCTGGAATAAAGGCAATGAGAATCACGATTTACGATTTATCATACCCGGAGATGGCCGGGTGACGGCGGCGCGCCTGACCCTGATCGGCGCGGTGGCTCAGGTGATATCGTTGGGGCTCGGCATTTTTGCCGTGCGGCCGGTCGAGGAGATGCGCTGAATGTCGGATATTCGGGATCCGGATTTAGAGGCGGCGGAAGCGCGCCAGGTGGCGCCCGGGGAGGCGCCCGGGAAGGCGCCCGATTCCGACGCGCCGGAGGGCCAGGCGGAGGCAGTTGCGGCGGTGGAAAGCCGGCCGCGCGCCCGCCTCCTGCCGATGTGGATACTGATCGCGGCGGTGGTCATCGTCGGCGCCGCCTGGGCCATGAGCGAGCGCTATTTCGACGAAGCCGAGGGTGACAAGAGCGTGCCGCTGGTGAGCGCCGAGGATACGCCGGTCAAGGTCCGCCCCGAGGAGCCGGGTGGCGTCGATGTGCCGGACCGCGACAAATATGTCTATAAAAGCCTGACCGACCCCGAGCCCGAGGCCAAAGCCGAGGGTGAGCAACTGCTGCCGCTGCCCGAGGAGCCGATGCAGCGCCCGCCGGTCGAGGTCGTCGAATTGGCGGTGCCGGAGACGCCCACGGAGACCATCGAAGAGACGATCGAAGAGGTCGCGGAAGCTGAAATGGAGACCGCGCCGGAGCCGCCGCCGCTCGACGAGCTGAAGGTCGTCGAATTGCAAGCGCCACAGGAATCGCCCACCGAAGCTGTGGCGGATTCTGTGGCGGAGCAGGTAGAAGCAGCGCCCGAAATGGCCGAGACGCCGGCGCCTGAAGCAGCGCCTGAAATCGCTCCTGAAATCGCCACGGATGAACCGCAAACCGACGAACCGCAAGCCGTTGAACAAGCGGTCGAGGAAGCTGTCGAGCCGGTCGTTGCCGCCGTCGAAGCGCCGGAGGCAGCGCTTGAGGAGAAGAAGTTCGAGCAGATCTTGGCGCCCGAGCCGGCCCCCGAACCCGAGGTCCAACCGGCAGCCGAGCCCGAACCCGAGTCCGAGCCCGAGGCAGAGCCGGCGCCCGAGCCCGAACCCGAGGCGCAGCCGGCAGCGGCGCCCGAAGCCGAACCGGAGCCGCCCGCGGCGGCGATACAAAGCGCCGCGCTGAGCGCCGATACGCCGGGTTTTCTGGTGCAGATCGGCGCCGTGCAGGATGAATCCGCGGCCGCCGGCGAAATCGCCCGCCTCGTCAAAAGGAACCCGGATATCCTGGCCGAGCTGAGCAGCATCGTGGTCCGCGCCGATCTTGGCGATAAGGGCGTTTGGTACCGCATGCGGGTCGGGCCGTTCGCCACCCGCGCCGCGGCCGACGGCGTCTGTGGACAATTGAAGGCCGTCGACGTCGGCTGCTTTGTCGTTGCCAACTGAGCCTTCGCCCGGCAGCACGAGCACGCCGCCGCGCGCCGTTATTTTCGGCTGTGCCGGGCCGCGGCTGGCCCGGGCCGAGCATGATTTTTTCGCCGCCAGCAATCCGCTCGGTTTCATCCTGTTCGCCAGGAACTGCGATGACCCCGGGCAATTGACGCATCTGGTGGCGGATTTGCGCGCCGCCGTCGGGCGCGCCGACGCGCCGGTTCTGATCGACCAGGAAGGCGGCAGGGTGATCCGCATGGGTGCGCCGCATTGGCGCGAGCCGCCGCCGGCGGGCGACATCGGCGCGCTGGCCGAACGCGATCTGGCGGCCGGGCGCCGCGCCGCCTGGCTCAATGCCCGCCTGATCGCCGCCGATCTCGACCATGTCGGCATCGATGTGTGCTGCCTGCCGGTTCTCGACCTGAGGTTCGCCGGCGCCAGTTCGGTGGTCGGCGACCGCGCCTTTTCCGCCGACGCCGATATCGCCGCCGATCTCGGCCGCGCCGCCGCCGAGGGTTTGCTGGCTGGCGGCGTGCTGCCGGCGATCAAGCATATGCCCGGCCATGGCCGGGCGATGAGCGACAGCCACCACGCGCTGCCGCGCGTCGATGTTTCGCTGGAGGAACTAAAAGAGAGCGATTTTCGCCCGTTTCGGGCGCTCTCGGATATGCCGCTCGGCCTCAGCGCCCATGTCTGTTACAGCGCCCTCGACGGCGATGCGCCGGGCACGCTCTCGGCCACCGTCATTCGACAGGCGATACGCGGCGCCATCGGCTTCGACGGATTGTTGCTGAGCGACGATCTCTCCATGGAGGCGCTGTCGGGCAGCCTGGGGGAGCGTGCGGCGACCGCCGTCGCCGCCGGCTGCGATGTGGCGCTGCATTGCAACGGCAAGCCCGAGGAAATGGCCGATATCGCCCAATTGGTAACCCAACTAAGCGTGGCAGGGATGCGCCGTTGGGCTCGCGCCAGGGAAAAAATTGAAAATGATAATTCGAGCAACTTCAATATATTATCCGAAGAATTTAATAATTTAATGGAAGTGGCGTCCCGGCTATGAATCCGGAATCCAGCATCGTTTTTCAGGTTTCGATCTGGGTGGTCCCGGTGCTGTTGGCGATCACCCTGCACGAGGCCGCGCACGGCTTGGCGGCGCGCCTGCTGGGCGATGACACGGCCTATCGCATGGGGCGCGTCACGCTCAATCCGATCAAGCATATCGATCTCTTCGGCACCATTTTGCTGCCCGCCATGCTGATCGTCATGAAGGCGCCGTTCGTCTTCGGTTATGCCAAACCGGTGCCGGTGAATTTCGCCAATTTGCGCCACCCCAGGCGCGATATGATCTGGGTCGCGGCGGCCGGGCCGGCGGCCAACATCGTCATGGCCGCCATTTGGGCGCTCCTCATCCATGTCGCGCCGTTGCTGCCGGAAAATTTCCAGGACTGGTGGGGAAGCATGTTGAGCAACGGTTTTTATCTCAACATCCTGCTCGCCGTGTTCAACATGCTGCCGGTGCTGCCGCTCGACGGTGGGCGCATGCTGGTCGGCGTGCTGCCGCGCGCCTATGCGATACAGTTCGCCCGCACCGAGAAATACGGTTTTATGGTCCTGATCGCGCTTATTTTCATTTTGCCCTTAATTGCCAATGCAATTGGCGTATTATTCAATCCGTTGGCATGGATTCTGTTGCCCGTCGTCGACTGGGTCGGCGGGCTGCTGTTGACGATATTGGGTTTCGGCTAGGAAGGCGATGAACGAACAGGCTGAAAATAGCGGCGCGCCGCCGCCGGCGGACGCCGGCGATTTCGAGAGCGGCGAGCGCGAATATGCGCTCATTCTCGATCTCGACGGGTTCGAGGGCCCGCTCGATATTCTGCTCGCCCTGGCGCGCAACCAGAAGGTCGATCTCGCCAAGATATCGATCCGCGAGCTGGCCGAGCAATATCTCGCCTTCATCGGCCGGGCGCGCGAGCTCAAGCTGGAGATCGCCGCCGACTATCTGGTGATGGCCGCCTGGCTCGCCTATATGAAGTCGCGCCTGCTGCTGCCGGCGCCCGAAGTGGACGAAGAGCCGAGCGGGCAGGAGATGGCCGACGCCCTGGCATTCCGCCTGCGCCGGCTCGACGCCATGCGCGACGTGGCGGGGAAATTGATGCGCCGGGCGCGCCTCGGCATCGATGTTTTCGCGCGCGGCGCTCCCGAGGGCGTCGAAATCATCCGCACCTCGCAATATGAGGCCACTCTCTACGAGCTTTTGAAATCCTACGGCGAGCAAAAGCTGGCCAGGGAGCGCGGCGAAACGCTGCGGATTCTGGCCAGCGAATCCTATACCATGGAGCAGGCCTACCGCCGCCTCGCCGGCATGTTGACGGCGATGCCGGAATGGGAATCGCTGGCCCGTTTTCTGCCGCCCGAGGCGGCTGGCGGCGCCAATCTGCGCTCCGCCGTGGCGACCACTTTTGCCGCCAGTCTCGAGCTCGCCCGCGAGGGAAAAATGCAGTTGCGGCAATTCGAGCCGTTCGGCCAAATCTATGTGCGCCGCGCTCTGGAGGAGACATGAACGACGAACCGGGCGGCGATATCGCGGCACTGTCGGATGACGGCTTCAGCGACGAAACCGGGCAGCATCTCAGAATCCTCGAAGCGCTGCTGTTTGCCGCCGACGAGCCGCTCGACAGCCAAACCCTGTTGGATAAACTGCCCGATGGCGCCGATATCGACGCCCTCATCGCCCGCCTCGCCGAGCGTTACGCCAATCGCGGCGTCAATCTCATGGCGATCGGCAATGGCTGGGTTCTGCGCACCGCCCCCGATCTGGCGCCCCATCTGACCGTCTATCGCACGGTCAAACGGCGGCTTTCGCGCGCCGCCCTGGAAACGCTCGCCATCATTTCCTATCACCAACCGGTGACACGGGCCGAAATCGAGGAAATCAGGGGCGTCGGCCTGAGCCGGGGGACGCTCGACCAGCTGCTCGAAGCGGGCTGGGTCAGGCCCAAGGGGCGGCGCCGCACGCCGGGCCGGCCGCTGACCTGGGTCACCACCGATGAATTCCTCAGCCATTTCGGCCTCGACAATCTCACCGACCTGCCCGGCATCGAGGAATTAAAGGCCGCCGGCCTGCTGCAAGCCAATCCGGTTGCCCTGGACAGTGCGGATGAACTGCCGCTGGCGGCGCCACTTGAAGACAACGTTGATGAAGGTGAACAAGATGGGGTGGGGGAGGTGCCGGGGCCGAGCGGGGAAGCATCCGGCGATTTTTCGGGTATCGCCGAGAATGCGCCCCGGGGCGGCGAAAACAGCGCCGATGGCGAACGCGACAATCCCGAAGCTGAATAGCTTTCTATAACATATTAAATATAAGCCAAATATAGCGGGTTGATAGACCGGTTTCGGGGCGCCGGTCCGATGCGCTTATGTGCCGCGGAGTCCGGCCATGGCGGGCCGCCGGCGGCGCAATATGCGGCGAAATTTGCGGCAATTCATGACCATGAAATTCTTATGGGTTTTTGGGTGGACAGGGCGATAACCCGGCGCTAAGCTGGTTCAAATGATAATGAATTGCATTTGCACAGATTGCCGGCACCGAGCATTCGATTCGCGAAAATCATAAATAATGAAGCATGAATTCAGGCGATATGCCGGCGCCGGCACGGCGGCGCGCCGCAATGTGAGGCGGCGATGGCGGAGTTGAACCCCGCCGGCGGCGCGGCGGCGTTGCGCCCAATGGCGTGGCTGATCGGTCGGCGGCGCCACAATGTCGGCGGCTGGAGCGCGCTCGCCCTGTTCGTGGCGCTGCTGGTATCGGTGCCGATCCTGGTCGTCTTCGCGCATGTCTTCGTGCCCGCCGGAGAGGTCTGGCGCCATCTCGCGGATACCGTGCTCGGCGCCTATGTGGTCAATACCTTGTGGCTGGTGTTCGGCGTCGGCCTCGGCGTGTTCGTCATCGGCACCGGCACCGCCTGGCTCGTCACCATGTGCCGTTTCCCCGGCCGCGCGCTGCTGGAGTGGGGCCTGTTGCTGCCGCTCGCCGTGCCGGCCTACGCCATCGCCTACAGCTATGCCGGCCTGTTCGAGTTTTCCGGCCCGGTTCAATCAGCTTTGCGCGGCTGGTTCGGCTGGTCGCGCGGCGACTACTGGTTTCCCAATATCCGTTCCGTCGGCGGCGCCGCGGTGGTCCTCGCCTTCGTGCTCTATCCTTATGTTTACATGTTGGCGCGGGCGGCGTTTCTCGAACAATCGGTCTGCGTGATCGAGATCGGCCGCACCTTGGGGCGCGGTCCGTGGCGCAGTTTCACTTCCATCGCCTTGCCGCTGGCGCGGCCCGCCATCGCCACCGGAGTAGCGCTCGCCCTGATGGAGACCCTGAGCGATTTCGGCGCCGTCCAGCATTTCGGCGTGGCGACCTTCACCACCGGCATATTCCGCACCTGGTTCGGCCTCGGCGATCCGGCGGCGGCGGCGCAATTGGCGGCGATCCTGCTCGCCTTCGTCTTCCTGCTTCTGGTCGGCGAACGCCTGACCCGCGGCCGCGCGCAATTCCACCACACCTCGCGGCGCTACCGCGAATTGCCGCGCTACCGTTTGCGCGGCGGCCCGGCGGCGCTCGCCTTTCTCGCCTGTGCGCTGCCGATCGGCCTCGGCTTTCTGCTTCCCGGCGGGCAGTTGCTGGCCTGGCTCAGCCAGACCGCCGGCGACAGCGTCGACAGCCGGCTGTGGGGGCATGCCGCCAACAGCCTGATGCTCGCAGCCGGCGCCTCGGCGATCGCGGTGATGGTGGCGTTGTTGCTGGCCTATGGCGTGCGCCTCAATGCCAGCCCGGTGGCCAGGGGCGCGGCGCGGGTGGCCAGCCTCGGCTATGCCGTGCCGGGCTCGGTCATCGCTGTCGGCATATTGATACCGCTGGCCTGGGCCGACAATACATTGGACGGCTGGCTGCGCGCTTCGTTCGGGGTTTCCAGCGGCCTGCTGTTGAGTGGCACCATCACCGCGCTTATGTTCGCCTATGTCGTGCGCTTTCTCGCCGTATCCCTGAATACCGTGGACGCCAGCCTGGCCAAGGTAACGCCCGCCATGGACGGCGTCGCGCGCACCCTCGGGATGGGGCCGGCGGCGACCGTGGCGCGCGTCCATGCGCCGATCATCGCGCCCAGCTTGATGACCGCCGCCCTGCTCGTCTTCGTCGATGTCATGAAGGAACTGCCGGCCACCCTGATCCTGCGGCCGTTCGATTTCAATACCCTCGCGGTGCATGCCTTTGAGCTGGCTTCCGACGAGCAATTGCGCGAGGCGGCGGCGCCGGCGTTGGCCATCGTCGCCGCCGGCCTGATTCCCGTCGCCCTTCTCAGCCTGGCGATTTCCCGTGCTCGGCCGGGCCGGGCCCAAACGGTGGCGCAGCCATGACGGCGCCCGGTCTCCTGCTTGAGGGAGTAAGCCACCGCTACGGGCGCGAGCCGGTGCTGCACGACCTCGATCTCGAAATCGCGCCCGGCGAAATTATCTGCCTGCTCGGGCCATCGGGATGCGGCAAAACCACCTGCCTGCGCGTTGCCGCGGGCCTCGAGCCGATTCAGCAGGGGCGTGTCGAAATCGCCGGCGCGGAGGTCGCCCGGCCCGGCTTTTCGGTGCCGCCCGAGCGCCGCCGCGTCGGTCTCATGTTTCAGGACTATGCCCTGTTCCCGCATCTGCGCGTGATCGACAATGTCGCCTTCGGCGTGCGCCAAGGCGACAAGGCGGCGAGGCGCCGTGCCGCGATGGAGCTGTTGGCGCACCTTGGCGTCGAGGCCCACGCCCAGGATTTTCCGCATGTTTTGTCGGGCGGCGAGCAACAGCGTGTCGCCCTCGCCCGGGCGCTGGCGCCGCGTCCCATGGTCATGCTGTTGGATGAGCCGTTCTCCGGCCTCGACCGGCGCCTGCGCGAACAGGTGCGCAACGACACGGTGGCTGTGTTGCGCGAACTGTCCGTCACGACGTTGCTGGTCACCCATGATGCCGAAGATGCGATGCTGATGGCGGATCGCATCGCCCTGATGCGGGCTGGCGCCATCGTTCAATCGGGAACCGCTTCAGAGCTCTATTCGCAGCCGGAAAGCGCCTTCGCGGCCTCGTTTTTCGGCGACGTCAATGTGATCGAGGGGATCGCGCAAGGCGGCTCCGTCGCGACACCGATGGGCACGCTGGCGGCGCCCTATCAGGACGGCTGCAAGGTGCGCGTCTTCGTCCGCCCCGAGGGGCTCAGCCTCAGCGCGGAGAACAACGACACGAGCGGCGCCGGCGCGGAAATCGTCGAGAGCCACATGCTCGGCCCGACCTGCCTCGTGCGCCTCGACCTGGAGGGCGAATTTGGTCCTTTGGAGGCGCGGATTAACGATGGCACTCCGTGGCAAGCCGGCAAAAGGGTGCGCATTCGGCTTGACCCGGAGCGTAGTTTTGTGTTCCCTGCAAGTCAGGAAATGTAGCCAGTGGCCGCACTTAGCCGCTACCCTTGCGGCGGAACACGAATGTTGCGACGATTGGCGACCCTCGCTAAATTGTAATCAAGGATTGGGAGTGTACCTGAATGTCGTTTGGAATTTGGCAAATAGTGCTCATCGTGCTGGTCGTTGTGCTGGTGTTCGGAGCCAACAAGATTCCCCGCGTCATGGGCGATTTTGCTAAGGGAATCAAAAGCTTCAAGGCAGGTCTGAAAGAAGGGGAAACGGGCGAAGCGAAGCCGGCCAGCCCCGCCAGTCAGCCCGCCCAGAGCGCTCAGGATGACGCCAAGGCGATCAATGCCGAAACCACCGCGGCGGATGCCGGCAGCGTAAAAAAAGACGAAGCGGCAAAAGGTTAACAAGACCAACCCCGCCTCTTAGGGAGATTTAAGGCCGCGCTTTGCGCGGCGAGTGTCATGTTTGATATTGGCTGGCCAGAAATTTTAATCATCCTGGGGATCGCCGTGATCGTCGTCGGCCCCAAGGATTTGCCCAAGATCGTGCGCACCATCGGCAAGTGGCGCGGCAAGGCGAGCGCCTATGCGCGCGACTTCCAGCGCTCCATCGAAGAGGCCGCCGACGTCACCGAAATGGACGCGATCAAGAAGGAAATCGCCGAAGCCAACCGCGAATTAAACGAGGCCAAGCGCGATCTCGACGAAAAGGCGGCCACGGTCAAGAGCGACATGGACCAGGCGACCAAGGATACGACCCTGGTCAAAGTCAATTCGGACGGCGCCGTCAGCGAGCCCGGCGCCGGCGCGGCAAATACTGCGGCGGCACAAAAAGGCAATGGCGAGGCGGCGCCGGAAGGCAGTGCCGGCGATCAATCGGGCGAGGCGTCCGCCGACACCGCCAGGCAGAAACCGGGCGCCGGCCAAGAGAACGGTGCGAACGCTTAAGCCGTGGTAGATCAAGCCGATCCAGTCGAACTAAGCCGGGCGCCCTTGATGTCGCATCTCGCCGAGGTGCGCCAACGGCTGATGTATTCGGTGATCACGGTGATCGTCGCCTTTATCGCCTGTTTTTTCGTCGCCAACGATATTTTTAATTTTCTCGTCGAGCCGCTGCGCGAAGCCTCGCAGGAAGCCGGCTATGACCCTAAAGTGGTCTACACCCATTTGCTTGAAGCGTTCTTCACCGAGCTCAAGATCGCCTTCTACGGCGCCCTGTTCGTCACTTTTCCGTTTATCGCCATTCAGTTCTGGCTGTTCGTCGCCCCCGGCCTTTACAAGAAGGAAAAGAAAGCCCTGGCGCCGTTCCTGATGGTCACGCCGGTTCTCTTTTTCGCCGGCGCGGCGCTGGTCTATTACTTCATCTTCCCGCAGGCCTTCAGCTTCTTCATCTCGTTCCAGACCGAAGGCGCGGACGGCAAGATTACCACCGAACTGCTGCCCAAGATGAACGAGTATCTGTCGCTCGTCATCAAGCTGATCTTCGCTTTCGGCATCTGTTTCCAGTTGCCGGTGATGCTGACCCTGATGGGCCGCGTCGGCATCGTCACTTCCGCCGGGCTGAGGGCCAAGCGCAAATACGCCATCATCATCGTTTTTATCGCCGCCGCCGCGCTGACGCCGCCCGATCTCATCAGCCAGGTCGGCCTCGGTGTGCCGATGCTGTTTCTCTATGAAGTCTCGATTTTCTTCGTCCGGATGGCCGAGAAGAAGCGCGCCGAGAAGCAGGCCGAGGAAGATGCCGAAATGGCCGCGCTCGACGCCATTCTCGCCGAGGACGACGACACCGACGAGACGGATTTCAACTACGGCCGCTAGGATTTTCGCGGGCTTTCTCCGGATGCGCGCTTCGGTTAAAAGGAGCGCAACCATGACCGGTTCACCCCCCACGTTTGGCTGAACGATGTTTGACATCAAATGGATTCGCGACAACCCCGAGGGTTTCGACGCCAGCCTGAAGAAGCGCGGCATGGCTCCCGCGGCGGATGAATTGATCGCCCTCGATAAAAGCCGACGCGCTGCCCAGACCGCCCTTCAGGATATGCAACGGCGGCGCAACGAGGCTTCGCAAGCCATCGGCGCCGCCAAATCGCGCGGCGAGGACGCGGCGGCGCAAATGGCCGAAGTGCAAAGCCTGAAAGAGGCCTTCCAGAAGCTCGAACAGGATGAGCGCGACCACGGCGAGGCGTTGAATACGGCGCTCGCCGCCCATCCCAACCGGCCCGCCGAGGATGTGCCCGAGGGCACCGACGAGGCCGACAATGTCGAGGTCAGGCGCTGGGGCGCCAAGCCGGAGCTGGCCGGCGAGGCGCGCCAGCATTTCGAACTCGGCGAGGCGCTGGCGCTGATGGATTTCAAACGCGCGGCGAAAATTTCCGGTGCCCGTTTCGTCGTGCTGTCGGGCGCCCTGGCCCGCCTCGAGCGCGCGCTGGCCGGTTTCATGCTCGACCAGCACACCGAGGAATTCGGCTACACCGAAGTGGCGCCGCCCATTCTGGTGCGCGAGGACGCCGCCTTTGGCACCGGCAACCTGCCCAAATTCGCCGAGGATCTGTTCAAAACCGTGGACGATTATTGGCTTATTCCGACCGCCGAAATGCCGCTCACCAACCTCGTCGCCGGTGAAATTCTCGAGGCGGCGGATTTGCCGCTGCGCTTTACCGCCTATACCCCCTGTTTCCGCGCCGAGGCGGGCTCCGCCGGCAAGGATACCCGCGGCATGATCCGCCAGCACCAGTTCGGCAAGGTGGAAATGGTCAGCATCGCCCATCCCGAGCAATCGAACGAAGAGCATGAGCGCATGACGAACTGCGCCGAGGAGGTGTTGCGCCGCCTCGACCTGCATTACCGCACCGTGGTGCTGTCGACCGGCGATCTCGGCTTTTCGGCGCGCAAGACCTACGATATCGAAGTCTGGCTGCCCGGCCAGGACAGCTTCCGCGAAATATCCTCCTGCTCCAATTGCGGCGATTTTCAGGCCCGGCGCATGAACGCGCGCTTCCGCCCGGGCGACGCCAAGGGCACCCGCTTCGTACATACCCTGAACGGCTCGGGCCTTGCCGTCGGGCGCACCCTCATCGCCATACTGGAAAATTATCAAAACGCCGATGGCTCGATCAGCGTGCCCGAAATTCTGCGCCCGCGCATGGGCGGGCTGGAGCGCATCGGCTAGCTCATATGCGTATTCTGCTGGTCAATGATGACGGCATTCTGGCGCCGGGGCTGAAGGTGCTGGAGCGTTTGGCGCGGGCGCTCTCGAAGGATGTCTGGGTGGTGGCGCCCGAAACCGAGCAGAGCGCGGCGTCGCATTCGCTGACCCTGCACCGGCCGTTGAGTCTGCGCCGTATTTCGACGCGGCGCTGGGCGGTCAACGGCACGCCCACCGATTGCGTCTATCTCGCCATTCACAAGGTGCTCGACGGCAAGCGCCCCGATTTGGTGCTCTCAGGCGTCAACCGGGGCAGCAATATCGGCGAGGACGTCACCTATTCCGGCACCATCGCGGCAGCCATGGAGGCAACCCTTCTCGGCGTGCCGTCGATCGCTCTCAGCCAATATTATGAAGACGGCGAGCATGTCCGGTGGAAAACGGCGGAGCATTGGGGCGTTAAGACAGTGCGCGCGCTGTTGAAGC
>CAJXFT010000073.1 GCA_913053235.1 uncultured Alphaproteobacteria bacterium
GCTTAGAAGGATCAACAGATATTGTTATCCCTCATGAACTTTCCGGACGGACACTTAGATAAAAATAATAAATATATTAGACCATTAGACAATGTTATAAATGATCAATATTTTAAAAGAGGAATTGATTCTTCCACAATAATTCATTCAACTTTTTCTGCGGGTGGCTCCTTTTTTAATAAGCCAAAATCTCTACCCATTTGTTCATTCAAGCTAGTCATTGACGGAGAAAGTCGAGAATCGGGAATCGGTGGCGATTTCGGCTATGAGGACAGCCCCAAGAAAATTCGGATTAGGAACGTGCTGTGCGCCTATGGCGCGGGGCGTCGATTGGGTAAAAGCACATTGGTAAAAGGCGAGGCCGATGACTCGACTTTAAGTCTTCTTTCGGATAACGCCAACCTTCGGAATGCCGAGGAATGGTTGCTCAGAGCCGATTATGCGGCTAGTCGGGCATCCCGAACACGAGTTCGCAAAAAAGCCACTCAACAATTAGATTCGATAAAAACAACCCTTATCAAACTTTTGCCGGACGTAAGCGAAATTAGAATGTTGGCGGCGACGCAGTCGACAGATTCTCCTGCAGTTGAGTTTCGCACGCATTATGGCTGGGTTACTCTTGATAATTTAAGCCTTGGATATAAGACGCTTATTGCCTGGACAGTTGATTTGGCCAGCAAACTATTTATCCAATACCCGAGACATAAGAATCCTCTGGCACAACCGGCTGTCGTACTCGTTGACGAGATTGACCTTCACCTTCATCCGAAATGGCAACGCAAGCTCATTCAGTATTTGAGCGATATATTCCCAAAAACACAATTCATCGTTACCGCTCACAGCCCCTTGATTGTTCAGGCGGCCCAGGGAGCAAATCTCGTTGTATTGAGACGGGAAGGCGATCATGTCGTTATCGACCAATCCATGAAAGCGGTGGAAGGGTGGCGTGTAGATCAGGTTCTTTCGAGCGATCTTTTCGATATACCTTCATTACGCCCACCCGAAATGGACGATATGTTGGCGGAGCGGAAAAGACTTTTAACGAAATCGAAGCTAACCAAAGCGGACAAAACTAAACTTAAGAAAATCGACGCCAAAGTGAGGAACCGACCAGCCGGCACGAGCCTCGAAGATTCAGAAGTCATGCAGCTTATACGCCGCGCGGCGCGAAACATGAAATCCTCGAGGGGATGACGGTTTGATTCGCATCTACAAGCCGAACGCCCCCAAAATATTACGAGAGCGCGGGGCGGCTGAAGCCACAAATCTTTGTGCGGCTTTCGATGCGTCAGAATCCCAATACAGGAATGGGACAGAAACATTCGATTTTAATAGCAAAATATATGGCGCGAAATCGGTCAAGAAAGCGTTGCTTAAGGCTCAACACGATAAATGCTGTTTCTGCGAATCCAAGGTGACGCCAGTAGCCTATGGTGATGTCGAACATTTTCGGCCTAAAGCCGGCTTTCGTCAAAATCCAGACGATGAGCTCGGTCGCCCCGGCTATTATTGGTTGGCCTATGAATGGGACAACCTCTATTTCAGTTGCCAATTGTGCAACCAGCTTTACAAGAAAACCTGTTTCCTTTGAAAAACCCCGCCCGTCGGGCGCGTTCCCATCGCGAGGACGTAAGCCGGGAGGAACCGGAATTTATCGATCCGGGCAAAACCGACCCGGCGCAGTTTATCGGCTTTCGAGAGGAATACCTGTTTGCGATTAATGACAATTCCGTCGGCCAAACCACGATTACCGAACTTGGGCTAAATAGGGATGCTTTGGCGGAGGAGCGGCGCGATCTTCTAAAAGAGCTTGAAATGGTTGCTATAGTCGCCACCTCAGAGCTGCCCGAGAACCAAGCTGCCAGGCAATTGCTACAAAACGCCGTATCCGATAAAGCGAAATATTCGGCCATGGTGAGGGCGGCATTTTCAGATAATGGAGCGGAAGCATGAGTAGTATGGGAACGGCGGTGGTCGTCGGCGTGGGGCCCGGCTTGGGGGCGGCGCTGTGCCGGCGCTTTGCAAGGGAAGGCATGAATGTCGCCGTCGCCGCGCGCGATGCGGCGAAGACCGAAAAAATCACCGCCGAGGTGAATGCGCTCGGCGGCGGCGAGGCGCGCGGCTTTTCCGTCGATACCACCGACGAGGCGGCGGTCGAGAAGCTGTTCGACGATGTCGCCGGCGATTGGGGCGTGCCGGACGTCGCCATCTACAATGCCGGCGCCTTCATGAAGACCAGCATCCTCGAGGCGACGGCGGCGGATTTCAAACGCTGCTGGGAGGCCAATTGTTACGGCGGCTTCCTCGTCGGGCGCGCCGCCGCCACACGCATGACGCCAAACGGCTCGGGCACCATCCTTTTTACCGGCGCCACCGCCAGCAAACGCGGCAGCGCGCAATTCTTCAACCTCTCGGTCGGCAAGTTCGGCCTCTTGGCGCTGGCCCAGGCGATGGCGCGCGAGTTGGGGCCGCAAGGAATCCATGTCGCCCATGTCATCATCGACGGCCAAATATATTCCGAGGGCTACGCCCATCTCGCGGAAGATCGCCCGCCCGACGCCCTGCTGGCACCCGACGATATCGCCGAGACCTATTGGCAACTGCATACGCAGAATAGGAGTAGCTGGGCGTTTGATGCGGATCTTCGGCCCTGGGTAGAGAAATTTTAGGCGAAGCGCCAGCGAGTAATTAAGGTGACAGTATACTTAATTATTCATGCTCAGTTATGAAAACTGGCCATGATTGGAAATGATAATTAAGTATACTGTCACCTTAATTGGAACCAGCTCACTCTGACCGTTGATCGAGTCTGCGGCGCGCGGGAAGCGCGCTCCCGCGCGCTAAGTTTGCCCCATCTCCCCAGCCCTCTTCCCCTCGGGGAAGAGGATTTTGGTTGTTTTAAAACGCGTGTTTGCTTGATTCCGCCTTAAACTTCTCCAACTTCTCGGCTGTCGTCTCGGTCTGGTGATTTTCCTTCCACTCGCCGTAAGTCATGCCGTAGACCGCCTCGCGCGCCTCGTCATAGTCGAGCTCGACGCCGCGCTCCTCGGCCGCCGCCAAATACCATTTGGACAGGCAATTGCGGCAGAAGCCGGCCAGATTCATGAGGTCGATATTCTGCACATCGGTGCGCTTGCGGAGATATTCGGTGAGTCCGCGAAACGCCGCCGCTTCGAGTTCCGTGCGTGTCTGTTCGTCCATTTCCCTGCTCCCCTTTGTGATGCGGATTGCACAGTGAATTAACGTGTCGTATCCGCCCCTGCTTACGTATAACAGCGCATGCGTTTCTCCCCAACCGCCCGTTTCGGCCTGCCGGCGCTGGCCATCGGCGTTCTCATCATTTCCTTCTCACCGCTGTTGGTGCAGGTGAGCGAGGTCGGACCGGGCGCGACGGCGGTATACCGCGCGCTGTTCGCGCTGCCGGCGCTCTCGGCCTGGATGCTGCTGGAGCGGCGCCAGGAACCCGTGGCGCCGCGCAAATTGACAGCGCGCGACTGGTGGCTGCTGGCGCTGACCGGCCTCTTTTTCGCCGGCGATCTGGTCGCCTGGCACAGCTCGATCCGCATGAGCGGCGTCGCCAACGCCACCTTCCTCGCCCATCTCTCGACGCCGATTATCTCGCTCGGCGCCTGGCTGCTGTTCGGCGAGCGCCTGACCCTGGGATTCATGGCCGGCCTGGTTCTGGCCATGGCCGGCACGGCGCTGATCATGGGCGCCAGTTCGCTCGTCGAAGGCGGGAGTTTGCTCGGCGATGGGCTCGGCCTGCTGACGGCGTTCTTCTACGGCGCCTATCTGCTCACCATCAAGCATCTTCGCGAGAGCCTGCCGAGCGGCCTGATCATGGCCGTCAGCACAGGCTTCAGCCTGATCGCTCTGGTCGCGGCGGCGCTGGTGATGGGCGGCGGATTTATTCCGGTGACGCTCCTGGGCTGGGGAACGCTGGTCGCCATCGGGCTCGTCATCCATGCCGGCGGCCAGGGCCTGATCACCGTCGCCTTCCGCCATCTCAGCGCCTCCTTCGCCTCGGTGGCGCTGCTCGCGACGCCGGTTCTCGCCGCCCTGTTCGGCTGGCTGCTGCTCGGCGAGACATTGACCCTGCTACAGAGCCTGGGCTGCGCCGCCGTGCTCGCCGGCATCGCCCTCTCGCAACGCCTCGGTGCGGCCAAGCGGTGACGGTGGATCGCGACAAGGCGCGCGCCTCGGCGGCAATCGCCGCGCCGGTTCTGTTCTGGCTGGTGTCGGCAATGATGTTCGGCTACGGCCATCTCACCCGGGTAGCACCAGGCGGCATGGTCGACGCATTGATGCGCGATTTCGCCGTCGGTGCGGCGGCGCTCGGCAACATGACGGCGATGTATTGGTACGCCTATTCGATTTTTCAGATTCCCGGCGGCTTCCTGCTCGACCGCTATGGCCCGAGCCGGGTCATCGCCGTCAGCGCGCTGCTGTGCGCCGGCGGCGGACTTTTATTCGCCTATGCGCCGAGCGTCGATGCCGCCAGCGCCGGGCGCTTCATCACCGGCGCCGGCTGCGCCTCGCTCTATGCCTGCGCCATCAAGATCGCCCACGCCTCGTTCGATTCCAGGCGTTTCGCACTCCTCGGCGGGGCGACAATTCTGATCGGCATGTTCGGCGCCTCGCTGGGCCAGATACCGGTCGCGACGCTTATCGAGATCGACGGCTGGCGGCCGGTGATGTTCTGGGTGGCGCTCGCGGTGCTGCCGCTCGGCGCGCTGATATTTCTCGGCCGCCGTTCGCCGCCGCGGGCGCGCGACGGCGAGGTGCTGCGCTCGCGCCAGCTTTTCGCCCTGATGGGCGAGGCGGCGCGAATGCGGCAATATTGGATCGACACCCTCTACACCATGACCATCGCCGCGCCGGCGATCTCCTTTCCGGTGTGGGGCGTCGCCTATTATATGCAGGTGTTGGGCTATGCGCGGCCCGAAGCCGCTATTTTCACCACCGTGGCGCTGTTGAGCTGGGCCTTCGGCTCGCTTTGGCTGGGCTGGCTGGCCGGCCGCTTGCGGCGGCGCAAGATCGTCGCGCTCTCAGCCTCGAGCGTGAGTATTCTCGGCTGGGCGCTGTTCATCGCCTTTCCCGGCATGCCGGAGGTCGGCCATTACATCGTCATGCTGCTGGTCGGCGCCTCCGCCGGCGGCATCGTCGTCGGTTTTGTTCTGATCGCCGACATATGCCCGCCGCGCGCGGTCGGCACGGCGACGAGCATCTCCAACACGCTGGTCATGCTGGTGAGCGCCGCGATATTGTTGATCATGGGATTCGTGCTCGACATCTTATGGAACGGCGACATCACCGATGGCGTGCGCATCTATTCGCCCTTCGCCTTCCGCATGGCCTATCTCGCCATGCCGACGGCTTCCATGCTGGCGCTGCTCGCAGCACTTTCGATACGCGAGACGCCGCGCCCGGAGAGTAGTTACACATGAAACCGTTTGACCGGCCATGACCCAGATCGCCCGCCTGCTTCTGCGCGAAATGTTCGACGCCGCCATCGAGGCGGCGCAGCCGGCGCTATGCGTACCGCCGCATCTGCCGCCGCCGCCGCGCGGCCGGACGCTGGTCATCGGTGCCGGCAAGGCCGGTGCCGCCATGGCGCGCAGCGTCGAGGATCATTGGCCGGAGCCGCTCGAGGGCCTGGTGGTGACGCGCTACGGCCATGACGTGGAAACCAGCCATATCGAGATCGTCGAGGCCGCCCATCCGGTACCTGACGCGGCCGGCGCCGCCGCCGCCCGGCGCATCCTGGAGATGGCCGAAGCGCTGGGCGAGGACGATCTGGCGCTGTGCCTGATATCGGGCGGCGGCTCGGCTCTGCTGTCGCTGCCGGCGCCGGGCCTCGGGCTCGAAGACAAACAGAAGGTGACGGCGGCGCTGCTGCGCTCGGGCGCCAACATTTCCGAGATCAATTGCCTGCGCAAACATCTCTCGGCGATCAAGGGCGGGCGCCTCGCCGCCGCCTGCCATCCGGCGCCGGTGGTGACGCTGGCGATCTCCGACGTGCCCGGCGACGATGCGGCGGTGATCGCCTCCGGCCCCACCGTGGCGGACCCGACGACCTTCGCCGAGGCCCGCGCGGTGCTCGAAAAATACGCCATCGACGCGCCGGAAAACATCGCCGATCATCTGCGAGCGGCGGCGGCGGAAAGCCCCAAGCCGGGCGACGTGCGCCTCGAAGGCGCCGAATTCCGTCTCGTCGCGACGCCCGCGGCGTCGCTCCAAGCGGCCGGCCGGGTGGCCGAGAAGGCGGGCTATACGGTGCGCATGCTGGGCGATGCGTTGGAGGGCGAGGCCGGCGACATGGCGCGCACCCACGCGGCGCTCGCCGCCGAATGCGCGCCCGGGACGGTGCTGCTGTCGGGCGGCGAGGCGACGGTCACCGTCCGCGGCGGCGGGCGCGGCGGCCCCAATGCGGAATATGCCCTGGCGCTGGCGCTGGCGCTCGACGGCCGGCCCGACATTTGGGCCATGGCCTGCGATACCGACGGCGTCGACGGCACCGAGGACAATGCCGGGGCGCTGGTCGCGCCCGACAGCCTGACCCGCGCCGCCGCCGTCGGCGAAAATGCCGCCGCGCGCCTCGCCGACAATGACGCCTATGGCTTTTTCCGGGCGCTCGGCGATCTCGTCATGTCCGGCCCGACCTTGACCAACGTCAATGATTTCCGCGCCATTCTGATCGCCGCTGGCCCCGATTAGGCTGAGTTGATACGTTAAGGCGGACATGCGCCGACACCGACGAGCAAAGATTGTCGCCACGCTGGGGCCCGCCAGTTCCTCGCAGGAGCGCATCCATGCCCTGTTCGAAGCCGGCGTCGACGTGTTCCGCTTCAATTTCAGTCACGGCAGCCACGCCAAACACCGTGCCCGCTTCGATATCGTGCGCAAGATCGAGAGTGAGGTCGGGCGGCCGATCGCCGTGATGGCGGACCTTCAGGGCCCGAAGCTGAGAGTGGGCGATTTCGTATCCGGCGAAGCGCTGCTCGAGCAGGGCTGTGAATTCCGCCTCGATCTCGCGCCCGAGCCCGGCGATGCGCGGCGCGCGCCGCTGCCCCATCCGGAAATATTCTCGGCCCTCGAGGACGGCGCCGAAATTCTGCTCGACGATGGCCGTATCCGCCTTACCGTGGTGGCGCACGGCGCCGACTATGCCGACACCATCGTCGAGGCCGGCGGCAAGCTGTCCGATCACAAGGGCGTCAACCTGCCCCGCGTGCCGCTCGGCCTCGGCGCGATTACGCCCAAGGACCAGCGCGATCTGCGCTTTGCCCTGGAGATGGGCGTCGACTGGGTGGCGCTTTCCTTCGTGCAGCGGCCGGACGACGTGGCGGCGGCGCGGAAGTTGATCTCGGGGCGCGCCTCGATCATGACCAAGCTGGAAAAACCGGCGGCGCTCGACAGCCTGGCCGAAATCATCGACCTTTCCGACGCCATCATGGTGGCGCGCGGCGATCTCGGCGTCGAGCTGGCGCCGGAGGACGTGCCGGCGGAGCAGAAGAATATCGTGCGCGCGGCGCGGCGCGCCGGCAAGCCGGTGGTGGTCGCGACGCAGATGCTCGAATCGATGATTTACGCCGCCCAGCCGACCCGCGCCGAAGCCTCCGACGTCGCCACCGCCGTCTATGACGGCGCCGACGGGCTGATGCTGTCGGCCGAATCGGCGGCCGGCGAATATCCGGTCGAATCGGTGGCGATGATGAACCGCATTATCGAGCGCGTCGAGCGCGACCCGGCCTACCGCGTTTTCATCGAAAGCCAGAATTACGACCCCGAAGCGACGCCGGCCGACGCCATCACCGCCGCCGCCCGGCAGGTCGCGGAAACGGTGCACGCCGCCGCCGTGGTCAGCTACACCACGTCGGGCTCGACGGCGCTGCGCGCCGCGCGCGAGCGCCCGGGCGTGCCGATCCTGGCGCTCACGCCCGAGCTTGCGACGGCGCGCCGCCTCGCCATGGTGTGGGGCGTGCATTGCCTGCACACCAAGGACGCGACCGATTTCCAGGATATGGTGGAGATCGCCTGCTCAGCGGCGCTCGGTCAGGACATCGCCCGCCTTGGCGACCGCATCGTCATCACGGCCGGCGTGCCGTTCGGCACGCCGGGCTCGACCAATGTGCTGCGCATCGCCTGGGTCGGCGAATAGGCGCAAAGCCTTTATACCAAGGAGCGATGATAATGACCCATAGGGATGCGAATCATCGGGCCAGAGGGCGCGCGGCCAGCGCCGCCGGCGGCGCGCCGCCGGTCGCCCAATCCAGCAGTTCGGCCGTATGCACGACCGGAATATGCGTGCCCGAGGCGATCTGAACCATGCATCCTATGTTTCCGGTGGCGATGACATCGGACTCGGTCTGTTCGAGCGTCTCGACCTTGCGCGTCAGCATGCGCCCGGCCAATGCCGATTGCAAGATATTGTAGGCGCCGGCGGAGCCGCAGCAGAGATGGCCGTCAAGCGCTTCGCGGACTTCGAATCCGGCCTCGGCGAGCAGCGCCTTGGGCCCTTCGTGCAGTTTCTGGCCGTGCCGCATGGAACATGCGCCGTGATAGGCGACGCGCAGTTTGGCCACGCCGACCGCTTTGAGCGGCCTTAAATCCGCCATTATCTCGCTGATATCGCGGGCCAATCCGGCAACCTCGCCGGCGCTTTCCGCGACCTCCGGTCGGTCGCGGAAAAGCACGCCATAATCCTTCAGCATCGTGCCGCAGCCCGAGGCGTTGGAGATGACGGCGTCCAGGGGCTGGCGCCGATGTTCGGCCAAATAGGCTTCTATATTGGCGCGCGCCCAGCTCTCCGCCGCCGCCCGCTCGCCCTGATGCAACGACAAGGCGCCGCAGCATCCGGCGCCGCGCACCACCACCACCTCGCAGCCATGGCGCGCCAGCAGGCGCGCGCTGGCCTCGTTTATCTCGGGCGCCAGAACCTTCTGCACGCAGCCGTTCAGCAGCGCCACGCGCTTCCGCCGGACGCCACCTTGGGCGGCGATGGTGCGCGGCCGGTCGACCCAGGACGGTGCCTGCACCGGGCGCAAGGAAAGCCGCATCAAGGCTCCGGGGATGCCGGGCAGAAACTGCCCCAACAGGGCGCCGCCGCGCGCCGCCAGGACGGCGACACGGAACAGGCCGGGCCGCGGCAGCAGGACGGCCAGCATGCGGCGCAGCACGCGCTCGAAGACCGGGCGCCGGTAGCTTTGCGCGATATGGCCGCGCGCGTGATCGACCAGATGCATGTAATCGACGCCCGACGGGCAGGTCGTCATGCATGACAGGCAGGACAGGCAGCGGTCGATATGGCGCACCGTGGCGGCATCGGCGGCGGCGCCGCTTTCGAGCATCTCCTTGATCATGTAAATGCGTCCGCGCGGGCTGTCGCGCTCGTCGCCGAGCAACACATAGGTCGGACAGGTGGCCAGACAAAATCCGCAATGGACGCATTTTCGCAACACCCGTTCGGCCTCGGCGATTTCCGGCCTGGCCAGTTGCGTGATATCGAATTGCGTTTGCATGGTCTAGACGCCGCTATACATGCGGCCCGGATTGAGCACGCCGGTGGGGTCGAAACTCTCCTTCAGGCGCGCCGAGAGCGCGGCCAGGCCCGGCGCCGGGGGCTGAAATACCGGAACGGCGGCGCGGATATCGCTGGTTGCGCGCAACAAGGTGGCGTGACCGCCAATCGCCGTAACGGCATCTCGAATCGGCGCCGCGCCGGCATCTTCTCCCGCCGCCACGGCCAGCCACAGCAAACCGCCGGCCCAATCGAAATAGGCTTCGCTGAGCGAAGAATGGCTGAGCGCCGCCAGAGTGCGCGCGCCGGCGCTCGGCGGCAGCGAGATGCGCCACAGCGCCCGCGCATCGCCGGCGAATGGCGCCACATCGCGGATTTCGCGCCAAAACGGACGCGAATACATGCTGTGCAATTCCTCGCCGTCGCCACGCGGCGCAAACATGGCGCGAAGCGCGGCGCAGCGCGCTTCCACCGAAGCGCCGATGCCTTCGACGCGGAGCGCGGTGACCGCGGCACCGGCTTCGGCGACATAGGGCACTTTGGAGCGCGCCGCCAGCGCCGCCGGCAGATGCGCCGCGCCCGAGACGTCATGCGGGCTCGCCATCGCCTCGCCGAGCACGGCGATGGCGGCTTCGGCGTCGAGGCCGAAGACGAGCACCGTGCGGATCAGCTCCGGCGCCGGCACCACCTTTATCGACACTTCATGCAGCGCCGCCAGGGTGCCCCACGAGCCCGCCAGCAATTTGCAAAGATCATAACCGGTGACGTTCTTGACCACCTTGCCGCCGGCCTTGAAAGCCTCCGCCCGCCCGCTCACGGCCTGAAAGCCCAACAGATGATCGCGCGCGGCGCCGGCCTTGATTCGGCGCGGGCCGGACAGATTACAGGCCAGCGCGCCGCCCAGCGTCGCCGCCGTCTCCGCGCTGCCGAGCAGCGCCCCGTAATCGGCGGGCTCGAAGGCCAGCATTTGCCCTTTCTCGTCGAGCGCCGCCTCGATCTCGGCGAGCGGCGTGGCGGCGCCGGCGGTCATCACCAATTCCTCCGGCTGGTATTCCGTGATGCCCGAAAACCCCGACAGGTCGAGCGTCGTTTCGGTTTGCATGGGGCGGCCCAGCGCGCGCTTGCTGCCGCCGCCGATCAATTCCAGCGGATGCACCCCCGCCACGGCCCATTCGATCGCCTGAACAAGCTCATCGACGGTGCCCGGTTTCAGCATCCGCTCCATCAAAAGCGCGGCAGCTCCGGGAACCGCGTTTGCCCGCCATGCACATGCAAGCGGCCCAATTCGGCGCAGCGGTGCAGGGTCGGAAATACCTTACCCGGATTGAGCAGTTGCTCGGCGTCAAAGGCGCATTTGACGCGCTGCTGCTGCTTGAGGTCGATGTCGCTGAACATCTCGCCCATGAGGTCGCGCTTTTCCACACCGACGCCGTGCTCGCCGGTCAGCACGCCGCCGACCTCGACACAGAGTTTGAGAATCTTGGCTCCCAATTCCTCGGTGCGCTCCAATTCGCCCGGCACATTGCCGTCATAGAGGATCAGCGGGTGCAGATTGCCGTCCCCGGCATGGAACACGTTGGCGACCTGCAAATCATATTCCAGCGACAGTTCGGAAATGCGGTTGAGGACCTCGGAAAGGCGGCGGCGCGGAATGGTTCCGTCCATGACATAGTAATCCGGCGCCAGCCTTCCCGCCGCCGGAAACGCCGATTTGCGGCCGAGCCAGAAGCGCTGGCGCTCTTCCTCGCTCTCGCTCACCCGCAATGAGGTCGCTTCGCAATCGGTGGCGATGTCGCCGACGCGGCGCGCCAGTTCCTCGACTTCGACCTCCGGCCCATCGAGCTCGCAAATCAAAATAGCCTCGGCGTCGAGCGGATAGCCGGCATGGCAAAATTGCTCGACGGCGTGAATCGCCGGCCTGTCCATCAGCTCCAGCCCGGCCGGAATGATGCCGGCGGCGATGATGCCCGCCACACAGCGCCCGGCGCTATCGTTGCTGGCGAATCCCATCAACAGAGCGCGCGCCATCGGCGGTTTGGGCAGGATGCGGACGGTGACCTCGGTGATGACGCCGAGCATGCCCTCGGAGCCGGTCATCAGGCCCAAGAGGTCATAGCCGTCGCTATCGAACTGCTTGCCGCCCACGCGGATGACCTCGCCATCCATGAGCACCATTTCCAGGCCCAGCAGATTATTGGTGGTGAGGCCGTATTTCAGGCTGTGCACGCCGCCTGAATTCTCGGCCACATTGCCGCCGATGGAACAGGCAATCTGGCTCGAGGGGTCGGGCGCATAGTAAAAGCCGGCTTCATCCACGGCCTGGCTGATGGCCAAATTGGCGACACCCGGCTGCACCACCGCCGAGCGGTTGGCGTAATCGATTTCGAGAATGCGGTTGAACCTGCCGAGGCCGAGGGTGACGGCATCGGCAAGCGGCAGGGCGCCGCAGGAAAGCCCGGTACCGGCGCCGCGCGGCACCACTTTCACGCCATGCCGTGCACAATAGGCGAGCAGGCGCGAAACTTCCCCGGTATCGCCCGGCAGCGCGACCAGCATGGGCATCTGGCGGTAGGCGCTCAGGCCATCGCTTTCATAGGTTCTGAGCGACGCCGCGTCGGTCATGACATGGGCCGCGCCGATAATCTCGCCAAGGCCGGCGGCGATCTCGGCGCGGCGGCCGAGGATGGATTCGTCGGGCGCGGGCATCTTCATGGCGGCGGTTCGCTACAAATGGCTGACGGATCCGGCTGAGTGTACGGACTCCGCCATCCATCGGGCAATAGGTAGAAATTCGGCGCCGGCAGGTAATACCAAGGAGCGCTTCGATCAGCCCTGGCGCGCCTTGAAACGGGGGTTGCGCTTGTTGATGACGTAAACCCTGCCCTTGCGGCGGACGATGCGGCAATCCTTGTGGCGCCGCTTGGCCGCGCGCAACGAGTTGAGAACTTTCATGAACCGGGCTTTCTTCGGGCTTTTCAATGGCTGCGCAAGATAGGCGCGCCCTTTGCGGCTGTCAACGCCGCGACGAAGCGGTTATTTCAGCGACGGGTCGTATTTGCGGCCATAGATTCGGAAAACCGCCATTTCGCCGCTCTCGAGAGCCTTGATCCGGTTGGCCCACAATTCGATTTCGGCGAGAATCGCCGGGCCCCAGCCGCGCTCTTTGGTGCCGTGCATGTCGATCTTTGCGGTAAACTTGCCCAGCGCCGACAGGATCTGCTTGCGGATAGTTGGCGTCACATCCTCGGTAATTCTGACTTCGAAGCCAAGGTCCGCGATAAATGAACGCGTTTGTTCCAGCGACCATAAATTCGGGCGTACCGGTTCCTTGGCGATCCATTCATCGACCGCGGCGCCCGAGGCGTCGGGCTTGGTCGCCAAATAATCCGTGATCAACAATTGGCCGTCGGTTCTGAGACAATCGTAGAATTTTTTGAAGATATCTTCCTTTTCGTCCATCGCGAAGATCACTTCTTTCGAGAACACGGCGTTAAAGCTGCTTTCCCGCAAATCCAGCTTTTTAAGTTCCATCGGCTCGACCGAGGCCTTTTTTTGCAGGCCGGCTATCTGCGAAAGCTCGGCTCCCGCTTCGGCCAGCAAGGGTGAGGCCTCGAAGCCCGAAACCCAGGCTCCGGTCTCTTTGTGAAGCGCCCGTGTGGTGCCGCCCAATGCGGCGCCAAAATCGACGATCGTCATGCTCGAATCAAGGTTGAGCGGACGGATCAGCGCCTCAACTTCGTCATCGCCGCCGGGACTCCAATGGCCCTTGCCCCATATTTCCTCAGCGACCTGAAGGCGCGGATCCGACCAGGCGGCGGCTTGCCGGTCAGTCTTGAAGGGCGTTTGTTTGAATTCCGGCAGCTCTTCTTCGGGCTCCGGCTCCGGCTCCTCTTCGGCCTCATAATAGTAGCCATCCCACCAAGCGCGCATACGCTCGCTCAGATGGCTTTGCTTGACCATATTTGCAGACAGATGAGGCAATCGCATCGCCAGGCTCGCACCAAACCAGAATCGGCGCCGCTTCGCCTGCGGCGCACCCACACCGCCCCATAATCCACTGCAATGCTTAAAGGATTCTAAATTTCGCCGCTTTCGCGGGCCGATAGCTCGCCGGTCAGGCTTGCGCGAGTTCCTGCCGTTGGCCGCCCAAACCGTCTATCTCAAGCTCCATCACGTCACCCGGCGCCAGGTATGTCGGCGGGTCCATGCCCATTCCGACGCCCGGCGGCGTGCCGGTGGCGATCAGGTCGCCGGCTTCCAGCACCATGAACTGGCTCAAATACCAGACCAGATGGGCAACACCGAAAACCATCGTGCTGGTGTTGCCGTTCTGGCGCACCTCGCCATTGACCGCGAGCTTCATCGCCAGGTCTTGCGGATCGGCGATTTCATCGCGGCTGACCAGCCACGGGCCGGTTGGGCAAAAGGTTTTGGCCGATTTGCCCTTGATCCAGGTCGGCCCGCGTTCGAGCTGGAAGGCGCGCTCCGAAACATCGTTGACGATGCAATAGCCCGCCACATGCTCGAGCGCCGCCGCCTCGTCGGCGACATAGCTCGCCTCCTTGCCGATGACCACGCCCAGCTCGACCTCCCAATCCGTCTTGACGCTGGTGCGCGGAATGAGAACCGTATCGAACGGCCCGCAAAAGGAATTCGGCGCCTTGGTGAAGAGGACGGGCTCGGTAGGCACGTCCATGCCCGCCTCCGCCGCGTGATCGGCATAGTTGAGGCCGATGGCGAGGATATTGCCGGGCCGCGCGATCGGCGCGCCGATGCGCTCGGCGCCGGTATCGACGGTGGGGAATCCGCCGACGCCCTCCTCCAGGCGCGCTTCGAGCGCGGCAAGGCCGCCCGCCGCCAGCCAGCCACCATCATAATCATCGACCACGGAGGACACATCAATCACGCTGCCGTCCGTCATGCGCACCGCCGGCCTCTCGCGGCCCGGTTCGCCCACCCGCATCAACTTCATTCTCCCGCTCCAATATTTTTATTTCGATTGAGGAGCGGAAGATATCTCCGGACCTCTGCCCGCCGCAAGCTCGGAAGCGGCGATATCGCTGATTACCATGAATCCCGGCGCGTGGGTGATGCAAATGTCCGGCCGCGCCTGTTTGATCGCCATCTGCGGTGTCACGCCGCAGGCCCAGAATACCGGGATTTCCCCGTCACCCACCGGCACGGCCTCGCCGAAATCGGGCGCCATGATATCGCTTACGCCGATCGCCGGCGCATCGCCGATCTGCACCGGCTCGCCATGGGCGCGTTCGAAGGACGCCGAAATCGCCGCCGCCCGGCGCGCGTTTTCGAGCGTCATCGAGCGCATCGAGACCACCGTCGGGCCGGCGAACGGGCCGGACGGAACGGTTTCGATATTGGAGATGAACATCGGCACGCCCATGTTCATTTCGATATGGCGCAGCGGAATGCCGTCGGCCAGCAGGGCGGCCTCGAAACTGTAGGAGCAGCCGAGAACGAAGCCGACGAAATCACTCTCCCAAAGATCGCGAACATCCGTCGTCTCGCGCTCCAACTCGCCGTGACGATAGACCCGGTAGAGCGGCACATCGGTGCGCAGATCGAAATCCTCGGCCAGGCTGGGAAGCGCCGGATCGCCGGGCTCCGACATCGCGAGCAGCGGGCAGGGCTTGGGATTGGCCTCGCAATAACGGTGGAAATCATCGGCCAGGAATTCCGGCAGGATGACCAGATTGCCCTGCACGCAGCGCGGCGCCGCGCCGGCCGTCTGATCGGCGAACAAGCCGCTGCGAATCCTCGAGCGCAGTGCCACCGCCTCGTCGCGCGCGGCCGTCCGCGCCGCCATTTGCTGTTCCGTCGAAGACACCCGCTCCGCCTCCCTGCCGATCTAAAACTTGCCGTATTTCAAATAGGCCTGTTTCGGGTCCATGCCGTCAAGGATGGCCTTGCGCACCAAATTCTCGGTTTGCATCATTTTTTCCGCCATCGCCACGGCCTGTTCGGCCATATCGGCGGGGATGATCACCACCCCGTCACGGTCGGCGAAGGCATAATCGCCGCTCTCGATGGCGGTGCCGCCGATCTCGATCGCTTCGCCAAAACGATCCGGCAGCCACACCCCGACGACGTCGCGCGGCGTCCGGTAGCGGCAGAAGACCGGAAAACCCATTTTGAGGATAAATTCGGTATCGCGGCAGCCGCCATCGACGATATAGCCGCGCACGCCGCGAAATTGCAGGGTTTCGGCGGAAAGCTCGCCCATATGGGCGATGGTTGAATCATGCGGTTGGCAGATAACGACGGCATCGGCCGGGGCGCGCGACAGAAAATCGGTCCAGCGCAGCAGCGTCTCATGGCCGTCGGCGCCGGGCTCCAGATGTCCCTCCATGGTGAACACCCGCCCGGCCAGCCTGTGCGCCGGATCGAGCGGTTGGATATCGCTGGGAAGGACGCAGTTGGTGCGGCCCAACTCGCGCAGGGTGTCGTGCAGGACGCCGGAATAGCAGGCGGCGAGCCTGTCGCTCAAAGGGTCGGCGGTGGCCTCGGCCATGATGCCCTCGAACTAGGCCGCCCAGCTCGGCCGGAAGCTCCCGGCCTCGTCGAACATGGCGATGATATTGGCCGCCGGCACATCGCCCTGGATGTTGTGCACGCTGTTGAGCACATAGCCGCCGCCCTTGCCCATCAGCTCGATCATCTTGCGCACTTCGGTGCGCACTTCCTCCGGCGTGCCGAGCGGCAACACGCGCTGCGTATTGATGCCGCCCCAAAAGGAGATGCGCCCCTGATATTTCCGCTTGAGCATCTCGGGCTCCATATTGTTGGCGCTGACCTGCACCGGATTGAGGGCATCGACGCCGACATCGATCAAATCCTCGATCATCGGTTCGACCGCCCCGCAACTGTGATA
>CAJXFT010000074.1 GCA_913053235.1 uncultured Alphaproteobacteria bacterium
GGCAGTTCGATCCCGAAGGATTCGCCGAGGTCTTCGAGGGTGAATTCGGTGACTTCAGCGAATTATCGGCCGAAGAATTGACCGACGTGGCGGCGCAATTTTCCGGAGAATTTGGTGAATTTGGTGATTTTGGTGATTTTGGTGGGTTTGGTGATTTTGGCGGCGAGTTCGGCAATTTTGGTTTCGATCCCTATTACGGCGGTAATTTTTACGGCGACGGCTATGTCGATGAAGGCTTTCTTGAATTCGGTGGATTTATCGACTTTGGGTTTGGTGAATTTGGCGAATTCAATGAATTTGGTGGTGAATTAGACGAATTCCACGAGATCGATGAATTTTCCAGGCCCTTCGAGGAAGATTTCTTCTTCTTCCTAGGGGATGAACTCGACTTGGTGGCAGCCCTCAACGTCACGGAATTCAACTCTGATACTGCTGGCGGGGCGACGGCCCTGGCCAACAAGCTTCTCGGCCCTCTGATGTCCTCCGGCCTGATCCTCGAAACCGGCAGCCCGGCGCCGACCTTTACCGGCGACACGGTGGTCGGTTCGGGCTCCGCCGGCACCTTCAACAGCATTCTTTTGGGCTCGTCCGGCGTCGATACGTTCAACATTAGCAGCGGCATCGTGCTCACCAGCGGCGACGGCACGCCCAACAGTTCCAATACCTCCAATCTGTTTTCCCAAACCGCCAGCGGTTCGGGCGATAGCGACCTCGACACATTGCTGTCCAGCACCAGCCACAGCCAGACGACGACCGACGCCTCGGTCCTCGAATTCACTTTCACCGTGCCGGCCGGAGTCAACGCGGTCATTTTCGACTTCATGTTCGGCACCGAAGAGTTCGACGAGCGAAACATAAACGATGTGGCCGCGGTGTTCGTCGACGGAGTCAATTTAGCGGTCTTCCCGGACGATTCGATTCTGCACTTCGATGACGGCCAAAATGAAGGCAATTTCTTCGACAATACGGGCGGCACGCTGGGCATTGAGTATGACGGACTGACGCCGGACGATGTCATGGTCGGATTGTTGAACACCGGCTTAAGCACGCATACCATTAAGATCGCTGTCGCCGATACCGACAGCGGCGATTTGGGTGGCGATTCGGCGCTCTTCCTTTCCGCATTCGCACTTGGCACCGAATTCAGCAATGCGAGCTCCGGTAGCGATGTACTGGCCGGTACGACGGGAGCGGATTCCGTCAATGGCGGGCTCGGCAGCGACGCAATTTTCGGCGCCGCCGGCAATGACACGCTGTCGGGCGGTGACGGCAGTGACGAGATTCACGGTGGCGCGGGCAACGACCTTATTGACGGCGGCAACGGCTTAAACGAGCTGAACGGCGGTGCCGGCACGGACACCGTTACTTACGCGAACGCCACCGGCCCCGTCGCGGTCACGCTTGCCGGTCAGGTTCAGACCGGCGGCGGGCGCGAGGACATCGTAAAGAATTTCGAGAATGTCTCCGGCTCCGCATTCAACGACGCCATGACGGGCGACAGCGGCGATAACATCGTCTCGGGCCGCGCCGGAGACGACACGCTGGCCGGCTTGGCCGGCAACGATACCATCCAGGCCGGCGCCGGCAACGACGTCATGGCCGGTGGCGGCGGCAATGACGTGATCGCCGGCGGCACCGGTATCGACATCATGGCCGGCGGCATCGGCAGCAACAATTTCACGTTCGCCGCCCCGTCGGACGGCGTCGGCAACGCGACCAATACAGCCGTTACAATAGGCAGCGGATTACACGATCAAATTGCCGATTTCACCTCCGGTACGGACAAGATTACGCTGACCGACAGTGCTTTCAGTCTCGGTACATTGTCATCCGGCACCAATTTCTTCACTTTTGCGGGGCAATTTGACGGCTCCAACGTGTCCAGTGCTCCCACCGGCTCCGCCTATCTCGTCGTCGACGCCACGAAAATCCTCTATTACGATGGTAATGGCACTGTCGGGCTCGGCTACACGGTTCTCTCCGAAATGGCCGCGGATGCTCCGGTCATCACCGATATAGAGCTCGTTTAAGGCGCGCAACAACGGTGCGATCAAGTGGCGCGGCAGTGACGCGGCTCTCGTCAGAGCGCTGATGCCAATCACATCGGTAACCTTCCGAATCTCCATGATAGCTTCTCGGGCCGCCCGTGCCTCAAATCCATAATCACGCGCCGCGCGCCATCATTAATTGCGGCGCCTTATTTATTTGCCGCGAATAGCGTACAGCGCTGGCGCGCTTTGGTTGCCCCTTCTCCCCAGCCCCCTTTCCACAGGTTACGCCGTGGGGAAGAGGATTTTATACTGGGTCTGGCTAGTCGCTTTTGAACAGAACGCCCGGATTGAGCATGCCGTCCGGATCCAACAACCGTTTCAAGCCGCGCATGAGGTCGATTTCCTCGGCGCTGCGGGAATGGTGCAGATAGGCGCGCTTGGCGATGCCGATGCCATGTTCGGCGCTGATGCTGCCGTTGAGCTCGGCGACATGGCTGTAGATGCTCTCGGCCAGCGCCGGGCCCTTGGCGTAAAACGCTTGTTCCGCCAGCTCCGGCTTCTGCACCATATTGACATGCACATTGCCGTCGCCGAGATGGCCGAAGAGCAGGGTGCGCAAATCCCCGGCCGCGTCGCCGAGGCGCTCCATCTCATCGAGGAAGCCAGGCAGCGCGCCGGGCGGCACCGTGACATCGAATTTGTGGGTCAGCCCGGCGCGGCTGATCGCCTCGGTGACGCCGTCGCGCAGGCGCCAGATGGCTTGCGCCTGGGCGTCGCTCCCGGCGATCACCGCGTCGGCGGCAAGGCCAGCCTCGATGACGCCCGACAGGCGCTCGACAAAGGCGTCACGCTCATTCCCGCCGGCGCCGGTCTCCTCCTCGACGATGACGCAGGCCGGATATGGCTTGTCGAACGGCGCGCGCGCGCTGGGCTCTTGCTCCTTGTAAAAGGCGATCGAATCGCGGGTGATGATCTCGAGCGACGAGAGGCCGCGCAAGCGCTCGCGCAACAGCGTCAGCAGTTCGGGCAACCGGTGGCGTGTATCGAGCGCCAACAGCGCCGTTTGCACCGCCTGCGGCGCCGGTCGGGCCTGCAACACGGCGCGGGTGATGATGCCCAACATGCCCTCGGAGCCGATAAAGACATGTTTGAGGTCGACGCCGGTATTGTTCTTTTTCAGGCTGTTGAGGTTGCTCAGCACCGTGCCGTCGGCCAATACCACCTCCAGGCCAAGCACCTGCTCACGCATATGGCCGTAGCGCAGCACCTTGATGCCGCCGGCATTGGTGGCGATCATGCCGCCTATCTGGCACGAGCCGCGCGCCCCGAGATCGACCGGAAAGACATGGCCGCGCGCCGCCAGATCCTCGTGCAGCGCCTGCAATACCACGCCGGCCTGCACTTGAATGCTGGCCGAGGCGGCATCGAAGGCTTCGATGGCATTCAGGCGCGAGAGGCTGAGCACCACCTCGCCGGCGCGCGGCACGGAGCCGCCGACCAGGCCGGTATTGCCGCCCTGCGGCACCAGCGCCAGGCCGAGCTTGCGGCAGGCGCGGACCGAGCGCGCGACTTCGTCGGTGTCGCGCGGGCGCAGCACGCAAGGTGCGGCGCCACTGAACTGGCGCGTCCAGTCGGTGGTATAGGCGGCCACTTCCGCCGGCTCGCTCAGCACCAGGCCGGGCCGCTCCAACTCGGCCGACAGCCGCTCCGCAACACTACCCACGCGCCCTCCTCCGGCGAATCCGGAATGTCGGGAATGAACGCCTTATGTGCGCGAAAACAGCCCGCCGGTCAAACGCCGGATCGAGTTTTTCGCGCGGCCAGAAGCGGGAAAATCAGTGGAGGCGGAATTCGCCGTCGACGTTGCGCAGCTCGCCGGGGTGAATGAGGCGGGCGTAGGCGATTCTCACCGAATGGAGCTTGCCATCCAGATTGCGCTCCCAATAGTCGAGGAAAGTGTGCAGGACGGGAAAATCCGGCGCCTTGTCAAGTTCCTGCCATACGAAACTTTGCAGCAGGTGGTAGGCGTCCGGCATGTGGTAGAGAATCTCGGCCGTCGTCAGGCGGAAGTCGTTGAGCTGCTTTTCGATGTCGCTCGCTGGAATGCCCATAATCCACGAATCTTAGCATGGTTGCCTTAAGAAACTATGAGCCTTCGTTTCTGGCTAAAAACTGTTGTATTATAACAATGCGTAACATGGTTAACAAAGGTACGGCTGGCGGGCCGGCGTTGAGCCTGAGCGTCATCGCGAATCCGCGTCGCCGCCGCGATAGATGAGATCGCCGGCGATGTCGAATTCGATTCCGTGTTTCCTGGCCTCGTCGATGGTCTCCTGCGGCCACAACACCTTGCCCGGATGGGTGCCGCCGATAATGGCCAGCATCATCGCGCTGTCATCGCTGAGATTCCTGAAGCCACGGCTGAGGCCGATGGGCACGGAGACCGTGTCGTAGCGGCCGAGAATCGCTTCATGCATGGCGCCGTCCCTATTCCGCCATTCGACGGCCCATGTGCCGGTCAGAATAAAGAACACTTCGATGGTGGCGTGGATATGGAGCGACGATCCCTTGCCGGGATCGCACCTGATGATGCCGATGTTGAAATCGCGATTGTCGGTGATCGGCGGGATGAGGTCTTTGTCCTCGACCACGCCGCGCCCGATGATGCTCAGGATATCGCGCTCATATCCAGGTATCAGAGCGTCAACGAAAGCGCGTGTGCTCGATTGCAGCTGCCTGTAGCGCCCGACCCGCTCGCTCTCCATATATTCCGGGCTGGCGTCTATGCGTTCCACCATTTGACCGTTCCTCCCCTATTCCCCACGGCGCGCAATATCGCACGAAATGGGGCATAAGCAAAAAGGCGCAAACCCGTATCAGAAGGGCGCCAACTGGTTTATCCTCGCCGGCCATGCCGGTATCGCCGAAATCATGCTGAACCGGGCGCCGCGGCTGTCGCCGCTCAATCGCCTCGGCCTCGTGGCGGCGCTGGTCTTTGCTATTTTTCCCGTACTTTGGCTGCTCTCGAAATCCTTCATGCCGTGGGTCGAATATTCGGCCAATCCGGCGATCTGGGTGACCTCCAATCCGACCCTCGACAATTACCACGACGTTTTCTTCGATTACGTCAATCTGATCGGCTGGCCGCAAAGCTCGTCGTGGCGCGCCATGGTTTCCTCGACCATCATATCGGTTGCCGCGACATTCTTTTCGGTTGCCATCGGCTTGCTGGCGGCTTTCGCCATCGCGCGCTACCGGGTCGGCGGAAACTTCATGGCGTTGCAGATTCTGTCGTTCCGCATGGTGCCGCCGATCGCCGTGGCGGTGCCCTTCGCCATAATCGCCACCAACATCGGCGCCACCTTCACGCCGGTGCTGCTGACGCTGGTCTACATCGCCTATACCGTGCCGCTCTCGACCTGGATGCTGAAAAGCTTCATCGACCAGTGTCCGCGCGAATTCGAGGAGGCGGCGATGATGGACGGCATGTCGCGCTGGCAGGCGCATTTCCGCGTCACCCTGCCGCTGGTGCGCGGCGGCCTGGCGGCGACGGTGCTGTTCATCTTCATACTCAATTGGAGCGAGGGGGCGATCGCGCTGGCGCTGGCGGCCGGGCGCTACGTCACCATCCCGGTGCAGATTGCCGACAAGGTCGCCAGCCCGCATGTCCAGGTCGCCCTCGCCGTGCTCGCCGCCGTGCCGCTTCTGGTTCTCGGCTTCGCCATCCAGCGCCATTTGAGCCGCGGCTTTACGTTCGGCGCGATCAAGCAATAGCCGAGAAATCTAGAGGCTGATCTCGCCTTTCAAATATTCGCTGGCGCTTCCTGAGATGCGCACCCGCTCGCCCTCGAGCGCGCAGTCGAGATTGCCGCCGCGCGGCGATATCTGGCGTGCGCGCAACTGATTCTTGCCGAGACGATGCGCCCAGTAGGGCGTCAGCATGCAATGGGCCGAGCCGGTCACCGGGTCCTCGGGAATGTCATGCTTGGGGGCGAAGAAGCGCGAAACGAAATCGACCTCGTCGCCGGGCGCGGTGATGATGACGCCGCGCCGCTCGAGCTTCTTGAGCGCCGCCTGGTCGGGCTCGATGGCGCTGATCTGGCTTTGCCGTTCGAACACCGCCATGAAATCCACACCGCCGAACAGGTGGCTCGGCTCGGCGCCGAGCGCCTCGGTCATTTCCTCGCCGACTTCCATTTCATCTCCGGGCTGCGCCGGGAAATCCATCGTCAACAACCCGCCCGCGCCGCGCGTCACGCTGAGCCGTCCGCTCCTGGTGTCGAAAGCCACGTCGCCGGCATTCGGGTCGATATGCTCGAACACCACATGCGCCGAGGCCAGGGTGGCGTGGCCGCAAAGATCGACTTCCGCCACCGGCGTGAACCAGCGCAACTCATAGGCATCACCGGCGGCATCACCGGCGGCGACGAAGAAGGCGGTTTCCGACAAATTATTTTCCACCGCGATGGCCTGCATGAGATCCACGTCAAGCCATTCCTCGAGCGGGCAAACGGCCGCCGGATTGCCCTGGAATACCTTGTCGGCGAAAGCATCGATCTGATAAAGCGCTATTTTCATGGTTCCTGATATGCCGCAATTTCGGCGGCGCGACAAGCGGGCGGTTAGGCGAGCGGGTTGGCGCCGTCTTCGAGCGGCAGATCGACCGGCGCGCCGTCATTCAGCGCCGAGCGGTAGGCGGCCATCAGCAGCTCGACGCCCTGGGCAGCGATGCGGGCGCCGCTTTCGGCAGCCGGGCCGCCCTTGATGGCGTCGGTGAGCTGGCGGAAAGCGGAGCGGAATTCATAGCCGACGAGATAATCCGCCACCGCGATCCGCTCGCCGTCGCGCAGAAAAAAATCGCAATAGGGCAGCGCCGTGATGTTGTGGCCCTCGAATTGCAGCTCCATGACATTGTGCCAATGGCGCGGCTGCAGGGCGCCGGCGACATCCATTTCCGCCAGCGCCGCGAGCGGCTGCTTGCCGCAATTCAGCAGCGCATAAAATGTCCGGTAATCGGCCACGATCTGGCCGAAATTCTCCACCCCGGCGCGGCTGTACAGCCCCCAGAAATCTGACTTTCGCGCCTGTACCCGAACCGGCATGCCGTAGAGGGCGAGCATGTAATCGATCGCATAGCAGCCCATATTGGTGAGCTCGCCGCCGCCGCTGAACTTCGGGCTGGCGAGGCGCTCCGGCCAATATTCATCGAGCGCGAAATCGCGCGAAAAGGTCATGCTCCAGGCGTTGAAATAGCCGATCGGATTGCCGTAGACACCGGCAACCACTTCATCGCGCAGCTTGGCGGTAACGGGATGGGCGCGGTGGATCGGAATGTCGTGCACCAATTGCACCGCCGCCGCCTTGGCGGCACGCTCAATGCGGCGCGCCGAATCGAGGCTTTCGGCGAACGGCTTGTTGAGGAAAATATGTTTTCCCGCCGCCGCCGCCGCCTCGGCCCAATCGGCCTTTTCATGCGGCGAACAGGCGAGCGCGACGATCTCCACCGACGCATCCTCGATGATCGCCGCGCCGCTCGGCGCCGACGCCATTGCCATCGCCGCCTCGAGGCCGGGCCGGCGCAACGGATCGCCTTCCCAGCCGGCCACCAGCTCGGCGCCGGGCTCACCCTTCAGCGCCAAAGCTACAAACTCGCCATGGGTGCAGCAATTGCCGAGGATGCCGACGCGGTAGCGCCTTGATTTGCCCGCCATCGCCCGCGCGCGCTATCCCAGCATGGCCGGTTTGCGGTCCTTCCACGGCAGCGCTTCCTCCAACTGCCCGGCGAGGCGCAACAGCAGCGCCTCGTCGAGCTCGCGGCCGACGAATTGCATGCCCATGGGGAGCCCGCCCCGGGTGGCATGGAGCGGCAGCGAAATCGACGGCTGGCCCGAGGCGTTTATCGGCGCCGAGAAAGCGCAATCCGGCCCCATGCGGGTCTGGTTGTAGGTATCGGAATCGAGCGACATGTCGTACCAGCCATGTTCGCGCGCCGGCACCGGGATAGACGGCATCAGCCAGGCGTCATAAGCGGCCATCTTCATGACCATGTCGCGGCACATTATGCGCATCGCCTCGATATCGCCGGAATGCGCAACCGCCGACATGGCGCGGCCCTTCTCCGCCATGGTCCAGTAGAGCGGCGCCAAATCATCGCCTTCCGGGGCGCGGCCGATATGAGTGCCCATATAGTCGATCCAACCCGCCGTTTGCACCGCGGTGATGCGCGTGTAGGTGTCGTAGAGCGGCCAAAAATCGTATGGGATTGGCCGCGCCTCCACCGTATGGCCAAGCTCTTCCAGCAGTTTTGCCGTCGCCCGCACCGCGTCCGCCACCTCGCCGTCGAGCGGCGTGCAGCCGTCCGGCGATTCGGCCACCATGGCGATTTTGAGCTTGCCGGGCGGCGCGCCAACCTCGTCGAGGAAGGGCGTCGCCGGCCTGGGCGCATAATAGGGCTCGCCCGGCAGCGAGCCGTTGACCACGTCGAGATAGGCGGCGGTGTCGCGCACGCTCCGCGACAGGCAGAAGAACAGCGCGCCGCCACACCAGAAATCGACGATCGCCGGCGCCATGGAAATCCTGCCGCGCGCCGGCTTGAGGCCGACCAGCCCGGAATGCGAAGCCGGCACGCGGATCGAGCCGCCGCCGTCGCTGCCCTCGGCTATGGGCAGCACGCGCGCCGCCACCGCCGCCGCCGCGCCACCCGACGAGCCGCCCGGCGTGCGCGAGACATCCCACGGGTTTCGCGTTATTCCGAACATCTTGGGCTCGCATGCCAGCGCCCAACCCAGCTCCGGCGAGCTGCTTTTGCCGAGCAGCGTGAACCCCGCCGCCTTGGTGAGCGTCACCGCGTGGCTGTCGAAATCCGCCACCAAATCCTTCATGTAAAGGCAACAATTTGTATTCGGTTGGCCTTCCCAGGCCGTCGCCAGCTCTTTGACCAGCCACGGCACGCCCTTGAACGGGCCGTCCGGCAACGCCGGGTCGGCGGCCATGCGCCGGCCTTCATCGAAGGCTTCAACATTGAGGAAGTTGAGCTCCGGGTTGAGCGCTTCGGCGCGCCGGATCGCCTCTTCGATGACTTCGCCGGGCGTGATTTCCTTTTTCCGGACCAATTCCGCCAGCCCGAGGCCGTCGAGGTCTTCATATTCGGGGAATGACATTTCAACTCCAATCTTATTCTTGGTTAGCGCTCACGCATTGGCCGCCAACTTATACCAAGGCGCGGCGATAGTCGGCTAATTTGAGTGCGTCATCTTGTCTCCGTCCGCCAGCTTTCGAGCGAAGGTGCGGAGCGTCGCGACCGTGGTCTTGAGATCGTCGATATCCATGTCCGCCGCCAGCCGTTCCGCCAGTTCCGCCATGCGCGCACTCAAGGCCTCATAGAGACGCGCGCCCTCGGGCGTGATGGCGAGCAGGCGCGAGCGTTTGTGCGCCGGATTGGCGGCGAATTCGACCAGCCCCTGCGCCGCCATCTCGTTGGCCATGCGCTGGATGTGCTGGCGCGCCACCGGACGGGCGCGGGCGAGTTCGGGCACAGTTTGCGGCCCGTTCTCGTTCAACGAGCGCAGCAGGCCGTACAGGCCGGCGCCTGAGGGCGTGACAGCGCCGATGCTCTCGCCGCCGGCGGCGCCCGCGGTAACCTCCTTGCCGGCGGCGCGCATCTTGAAGAAGGCTTGCGCCAACTCCCACATCAGCTCCATCAGGGCTCGGCCCTCGGGCGTCGAACCCGTTTCGTCAGCTCTCTTTTCGCCACCCATCGCCATTGGCCAGACCGTATAGCAAGCCATCCTTGAAAAGCAACAATTGACAACTATATTACCAATATGACAATTTAGTTGTCATATTGGTAATCACGAAATCGCAAAGGAGCTTGGTGATGAGACGCAGAGGATTACTGATTGGCGGCGCTGTCGCGGCATTGGCGCTGGCGCTGAGTTTGGTCGGCTTCAAGGTGAGCCAACATCCGGCCTGGGCGCATGGCGCGCGGCACAATGGCACGCATATGAACGGCCATCACATGGCGGGCGGCATGGCGAATTTCTGCTCCTCCCCCGAGGGCGCGCATTTCGATAGACTGGCGGCCTATCTCAAGCCCGAACTTAAGCTGAACGATGCCCAGCAGGCGCCGTGGAACGAATTCGCCGCCGCCTGGCGGCGGAGCGAAGCGGGCCTGCGCGAGAGCTGCGAGGCAGGTAAAAACGACCCCCGGACCGTCGGCGGCGTGCTGGCGCGGGCTGAAATCCAATTGAGCGCCGGCCTCACCGCGGTGCGCGCCGTGCGCCCGTCGTTCGAACAATTTTACGCCGCGCTCGATAGCCGGCAACGGCGCATTCTGGATGCGCTCGATCACCGCTAAATGATTGGCCTTCACCGCCAAACCATAGGAACATTCCGCATGGCCGATCAAAAAAACGATTCGTCGGGCGCCATCGCGCCGCCGCCGCTGATCGCGCTGGCGCTGGTGGCGCTCGGCGTGGCGCTCGGCCTGCTTTGGCCGGTCGAGATCATCCCGGCACCGTGGCAATATATCGCCGGCGGGGTAATCATCGCCGTCGCCGTATTTTTTGTCGCCAGCGCCTTCCGGCTGTTCCAAAGGGCGCGCACACCGGTGCCGACCTACCGCACGCCGACGGCTCTGGTGACCGATGGCGTCTATGCAATTTCGCGCAATCCGATTTATCTGGCGATGATGCTGCTGATCATCAGCCTCGCCGTGACGCTCGACAATATCTGGCTCATCGCCCTCGCCGCCATATTTCAGCAGATCATCCGCTGGGGCGTGATTGCCCGCGAGGAACCCTATCTCGAAGCCAAATTCGGTGACGAGTACCGCGCCTTCAAGCAGCGCACGCGGCGCTGGATATAACACCCGCCCGACATCGCGGTTTCGCTTAAGGTGGATCTGGCGGCAGCGATATCTTACGCAGGCAAGTCTCGGGCCGGCGATAATACTCGGCTTCCCGGCGCTCTTCCTCCGAGGCGTAACTATGCTTCATCTGCGAGCCGAGACGGCGGGCATACGCGGTGATATAGCGGCCAAAACGGCAACGTTCGGCATCATACACTTGAAGCGCATGGCCGATGTCATCCGGAAAAGCGACGACAAGCTCGGCCAGCAACACCGCGTCGCCGGCCGCCTTGGTGACGCCCATGCCACAATGCGGACGGGCCAGGAAAGCGGCGTCGCCGAGCAGCACGGCTCGGCCCGAAACCATGCTCGGTACCTCCATGTCGACCACGCTCTGAAAGAACGGCGTCTCGACCAGTTCGACCATTTCAGCGAATTGCGGCGCCAGGTTCGCCCGCGCCGCGGCGCGCAGCTCGGCCACCGCCTCGGACCGGATAAGGCCCGGCGGGATGCCGAGCGGATGATGCGTGCCCGCCGCGTCGGTCATCAAGCGGCGAAGCTCGCCCTCCTCTTCGGCGCGGCGATACCAGACGATGTTGTAGCGCCGCCGGCCCGGGCGATCATCGCCGTCGGCGCCGGCGATGGCATAGCCCAGCATGTGCTCGCCGGGCGGCAGGCAGAAGGCGTAGCGCGTAAACAGCATCTCATGCGTTTCCCGTGAAACACGCGCCTCCTCGACGATGCCGCGCCAGGCGATATAGCCGGCATATTGGGGCTTTGAGGCCGGCCAATAGTGCCGGCGCAGCGTCGAATGGATGCCGTCGGCGCCGATCAGAAGGTCCGCTTCGATCTCCGTCCCGTCGGCGAAGCGGGCGCGCACCTTGGCGCCCGACTGCTCGGCGCCGGAAAATTCCATGCCGGCGAAATATCTGTCCTCGGCAAAAGCCGCACGCAGCAGGCCGAACAGGCTGCTCCATGAGCACATCACCTGGCGCACCTTGTGACGCGCCATAACCGAGCCGTCGCGCGCCAATACGATACGGTCGTCAACGGCGATGCCGATGGCTTGGTTGACATCGACACCGGCACGCCCGAACGCGTCGAACATTTCGGCGTGCGCCGCGATGCCGACGCCGCGCCCGCTCAGCGCCTCGCCGATCCGCTCATGCACGGTGACATCGCAACCGGCCCGCCGCAACATATTGGCCACAAGCAATCCGCCGAGGGAACCACCGACGACGACCACACGCAGGCCATCCGCCGCTCGGGAATTTGCCGCCATCATTGGGCGATCCGGTTGGCCGGTTTCAGCCCCACAGCCTGTCGCTGGCGATCTTGGCGCCCTCGGCCAAAGTGCCGAGCTTGGCCCAGGCGACATCCTGGGCGACGAACTCGAAGCTGGCGAAGGTGCCGAAACCGCAATCCGTACCGGCGATCACTCGGGCTTTGTCGCCGACCGCATCGACGCTGTTGCAGATCCGGTTGGCCACCACTTCGGGGTGCTCGAGATAGTTGGTGGTGACGTCGATGACGCCGGGGATCAGCAGCATGCCGTCGGGCAATGGCAGGTCGCGGAAGGCGGTGAATTCATGCTCATGGCGGGGATTGCCGAGCGGGATGCTGAGGGCGCCGACCTTGGCCTGGTAGAGGATCGGCAGCACTTCGCGCACCGGCACGTCGTCCTGATGCGGCCCCTGCCAATTGCCCCAACAGACATGGAGACGCACCCGATCCGGCGGCACGTCGGCGAGGGCGACGTTCATCGCCTCGATATGAAGCTCCACCCGGGCCAGGAAATCGCCGAGCGGCCGCTCGGCGAACATGATGACGCGCTCCATGGCGAGGTCGGGGGCATCGAGCTGCAGGATATGGCCCTGGCCGACGACATAGTCATATTCCTTCTTCAACTCGCGCGCCACGGCGAGCACATATTCGCGGTCATCCGCATAGGCCTTGTTGCTTTCGGCGCGCAGCAAGGTGGTGCTGACGATGCCGGGCGAGGCGGCGGTCATGAAGGTCTCGGTGAAATTGCCGGCGCTCGCCGCCAACCCGTCGGCGAACAGCGCGCATTCCTCGCTGACGCCGCTTAAGGTATCGTCATAGTGCAGCTCTCCCTGCGCCTGGGGCGCGTTCCACACCTTGGCCAAATTGTCGGTGACGCCTATCTGACGGGTGAAGAAATCGGCGAATTCCGGAAATTTAACCATATCGATCGGCTGGTTGCGCGCCGACACACCGCCGAAACCGTCGATGCGTTCGGCGACATAGGTCGAGAAACCGACGCGCGGCATCTCGCCGTCGCTGCCGATATCGATGCCGGCGGCGAATTGTTTTTCGAGCACGATATCGAGTGCCGCGCGCGCCTCGCGCGCCATCGCCGCGGCATCGTAATCGCGGCCCTGCTCGCGCGCCACCAGGAGTTCGGAAAGCGCCTGGGTGCGCGGCAGACTGCCGGCATGGGTGGTGAGCATACGCTCGTCGCTGTGTTGCATTTTTTTCAGTCCCCTGTTGAGAGCGCCACATTAGGTGAGACGCCCGGCGGAATCCACGTCACGGGAAAGGCCTGTTCATCGGCCGCGCCGCTTCTGCTAAGTTGGCGAAGCGCAAACCAACCAATTCATCACCGCCCTGAAAGAAACCGGGCAAGGATTCTTGGTAACTGTCTTGCCCAGCCCTACCCCGTCGGCCTACGCTACACCTTGGATGCTGGACTCCCCAACGAAAGTGGTCCAATCGGTTCAGGCCGACCATCGAGGCATCCCGATTCGTAGCCCAATATTCGAAGTTGAGAACGTTGGATGATGAAAGAAAAAGGAAAAATTCAAAAAATCAAAATTGAGGGGTTCAAATCGATCCGCAAACAAACTGTTGATTTGGGTGACATCAATATCCTGATTGGACCCAATGGCGTTGGGAAGAGCAATTTTATCGGCGTCTTCAAGCTTCTCAATAAGATCATTAACAAGGATTTGCAAAGCCACGTCAGTAAGTCTGGAGGGGCTGACGGTTTTCTGCATTTTGGCGCAAAGAACACTCCTGAGATTCTGATTTTGCTTCGATTTTTTCCGAACGTCTATAAATGCTGCCTCGTTGCCACAAGCAGGGATGAACTGATCTTCAAGAAAGAATTAGTCCGCTTTGAGGATGCGTACGAAAAAACTAAAAATCTGCGTAATACTGGCCCCGAAACAAATCTCTTCGAATACGATGCTTATATATGCCAGCATGTTCGTAAATACATGAGGGACTGGAAGGTTTATCACTTCCATGATACGGGACTTTCGGCACCTCTCAAGTTGACCCAAGATATTATCGATTCCCATCCGTTGTTGGCGGACGCTTCCAACCTTGCACCGTTTCTATTTGAATTGAAGGAAAGCCGTTCTTCAGATGACCGGAAGGCATATGAAAAAATAGTGAAGACAATTCAAGGTGCCGCACCGTTTTTTCAGGACTTTGTATTAGATCCCGAACGAAAAAATGAAGACAAAATTCGCCTTCGTTGGAAGCAATCCGGAAGTGATCACCAATTTTTTGCCAGCGACCTCTCAGATGGTACTCTACGGTTCATTTGCTTGACCGCCTTGCTTTTACAGCCCGAGCCACCCAATGTCATTTTGTTGGACGAACCTGAACTTGGTCTTCATCCGCACGCAATTCATCTCTTGGCAGGACTAATTCGGAAAGCTTCGAAGAAATCTCAAGTCATAACGTCAACCCAATCAGTGACGCTGGCGAACCAATTCAAATTCGAAGACATCATCGTCACCGACCGGAGTAATGGTGAGACGCAATTTCGCCGGCTCGAGGAACGGGAAGTCTCTCAATGGCTCGAAGATTACGGAATTGGCGATCTCTGGGAAAAAAACCTTATTGGCGGGACGCCCGAATGACTCGGCTTCTGATGTTGGTCGAGGGACCGACCGAACGCCAATTCGTAACTCGTACCCTCGCGCCTTTTCTGGCCCATCACAACATTTATTGCACGCCCACCACCGTTACCACTCGTGAAAACCCTGCCGGCCCAAATTACAAAGGGGGATTCGTCAAATATGACAAGCTCATCAGAGAACTGGACAGGCTTATCGGGGACACCAACGCCTACACGACGACACTTTTCGACTTCTATGAAATGACGGGTCGGGAAGTTGGTGACACGATCGAGGAAATGGAGAACAAACTCCGGAGTGATGTTCATGCCAATGATCGATTTATCCCGTATATCCAGAAATTTGAATTCGAGGCATTGTTGTTTTCTTCCCCCAACATAGCTGCTGAAGAGCTCTCCGACCCAGCTAAAGCGGCTGAAATGGAGGCGATCCTTGAGGATTGCGGCGAAGCCGAAGCGGTCAATGACGGCGAAAATACCGCTCCGTCCAAACGTCTGAAATCGTTGTTTTCGGACTATGACAAGGTGGCTGACGGCCCGATGGTTCTTGACGGGATTGGCATTGCGGCCATTCGTGGAGCGTGCCCGCGATTCTCCGAATGGATTGACAGACTCGAAGCGTTGAAAATTTGATCGAGCACGCCTTTGATCGACGGCTCCCAGGTATTATTTCCCGCTTCAACCAAACTCCGGCATCACTTCCCTGGCGAACAGTTCCATCGAGGCCGCCGCGTCGGCGCCCTTGATGCCGGGCATGTGCATCCAGCAGATCATTTCCGACGGGTTGAGCTCGGCCTGGTATTTCCTGATCTCGGCGACGGCGAAATCGGGATCGCCGATGATGTAGCGCTTCTTGAAGCCCTCGAAGGCGACCGTGTCGCTTTGCTCGACCACCTGGCCGTCATCGCCGCGCAGCACCCGGTCGCCGGCCGCCGAGGCGGCGCCGTAGAGTTCGCGGTAGAGGTAATCGACCGCCGGCGCCGCCAGTTCCTCGGCCCGCGCCATGGATTCGGCGATGAAAACCTGGCGGATGATGGGGCGCTCGGGCGGCTGCCAGCCGGCCTCCTTGGCGGCGGCGTCATAGGCGGCGTAATGCTCCTTCAACTCAGCGATGCCGTGGCGCGGCGACATGATCTGCACCGCCCGGCGCTTGACGGCGCGGCGTAGCGACGCGGCGGCCGAGACGCCGTACCAGATCGGCGGGTGCGGGCGCTGCACCGGCGGCGGCGTGACGCGGGCTTGCGGCGCGCGGTAATATTTGCCGTCGAAGTCGAACGGCTCGCCCGTCCATGCCGCGGTCATCAGATCGAGCGCCTCCTCGAAGCGCCCGACGCGTTCGGCGCGCGGCACGTCATGGGCGGTGAATTCCCCGCTGACATAGCCAGGTGCGACGCCGAAGACGAAGCGCCCGCCCGAAAGATTGTCGAGCACCGCCACATCCTCGGCCAGCTTCAACGGCGCATAGAGCGGCACCAGGAGAACGCTGGTGCCGATGCGCATATGTTCGGTAACCGCGGCGGCGCCGGCCATGGCGATCAACGGCGACGGGCAGAAGCCGTCCTTCTGCACATGATGCGTCGCTTGAAACGCCGAGCTGTAGCCGAGCGCCTCGGCGCGCGGCA
>CAJXFT010000075.1 GCA_913053235.1 uncultured Alphaproteobacteria bacterium
TCGGCCGCGTCGGCATCCTCGGCCGGCATCAGATAGCTCTCCGCCAGATCGTGACGGATATCGACCAGCAGACAGCCCAATGCCGAGGTCACGCCCGGGCTCGGCGGTACGATAACCGTCGGGATCGAGAGCTCCTTGGCCAGCGCCGCGCCATGCAGCGGGCCGGCGCCGCCGAAGGCGACGAGAGCGAAGTCGCGCGGATCATAGCCGCGGGTGATCGAGATCAGGCGCACGGCGTCGGCCATGTTGCCGTTGGCGACACTGATGATCGCTTTCGCCGCGGCCAGGCTATCGAGTTTGAAATGCGCGCCGATATCGCTCTTGACGGCGCCCTCGGCGGCGCCCGGATCGAGCGCCACCTTGCCGCCGGCCAACTCGCCGCCGAGCCGGCCGAGCACCAGGTTGGCGTCGGTGTTGGTCGGTGCCGTGGCGCCCTGGCCGTAGCAGGCCGGTCCGGGCTCGGCGCCGGCCGATTGCGGGCCGTTCCTGAGCGCCCCGGCATCGTCGATCCAGGCCAGCGAGCCGCCGCCGGCGCCGATGGTGCGCACTTCGATACTGGGGAAGCGGATCGGATAGCCATACTCGACGCCCCAATCCTTGGTGACCCGCGATTCGCCGCCATAGACCAGCGACACGTCGCAGCTCGTGCCGCCCATATCGAGGCCGACGGAATTCTCGAAGCCGCACAGCATGGCGACATGGCGGCTGGCGATGGCGCCCGCGGCAATGCCCGAGCCGGCCAGGCGGGCGGCAAAATCCTTGGCCGTCTTGACCGTCATCACGCCGCCGCCCGAATGCAGCAACAAGAGATCGCTCTCATAGCCGCGCGTCTTGAGGTCGTCGGCCATGCGCTCCGCATAGGCGCCGATCACCGGGCTGAGCACGGCGTTCACCACCGTCGTCGAGAAGCGTTCATGTTCGAAGATTTCCGGCAGCACGCCGGACGAGGTCGAAATCGCGACGCCGGGCAGCTCCTCTTCGAGGATCTCCCGCATGCGCTGCTCATGCGCCGGGTTGATATAGGAATTCATGAAACAGACGGCGACCGTGGCGACGCCGCGCCGGCGCAGGATGCGCGCCACGTCGCGCGCCTCATCCTCGTTCAGCGGCTCGACCACCTCGCCGGCATAATTGATGCGCTCGCTGACCACCAGGCGGTGGCGGCGCTTGATGTAGGGCGGCGCGACATCCTTATAGGCGTCCCACAATTCGTCCTTGGTGGCGCGGCGAATTTCGATGACGTCGCGGAAGCCGCGCGTGCACACCATCGCCGCCGGCGGCAGGCGGCGCGTGATCAAGGCGTTGGTGGCGATCGTCGTGCCGTGCGATAACAGGCTGACCTGGCCGAGATCGACGCCGGCTTCCTCGAGGCCGGCGAGCATGCCGTCCAGCGGGTCCGCGGTCGAGGCGATCTTGGCGACGCGAATGCGGCCGCTGCCCTCATCGAGGATGTAGATGTCGGTGAACGTCCCGCCGATATCGACGGCCACGCGGAGATTTTCCATGGCGCTCCCCCCGATATTTTTTCTCTTGTCCGGGTTGCCCCAGCCGGCCATTCGCGGCCGCCTTTCGTGTAGCAACCGGGCTGATCGGAGTCAAATTTCGGACCGTCATAATTTCGCGGAATTCGGCGGCAATCATGCTATCACTCCGCCATCGGCCGGCTGATGGCTTTGGCCGTGACCAAGCAGGGAGGGTCCAAGGATATGCGCTATCTCATCGCCGCTCTGGCATTGCTGTTTTACGGCGCCACGGCCGCCGCCGCCGACGAGCCGATCACCATCAAGTTTTCCCATGTCGTCGCCGAAAACACGCCCAAGGGCAAGGGCGCGCTGAAGTTCAAGGAGCTCGCCGAATCCCGCCTCGAAGGGCGCGTCGAAGTGCAGGTGTTTGCCAACGCCCAGCTTTACGGCGACAACAAGGTGCTCGAGGCGCTGCTGTTGGGAGACGTGCAATTGGCGGCGCCGTCGCTGTCGAAGTTCAAGCGCTATACCGACAAGCTGCAGCTCTTCGACCTGCCGTTTCTGTTCGCCGATATCGACGCCGTCGATCGCTTTCAGAAAAGCGCCGCGGGGCGGCAGCTATTGAGCGCCACCACCGAGCGCGGCTTGCTTGGCCTCGGCTATTGGCACAACGGCATGAAGCAGCTTTCCGCCAATACGGCGCTCCGCCGCCCGGCCGACGCGGCGGGGCTGAAATTCCGCATCCAGGCTTCCGACGTCATCGCCGCGCAGTTTCAGGCGCTCGACGCGACGCCCCTGAAGAAGCCGTTCTCGGAAGTCTTCATCCTGCTGCAAACCAAGGGCATCGACGGTCAGGAGAACACCTGGTCGAACATCTATTCGAAGAAATTCTTCGAGGTGCAGGACCACATCACCGAATCCGACCATGGCCTGGTCGATTACATGGTGGTGACCAGTGTCGAATTCTGGCACGGCCTGCCCGACGATGTACGCCGAGTTCTCGAGCAATGCATCGATGAAGCGAGCGATTACGCCAACCAGGTGGCGCTCGAAAAGGCGGTCGGCGACCGCGCCAAAATACAGCAATCGGGGCGCAGCGAAATCCTCCAGCTCGATCCCGCCGAGCGCCTGCTCTGGGTCGATGCGATGAAGCCGGTATGGGCCCAATTCGAGGATGAGATCGGCGCCGACCTGATCGCCGCCGCCATGGCCGCCAACGCCGAATAGCCGCCTTCGGCGCGCCATGATTCCGCGCCTGCTGGCCGGGGTGGAGGAGAGCATCATCGCTCTCCTGCTCACCGCGATGACGCTGCTGGTGATCGTCGAGGTCATCCTCAGATACGGATTCTCGTCCGGATTGCTGTGGATTCAGGAGCTCACACTGCTGCTCGCCGCCTGGCTGGTGCTGGCCGGCGCGGCTTACGGCGTCAAGAAGGGTGCCCATATCGGCATGGACATGGCGGTGCGCCGTCTTCGCCCGCTGTGGCGGCGCTCCTCTGCCTGCTCTATTGTGCCCTCTTTCTCGTTGGCTCGTGGGAGTATCTCGCCAAGATCAAGCGCTTCGGCATCGCCATGGAGGATTTGCCGGTGCCGTTATGGCTGGCCCATGGCATCCTGCTGCCGGGCTTTCTGTTGCTGGCCTTCCGTTTTTCACAATTGCTGTGGAAAATCATACACAAGCGCGCCGACGGCATTCTGCTCGGCGACGAAGCCCGCGACGCGTTGGCGGATAGGGAAAGCGGCGAGGACACGCGCCGATGACGACGCTGGCATTGTTCGCCATGCTGTTCGCCTTTCTCATCCTCGGCCTGCCGGTCGCCGTTGCGCTCGGCCTTTCGGCGATTCTGACGATTCTGTTTTTCTCCAACGACACGCTCGCCTCGGTGGCGCTGAAACTGTTCGAGGCGCTCTCCGAACATTACACCCTGCTGGCGATTCCCTTCTTCATTCTGTCCTCGGCGTTTCTCTCCACCGGCGGCATCGCGCGCCGCATGATCCGCTTCGCCGTCGCCGTTATCGGCCATGTGCGGGGCGGCCTGGCGATGGCCTCGGTGCTCGCCTGCATGCTGTTCGCCGCCGTCTCCGGCTCGTCGCCGGCGACCGTCGCCGCGATCGGCTCGATCGTCATCGTCGGCATGGTGCGCGCCGGCTACCCCGAGCGCTTCGCCGCCGGCGTCATCGCCAATGCCGGCACCCTCGGCATCCTCATCCCGCCCTCCATCGTCATGCTGGTCTATGCCGCGGCGACCGAGGTTTCGGCGGCGCGCATGTTCGCCGCCGGCCTGTTGCCCGGCCTGGTCATGGGGTTGATGCTGATGATCGCCATCTATGTCGCCGCCCGCGTCAAGCGCCTGCCGCGCCAGGACTGGGCCGGCTTCGGCGAGATCGCCAATGCCGGCCTCAGCGCCATCGGCGGCCTGATGCTGATCGTCATCGTCATGGGCGCGATCTATGGCGGCGTCGCCAGCCCGACCGAGGCCGCCGCCGTCTCGGCGCTCTACGCTTTTCTCGTCGCCGTTCTCTTCTACCGCGACATGGGCCCGCTCAAGGAGGTGCCGTGGCGCCGCGCCGGCGAGCCGCTCACTGTCGCGGCGCTGCGCAATCTGGCGCTGATGGCGCTGGCGCTCGGCCAATCGGCCGCCGACGCGGAGGTGCGCCGGACCGTGCTCCTCGGCGCCAAGACCAGCATCATGCTGCTGTTCGTCATCGCCAACGCCATGCTGTTCGCGCATGTGCTGACCACCGAGCGCATCCCGCACGAGATCGCCGAAGCGATCACCGGCTGGGGGCTCAGCCCGTGGCAATTCCTCATCGCCGTCAATGTGCTGCTGCTGATCGCCGGCAATTTCATGGAGCCCTCGGCGATCCTCTTGATCATGGCGCCGATCCTGTTTCCCATCGCCACCCGGCTCGGCGTCGATCCGATCCATCTCGGCATCATCATGGTGGTCAATATGGAAATCGGCATGATCACGCCGCCGGTCGGCCTCAACCTGTTCGTCACCGCCGGCATCACCGGGCGCAGCATGTCCTGGGCGATACGCGCGGCGCTGCCGTGGCTGGTGATCCTGCTGGCCTTCCTGATAATCGTGACTTACGTCCCTGAGCTGTCGCTGGTCATCCCCGAACTGATCGACCAGATGCGCGGGATTAAATAGCGCCGCGCGAAGCTTAACGGCAGCTACCCGATTTTACTCCGCCCGCATTGGCTGCTATTTTCGTTTTCACATGATTGAAACAGGGAGGACGAAACGATGACGATCACCGAAACTGCTTGGGAATTCTTCGAGGCCTGCGAGAGCGGCAAGGGCGGGGAGGTATGCAAGGCCTGGTGCCATGACGGCGCCACCTTCTCCTGTCAGGCCGGCGCCCTCGGCGAAGTGACCACCGTCGCCGGCTATGCCGACTGGATGAAAGGGATTCTCGGCCCCCTTCCCGACGGCCGCTATGAGCTGAAAGCCTTTTCGGCGGACGAAGAGCGCAACACCGTGACCGCCGCCGCAGTATTTCACGGCACCCACACCGGCGAGGGCGGGCCGATCCCACCGACCGGCAAAGCCGCCGCCACCGATTACGTCTACGTCTGGGATTTCGAAGGCGGAAAAATCCGCCACATGACGAAGATCTGGAACGACCTCCCAGCGCTTCAGGATCTCGGCTGGGCGTAAGGTAACGCCGGCGTCCTGCTATTCGAAGACGATGTTGGGCAGATAGCAGGACACCACCCAGTTCGGCTGATCGACGATCTCGCTGATGCGCAGGTCGGCGCAGACGCTGCACAGCATATAGGCTTGATCGGCGCCGAGCCCCTTCGTCTTGGCGAGGCGCTCGATCATGCCGCGCACCGCGTTCTGGCTCGCCTCCATCAGGTCCGGGCCGATCCCGGTGGTGACTTCATAGCCCTTGGCGTCCAAATGCCGCGATACCGGCCCCGGCGTTTCGAAGCGTGGGAATTTGAGATTCTCGCCCTTCACCAGATCGAGCTTCGCCGTCACCCCCATCGGCGATTCGATGGCCGTGCCGCAGACCTCGCCATCGCCTTGCGCACAATGCGGATCGCCGATCGAAAACAGCGCGCCCTCGACCTGCACCGGCAAATAGAGATCGACGCCCAGGCTGAGATCGCGGATATCCATGTTGCCGCCCGATTTATAGGGCGGGATGGTGCTGTGCCCACCCGGCTCGGCGTGAGCGACGCCGGTGGTGCCGCAAAACGGCTTCAGCGGCACGCGGGCGAAATCACCCATCGCCGCCGGCTCCGCGAACGCCTTGTCGCAATTCCAGATATGAAGCGCCGCCTCGGGAAAATCATCGGCCAACAACCCGAAGCCGGGCACGATCGCCGTCCACGCCCAGCCCGACGGGTTGAAATCGAGCAGCGTCACTTTCAGCGCGTCGCCGGGCTCGGCGCCGTCGACATAAACCGGCCCGGCGACCGGATTGACGCGCGCAAAATCGAGGTTGGTGATGACGTCGGAGCCCGAATCCGGCGCGATCTGGCCCATCACCGCGTCGATTTCCTCGAACGTCACCGTCTCGCCGGGCGCAACGCTAAGCGCCGCCGGCGTCGCCTTGTCCCAGGTCAAATGCTGGTGCCGGCTGTGGATGGTGTGCTTGTTGCCCAACCCCTTGTTCATGGCGGAACTCCCCTCATGCCGATTGCTCTGGCCTTAGCGTAGCACTGGCGGGCAGCGCTTTGTAAGATGCCAGCGCCCGCGATAGCGATATAATCGGGAGCGCCATATGGCCAAGATATCCATTCTGCCCCAGGACGACCGCAGCAACGGCTGGAGCGCCATCCTGCCCGAGCGCACCATCTCAGCCGCGCTGAAGGGAGATCAGCACAGCGACTGGGTGGTCATCGGCGCCGGCTATGCCGGCCTCGCCGCGGCGCGGCGCCTGGCCGAGAACCGCCCCGACGACAAAGTGATCCTGTTGGAGGCGCAGGAGGTCGGCGAAGGCGCGTCGGGACGCAATTCCGGCTTCGCCATCGATTTGCCGCACAATGTCGGCAGCTCGCTGCAGGAGCTCGAAGGCTCGCACCGCTTCATCCGCCTCAGCCGCGCCGCGATCCGTTATCTCGAAGACGCCGTCGCCGCCGGCAACATCCAATGCGATTGGAGCGCGCGCGGCAAATACCACGCCGCCGTCCATGCCAGCGGGCGCAAGGACACCCTGGAGCCCTTCGCCAAGGAGCTCGATGCCCTCGGCGAGGAATATCGCTGGCTCGACCGCGACCAGTTGAAGAAGGAAATCGGCACCGGTTATTTCCACTCGGCGCTCTACACTGCGGGCGGCTACCTGATGAACCCGGCGGCGCTGACGCGCGGCCTTGCCGACAACCTGCCGCAAAATGTCAGCCTGCACGAGCACAGCCCGGTCATCGCGGCGGAATTCTCCAACGGCGTGCGCCTGACCACGCCCGATGGCAGCCTGTCGGCGCCGACGGCGATCCTCGCCGTCAACGGCTTCGCCACCCAGTTCGGCTTTTACAGGAATTCGCTGCTGAGCTTCGCCTCGCATGCCAGCCTGACCCGCCCGCTCACCTCCGACGAACGCGCCGCGCTCGGCGGCGAAGATGATTGGGGTCTGACGCCGGTCAACGCCATCAGCGGCGTCACCATGCGCCTGACCCAGGACCAGCGCATCCTGATGCGCCAGCGCTTCCGCTACGCGCCGAGCTTCCGCCGCCCCGCCGCCGAGGCCGCCCAGTCGCGCGCCGACCACCAACGGGCGTTCGCCAAACGCTTCCCGATGCTGCCCGATGTGCATATGGAGCATAACTGGCGCGGCTACGTGTGTCTCTCGCGCAACCACGCACCGGGTTTCGGCCGTCTAGGCCCAAACCTCCTGGGTGCCGTTTGTCAAAATGCCGTCGGCGTCACCAAGGGCACCATCGGCGGCGTGCTCGCCGCCGACATGGCGTGCGGCGAAGACAATCCGCTGATCGCCGACATGGAAAGCCAGGGCACACCCGAACGTCTGCCGCCGCGCCCCTTCCTCGACCTCGGCGTCCACGCCCGCTTCGCCCTGGAAATGTGGCGCGGCCGCAAAGAAAAATGACGCCTTCGCGTCGTTGACGGGGTGGCATCGCGTGGGGTGGCGTCGTGCTCGCACGCGCCCCGGCCAAAATGCCCGCTGTTTCTAGGCCGCCGCCTGGCTGCGCTTCTCGACCACCTGCTTTGCCGTCCGCACCGCGCGCAGGACGAGGTCCGAGGCCTGTTTGTCGCCGCGCTGTAGGGCCAGCAGAGCCTGGCCGTGCACCTTGAGCAAAGCAAAAATGTCCGGCCTGGCGTCGCTCGTGGCCAGGATGGCCTGCTTGATGTCACCCATGGAGGCGATCAGTTCGGCGACGCCCACCCGCTTATCGTCACCGGTGCGCGCTTCGATTTCCTCGACCAGGTCGAGCAGTTCCGTCAGCGGAGCATTCGGCAGGGGCGTCCCGGGCTGCGCCGCCGCGAAGCGTTCTGCGTGCGCCGCCAACTGCTCGAGGCGGAGCGTCATGCGGCGCAACATATGCGTCTCCACGATGTGGTTGACCTGCCTGAGGCGCGCCGCGCTCGGCGCCGCGCTCTCATCGCCGGTCGCCTTGTAGCGCAAGCCGTTGGGCACTGAAAACGTACCCAGCTCATCGATTTTAGCGCGCGATTTCGAGTGCCTGTCCGGCCCCACATAGCTTGTCGTGACGACAAATTCCCGGCGCTGGTCGATCAGGTTGTTGACCCGGCCGATAGTGATCCTCGTGGAAGCCGGCAAGGCGATTAAATCGTCGGCGCCGGCATTGACGAAATCATTGATCATCCGGCCATCCGCACGCCAGGTGACGATAGAGATAACCAGATAAGGGTTCGAACCCAGCATGCCTTGGCGAATATCGCGGACGAACTGGCATATTTTGACGGGGTTCTCATCCACTTCGAGCACCAGGAAATCGATCTCGTCGCGGCTGACGGCGAATCGCAACTCGTCGAGCGAGCCCAAAAAATTGGTCTTGAGCGGACGAAATCCGACATTGCGAAATGATTCGCGTATGATTCCACGCGTCCGCTTAATCTCATTGAAAAGGGCGATTTCGACCCCTCTGAGGTCGTGGCCGCGAGCTTCGTCGCTATTCCACGACAGCGCGCCCGCGCCGTTCTTGGCCGATAACTCTTTCAGTAATTGCCCGCCTTGCATCTATTCCGCCGTAGTTCTGACTTTTTCGGCCGCTCTAACTTTCAGCCTCGCTACCATCGTGAACAGATTTCGTTAACGATTGTTCAAATATTAGCGTTAACGGCTCGCTCAGCTCATGTTGGGCGCTAAAGGCGCCCTAACCCTCTGGCGCGCAGGCCCTGATCACCTCCTCGAATACGGCCTTGGCGCCGGCGCCGCGGGCGAACGGGGTGAGGATCGGCAGATCGAGGCCGGAATCGCGGTAGGCGGCGATCTTGGCGCGGCAGTCCGCGGCGGTGCCGGCGATGGCGGTGGCGTCGATCAGCTCGTTGCTGACCGCCGCCGCCGCCGCCGCACGGTCGCCGCGCGCCCAGGCTTCACCGATCGCCGCCGCTTCCTCGGCGAAGCCCTGATCGGCCGTCATACGGTTGTAGCGCGGGAAATATCCGGTATAGGCGGCGAAGCCGGGGCGCATGCGATCGAACGCCGCCGCGCGGCTGTCGGCGACCGCCACCGGCAGCAGCGAGGAGATCGTCATCGCCTCGGCCTCGGCGCCGCGCCCCGCTTTCGCCGCGCCGGCGGCGAGATGGGCGCGTACCTTGGCGCTGTTCTCCGGCGTGCTGCGCGTCAGGATAACGCCGTCGGCGATCTCGCCGCAGAGCTCCGTCATCTTGGGGAAGACGGCCGAGAGGTAGATCGGCGGGCGCCGCCTCAGCGGCGTGAACCACAGTTCGAAATTCTCGATCTTGACCGTCTCGCCGTGATATTGCGCTTCGCCCTCGGCGAGGAGCGCGCGCGTGAATTCAACCGTCTCGCGCACCCGGGTCAGCGGCTTGCTGTATTCCATGCCGTGCTCGGGGCCGACCTGGACCTTGTGGCTCGAGCCGATGCCGAGGATGAAACGCCCGCCCGAGAGCTGATCGACCACCGCCGCCGCCATGGCGATGGTCGGCGCCGAGCGCACGAAGGCGCTGGTGATGCTGGTGCCGAGGAGAATGCGCGAGGTGGCGGTGGCGCAGGCGGCGAGAATGGCGAACTGATCGCCGCCATGGCCCTCCGCCACCCAGGCCGATTCATAGCCCAAGGATTCGGCGAGCTTGACGCATTCGACGATCTCCGAGGCGTTGGGGCCGCCGGAAAAGCTGATGCCGAGCCGTGCCATGATCCATCCTCCCATATTGCTGGCGGCGCGATACTACACCTTCCGCGCCCTCGTTCACCCGGCAATTTGTTATCCGCCGCCGCCGCGTGTTAGATGATCGCCATGCGAATGACCGACAGCAACAAATTCCTCTTTGTTCCCGTACTGGCGATCCTCGGCGTCACCTATAGCGCGCTGTTTCCGGTCAACAAGATGAGCATCGAAAACGGCCTGCCCTATATCGGCTACGTTTTCTGGTTCACGTTGCTGGCGACGCTGGCGTTGTTCGCCGTCGCCGCCGTCAAGAAGGAATTGCCGCGCCTCACCTGGCCGCACATTCGCGCCTATCTGATTCTCGGCACCATCGCCGTCGCCGTGCCGGTGCCGCTTCTCACCTTTCTCGCGCCCAAGATTCCGGTCGGCATCATCACGCTTCTCATGGTTCTGGTGCCGCTCTTTACCTATGCGATGTCGTATTTTCTGCGCATCGAGAAATTCCGCCTGTCCGGCGCGATCGGCCTCTTACTCGGCCTCGGCGGCATGCTTTTCGTGCTCATTCCCGAGGCCAGCCTGCCGACGCCGGACATGGTGATATGGGTTCTGCTGGCCCTGATCGGGCCGCTCTGTTTCGCCTCGTGCAACGCCTTTGTCATCATCTTGCGACCGCCCGGCACGCCGTCGCTGATGATGGCGGCGGGCATGTCGGCCGGCGCCACCGTGCTGCTGGCGCCGGTGATGGTGGCGAGCGGCCATGCCTTTGTGTTTCCCGCCATCACGGCGGGCGGCGATCTCCCCATTGTCTACGCCGCCGCGATCACCGCAGTCACCACCGTCGCCTGGTTTTTTCTGGTGCGCATCACCGGGCCGGTGTTTTTTTCGCAGTTCAACTATTTCATCGTTCTCGGCGGTTTCGGCTGGGGCTATCTGTTGGAGGACGAACGGCACAGCTTCTATGTATGGATCGCCACGGCGATGGCCTTCGCCGGCCTCGCCATATTTACACGCGGCGCGAAAGGCCGCGAGGTGCGCGCCGAGGCTGCGGCGCAGTAAAGCCGGCTATTTCGCCGGCGGCGGCGGCTGTTTCTCCAGTTTCCTGATGCCGTCGAGATCGGCCACCCAATGTCGTTCCGAGCGCGTCCATACCTGGAGCTTGGGAACGAGCTCGGCGCGCTGATGCACGGAGCCGACGCGGATGCCGTAATTCTTCGGCCCGTCCTCTACGGACGCGGCGTAGATCGGCGTGCCGCATTGGGGGCAGAACGACTGCTGGCGCTGGTTGCCGCTCTCGGCCGTCTTGACATAAATCTTGAGCTCGCCGGTGAGCAGCTTGAAGCCGTCGGTCTCGGAAAACACCACCGTGCGGAACGCCGCGCCCGACATGGTCTGGCAATCCGTGCAGTGGCACAGCACCACCCTGTCGGGGTCGATCTCCGCCTCGTAGCTGATATGGCCGCAATGGCAGCTTCCGTCTATCTTCATGAGCCTGAGCCTACCGCTGTTGTTCCTCCCGCGTCGGCGGTAATAATAGCAAACATCGTGACGGCGGCAAAAAGAGAGAGTTATAGAGCATGCAATATTCCTTCTTCATTCGCGGACAATATCCCAAGGGCGAGGATATGGTGGCGCGCTTCAATGATCTCGCCGCCGAGGCGCGCCTCGCCGACGCGCTCGGCTTCAGCGGCATTTGCGCCGGCATGCATTACGCCGCCCATCCGCTGCAAATGCTGCAACAGATCCCGTTCCTCTGCCGCATCGCCGCCGAGGCGCCCAATTGCCGCATGATCCCGGGCATCGTGCTGTTGTCGCTGCACAAGCCGCTGGATATCGCCGAACAGCTTGCGACGCTCGATGTGATGACCGGCGGGCGGCTGGTGTTCGGCGCCGGGCTCGGCTACCGCGAAGTCGAATTCAGGGGCTTCGGCACGACGCAATCCGAGCGCGGGCCGCGCCTCGAGGAGAATCTCGAAGCGGTGCTGCGTCTGTGGACCGAGGATCATGTCACCATGAAGGGCAGCCATTTCGAACTCATGGATGTGACGCTTTCGGTCAAGCCGGTGCAAAAGCCGCGCCCGCCGGTGTGGTTCGGCGCCAACGCCGACAGTGCCGTGCGCCGCGCCGCGCGCCTCGGCGATACCTGGTTCATCAATCCGCATCAGCGCATGGACACCATCGAACGCCAGCTCGACATCTACCGCCGCGAGCTGGACGCGCTCAAAAAACCGTTCCCCGACGAGCTCCCCCTGATGCGCGAAATCTTCGTCGCCGGCTCGCGCGACGAGGCGATGCGCATCGCGCGGCCCTATCTCGAAGCCAAATACAAGGCCTATCACGAATGGGGCCAGGACAAGGCGATGCCGAAGGGCGACGACGATCTCTCGCTCGCCTTCGACGAATTGCTGCGGGACCGCTTTCTGTTCGGCTCGCCGGACGAGGTCGCCGAGCAAATCATCGGCTACAACAAAAAGCTCGGCGTCAACAGCTTCATCCTCGGCATGCAATGGCTCGGCATGCCGCACAACCAGGTAACCGACGCCATGCACCTGTTCGCCGAGGAGGTCATGCCCAAGGTCGCCCAGGGCATATAGCGTTAAGGAGGATCAGGCCGCGCGCCAAGCGCCGTGAAATTCCAAAAATGAATAATAAACTGCCATATTAATATGTTGTTAAAACATTTTTGAGATAGTGAGTCTTGCGCACCAAGTTGGTGTTTTTGTTCCACGAAGCGGCAAACCGTCGGTAACGGCGGGACGCAAAGCCTCCGGCCCGTAGGTTGCGGGTAGCGGGGCCATCGAAAGGATAATGCATGTAATTGGTTAGACTTCCCGACGATTTCTGTCTCACCGAAAAGTTGGCGCCGGCCCTCCCCTTGGGCCGGCGCCTTCTTCTTGTCGCCGGCATTTGCGCGAAATCCACCTGTGTCGGTCGGGGTTATACAGTTTCACGCGAAACTAAACTGATATATTTATACGAATATTCTCTATAAATCGCTTAAACATGCGTATTGCCGCGCTCAATAGCCGTACAGATTGGCCATGCGCAGGACCAGATGGATGGTCTCTATTTCGCCGGCAAGGAAGCGAATCTCGAGCGCTGGATTGAACTGCCCGGCGATTATTTCGTCGCCGCCGCGGCGCAGCAGGCGCTTGATATAGGCGTTCTGTTCGCCGTCGCCGTCGCGGCACAGGATGACGACATCGTCACCGATACGCGCCGGGCGGCGCGGCGAGACGAAGATCAATTCGCCGGGCTCGTAACGCGGCGACATGGAATCACCCTCGATGAAAAGCGCATAGATGCCTTGCGCGGTGGCCAGGCGCGGCGGGCAGCGCACATAGTCGATATCATCGCCGGTCAGGACGAAGGCGCCGCGTGGCCCGCCTTGCGCGGTGCCGCGCACGGGGATGCGCGGCGCCGAGGGTGCGACCAGCTCGGCCGCGGTATATTCCCGCGCGGCGGGCGAGGCGAGGCCGGGCGGCGCCAGGCCGGCCGCCGGCGAGGCGCCGGCGGGAAAAATAATCTCGCCGCCGGAGAGCTCGGGCGGCGCCAGTTCGGGCGGCGCCGGCGAGCCCGACAGGCGCCCGATGGCGGCGATCACCTTGTGCAGGGTGCGGGTGTTGAGCCCGCGTCCCTCGGTGTCGCGGTAGGCTCTCAGCGTGCCTTCCGAAATCGCCGCGGCGCGGGCCACCGCGCTTACCGTCAAGCCGCGCGCCGCCAAGACCTCGAAGAGCGCCCGGCTGGCCGCATTGGCAGGAATTTTAGCTGGCATGGATGCCCCCCTATACGCCGCCACGCGCCTCGTACCATAATGCGATAAAAAATAGGGCTTGTAAATCGCATTAAAATGCGGTATCTACATCTCGACATCACTGTTTTGTAATATAACTATTGTCTAGGTAATAGCCAGTTATACGGACATACGGTTTAGGAGCAGGCATTTAAGTTTTTGCAACACAATAAAAAATCAGGGAGCAGTAAGATGGATTCAAACGGGCAAGGTGGAAATTGGCGGGACGGCGGCAGCGGGCGGCGGCGGCGGGTTGCGCAACATTGCCGGCGGCGAAACCGCGCCGTCTCGCGGCGCCGCGCGGCGCCCAGGCGCGGCTATGTATGCGATCCGGAGCCGGGCATGAATTGCGATTGCCATAGCCGCCACGGCGCCGAAATGTTGGCGCGCCGGATTGAAACCTATTGGCGCTCGCTGGGCTTCAATGTGCGTACCTGGTTGGTGCCTCTCGAAGCCGCGGCGCCTGATCCGCGACCCCGGAATGCACTGAAAAGCGACCGCCTCGGCGCCCTCTGGCTGGTGCGCTCCAGCCTCGCCAACGGCCTGCCGCCGGGCCGCGGCAATCCCTTTCACGGCGCAAAAAAATCCGCGTTGCCAACGCCGGAGACGCGGACAGCCGGTGTTAGTAATTAACCAACATTTCGCGGATAGACTGTAAAGCGGTTTCAAAATGACCGAGGAATGAACGAAATGGCGAATGATACGGTTCTGGAGCGAAAAAGCGTGCGGGCCGGTGACCGGATTTTCAAGGAAGGGGCCGAAGGCCACAACGCCTATCTGGTGCAGAGCGGAGAAATCGAGATCATCAAGATGATCGACGGCAATCCCGTGGTGCTGGGAACCATCGGTTCAGGTGGAATCTTTGGCGAGATGGCGCTTATTGACGACCAGCCGCGCATGGCCATGGCGCGCGCCAAGGTCGGCGGCACCGTGGTGATCATCTCGCGCAAAATGTTCGCGCAGAAACTGGCGAAAGCCGACCCGTTTATCCGTGGGCTGCTCAATATCCTGGTCAAGAACATCCGCACCTATCAGTAAACATCGGACCGTGGGAAAGATAAGCCGCGGGCCCAGCGCGCCCGAATGGCGGGATCTGGCCGCCCGGCGCATTACCCGCGCCGCCATGTCGGCGAACGCGGCGGGCAATTCGCGGCCCTTTGGATTTCCATCGCCGCCGCCCAAAGTTGGCGGGAAACCATATTTCGGCATCTCCCTAAACTGAAGGGGCCAGATTCGGCCCCTTTTTTTTCTGTGCATTCGGGCACCTTGGCGAGGCCCTCAACCGCATCCTCGTCGCCTTCGGCGTCAGCGCGCCGGTCCGCTCATCCGTTAAGCTTCTTCACCTCGGGCAACAGTTCGTCGATCAGGCGTTCGGTTTGGAAGAAAATTTCGCCGTCATCGGCGCCGATCGGGCTGAGGATGAATTTGGAAACGCCGGCGGCGATGAACGCCTCGATACGCTCGAGGATTTCCCGCGCGCCGCCGCTGACGATGCGCGGCTCGGGCGACCGCGCCAGGCGGTCGCGCATGAAGCTCGCCGCGCTTTGCACGGCGCCGTCGCTCCAGGCGCCGAAGCGGTAGGAGAAGGCGGCGCCGTAATGGTCATGGTCGATCGTCCGGCCTTCCTCTTTGAGTGCCGCCTTGATGGCCGCGATCACCGGCGCCACTTCCTCCGGCGTTTCCAGCCCCGCTTGCCAGCCGGTGCCGAAGCGCGCGGCGCGCCGGATGGCCGGCTTGCTGGCGCCGCCGAGCCACATCGGCAAGTCGGCGCGGAACGGCTTCGGCGAAATCATGGCGTTTTCGTAGCGATAGAACTCACCCTCGAAATCGACCGAATCCTCGACCCACAGGCGGGCGATGATCTCGAGCGCCTCGTCGCTGCGCCGGCCGCGGCCCGCCGTATCGGCGCCCATGGCTTTCCAGTCGGCGGCGCGGATACTGCCGATGCCGAAGCCGGGCAGGAGGCGGCCCGTGCTCAGCATGTCGATGGTGGCGCATTGTTTGGCCAGCAGCAGCGGATCGCGCAAGCCCAGCGACACCACATTCATGCCGAATTTGAGGCGCTTGGTGGCGCCGGCCAGCGCCGCCATCGCGCTCATGCATTCGAGGAATGGCTGTTCCGATACCAGCCGGTCGGTCTGCCACAATGAATCGACGCCGCCCTCCTCGCACATCGCCACCCAGCGCCAATAGGCGTCGGCCGAGGAAAACGGAAAATCCATAAAGCCCAATCCGACCGCGAACGTCACCCTGCTAACTCCTTTTTTTGTCCAGTTTTCCGCCGCCGAGGATGACGGCGACCTCGGCACCGCTCAAGGCGCCATGTCGCAGCACCATTTCGGCGAGCCGGCGCAGCGCCGCCTGGCGGGCGCCGAGCAGGGCGCGGGCGCGGCGTTCCGCTTCATCCATCAGGCGGCGCACGCCGGCCTCGGCCTCGCCGGCGCTGAGATTGGCCGCCCGCC
>CAJXFT010000076.1 GCA_913053235.1 uncultured Alphaproteobacteria bacterium
GCGCCGGGCGGGGGCGTCCGCCCCCTTGGCTTACCTCGTATTAACTCGGGCGCTCAGTCGTGCAGCCGGAATGCAAGAAAGTGCATTCCGGGGGGTGTGCCAATGCGATGAGTCTTTCTCGGGTCCGCCATGAGAGTGAATTATGGTGACAGGTTACTTAACTATAATTACGTGAACTGTCACCGTAACCCCTGAAAACTTCAATCTCCAGGACGATGGTAGCCATATCCCACAGTTAATGTAATGGTACTTTCCGCGCCGCTTTCCGACCATTAATGATGTCAGCGAAGGACATGTGATCAGTCTCGGTTTAAGCTTTCGTAAAAAACATGGATTGTCATGAAGACACCGCTTCTACGGACGGCACTGAAATATGTTTCCGCCATCTCACTGCTCGCATGGCCGCTATGGGGATTGCCGGCGGCAGCGGAGGAGATGGACCATTCAATGAAATGCCATATTCCGGTCGCGTTTGCCGAGAGTTCGGAAACGAAACTTGGCGGCGCTTTATATTCAGGCCCGAAGATGGCCCCGGACGATATTATGACGGTAATGACGGATGCGCATCAGGTGCACCATCCGCAATATGGCGGCGCGTTTTTCATGGCGCCGAACAAGTTGAACCATATAGAGGTGGTTTATTCCGAGGCCTGCGGCGCACGGGTTTACATGTTCAACGCATATACCGAGCCTATCAGGGCGGATCGATTTATGGCTTTCGTCGAGTTTGTCCCGAAGTCCGAGGATCAGATCGAGGTAATCCGATTCCTCGAGCCATCGGAAAATGGTTATTACCTGATGACCGGCGCCAATCACGGCCTTGAGCCGCCATTCGATATCGACCTTTACATGAAATTTCCGGATAGCGATGTGGTCGAGCTGTTCACCGTCAAGCTGAAACCGGATCAGCCGAATTTTGCCGAGGGCGTCGGAAAGGTGGTCGAAATAGACCATTCCGCCGCGAGGCTGGTCATCGATCACGAGGCGATCCCCGGCTATATGAGCGCCATGAAAATGCCGTATTCGGTTTCGAGCCCGGATTTGCTGGACCATGTCGAGCCCGGGATGGTCATCAAGTTCAAGATCGACAGGAAGAATAACACCGTCGTGGATATCGTCCCGAATGACGGTTAGGAGAGCGTGCGCTCGGCTTCGGTGATCTCGATGTCGTTGGACGAAATGTCCTGAATGGACATCAGGCCGTCGGCGGCGAATTCCCAATGTTCGTTGCCGAAGCTGCGGTACCACTGGCCGGAATCGCGGTGGCGCCATTCGCTGATGAAGCGCACCGAGATGCGCCTGTCGCCAAACGCCCACATTTCCTTTTTGAGGCGGTAGTCCTGTTGCAGCGGCCAGCGTTCGAGCAGAAACGGCAGGATATTCTCGCGGCCCTCCAGGAAGAAATCCTTGTAGCGCCATTTGGTATCTTCGCTGTAGCCGCCCGGCACCTCTTCGGCGACACGGCGGTTCCAGATATCCTCGGCGTTTTGCACCATCTGGCGCGCGCTGGTTTCGGTGAAAGGCGGTGTGATGCGGTCTGACATTTCCGGCACGCCCCGGCCTAGCCGCTCAGCTTTCTGCTCAGCACTTCGTTGGCCATTTGCGGATTGGCCTTGCCTTGACTGGCCTTCATCACCTGGCCGACGAACCAGCCCATCAGCTTGTCCTTGCCGCCCCGATATTCGGCCACCTTGTCCGGGTTGTCGGCGATGATCCGGTCGACCACGGCCTCGATGGCGCCGCTGTCGCTGACCTGCTTGAGACCGCGCGCACTTATGATGGCGTCGGCCTCGCCGCCGCTCTCGAACATGATCTCGAAGACTTCCTTGGCGATGCGGCGCGACAGCGTCTTGTCGGCCACCCGGTCGACCAGGCCGCCAAGCCGGGCTGCGGAAACCGGCGAATCCGAGATCTCCAGCCCGGCCGCGTTGAGCGCCGCGAAGAGTTCGCCGGTCACCCAATTGGCGGCCAGTTTGCCGTCGCGCCCCGCCGCCACCTGCTCGAAATATTCGGCGGTCTCCTTGTCGCCGACCAGCACCCCCGAATCATAGGCGCCGAGGCCGTGCTCGGTCATGAAGCGGTGCTTCTTGGCGTCCGGCAGCTCGGGCAAATCCCGGCGCAGTTCCTCGACCCAGGCGGCGTCGAGTTCGAGCGGCAGCAGGTCGGGGTCGGGGAAATAGCGGTAATCATGCGCCTCCTCCTTGGAGCGCATGCCGCGCGTCACACCCTGATTGGCGTCGAACAGGCGGGTCTCCTGATCGATCTCGCCGCCCGCCTCAATGATTTCGACCTGGCGCACGGCCTCGTATTCGAGCGCCTTCATGACGAAGCGCACGGAATTGACGTTCTTGATCTCAGAGCGCGTGCCGAGCTCAGCACCCGGGCGGCGCACCGAGACATTGGCGTCGCATCTGAGACTGCCCTGATCCATATTGCCGTCGCAACTGCCGATATAGCGCAGGATCGAGCGGATCTTGCGGATATAGGCGCCGGCTTCCTCGGGCGAGCGGATATCGGGCTCGGAGACGATCTCCATCAGCGCCACCCCGGCCCGGTTGAGGTCGACGAAGGTGGCGTCGGGGCGCATATCGTGGATGCTCTTGCCGGCATCCATCTCGAGATGCAGGCGGGTGATGCCGATCTCGCGCGTCTCGCCGTTCTTGAGGTCGATTTCGATCTTGCCATGGCCGACGATGGGCTGGTTGAACTGGGATATCTGATAGCCCGGCGGCAGATCGGGATAGAAATAATTCTTGCGGTCGAAAACCGAATAGAGATTGATCTCGGCGGCCAACGCAAGGCCGGTGCGCACCGCCTGGCGCACGCACTCGCCGTTGATCACCGGCAGCATACCCGGCATGGCGGCATCGACCAGCGACACCTGGGTATTGGCCTCGGCGCCGAAATTGGTCGGCGCGGCGGAGAACAGCTTGGCGTTGGAGATCACCTGGGCGTGGATTTCGAGGCCGACGATCATTTCCCATTCGCCGCTCTCACCTGTGACGCGGTATTCGCTCATGGCGCGCCCTCGTTAAGCCAGGCCGGCTTGGCCGTGAATTCCGCCGCGATCTCCAAGAAGCGCGCCGCGTTTAGCATGCGCGCCTCGTCAAAGGGTTGGCCGAGCAATTGCAGGCCGAGCGGCAGGCCCTCGGCGCTGAGGCCCGCCGGCACCGAGATGCCGGGCAGGCCGGCCAGGCTCGCCGGCACGGTAAAGACATCGTTGAGATACATGGCGATCGGATCGTCCATCTTTTCGCCGATGGCGAAGGCCGGCGACGGCGCCGTCGGCGTCAGCACCACATCGACGCTCTCGAAGGCGGTGCGGAAATCGTCGGCGATCAGAGTGCGCAGCTTCTGCGCTTTCAGGTAATAGGCGTCGTAATAGCCGGCCGACAGCACATAGGTGCCGATCATGATACGGCGCTGCACCTCGGCGCCGAAGCCCGCGGCCCGGGTGCGCTCATACATCTGCGTCAGATCGTCGTCGGCCTCGCGCAAGCCGTAACGCACGCCGTCATAGCGCGCCAGGTTGGACGAACATTCGGCCGGCGCCACGATGTAATAGGTGGGCAGCGAATATTTGGTATGCGGCAGCGCGATATCGACGATCTCGGCGCCCGCCGCCTTGAACCAGTCGATGCCACGGCGCCACAGCGCCTCGATCTCTTCGGGCATACCTTCGAGGCGGTATTCGGCCGGCACGCCGACGCGCAGGCCCTTGACCTCGCCATTGAGCGCCGCCGCGTAATCCGGCACCACGACATCGACCGAGGTCGAATCCTTGGCGTCGTAGCCGGCCATGGCGCCGAGCATGAGGGCGGCATCCTCGACGCCGCGGGTGAGCGGCCCGGCCTGGTCGAGCGACGAGGCGAAGGCGATGATGCCCCAGCGCGAACAACGGCCATAGGTAGGTTTCAGACCGACCAGGCCGCAAAACGCCGCCGGCTGGCGGATCGAGCCGCCGGTATCGGTGCCGGTGGCGCCGAGCGCCATGCGCGCCGCCACCGCCGCCGCCGAGCCGCCCGAAGAGCCACCCGGCACCAGCGGCTTGTCGTCGCCCGCTCGGCGCCACGGATTGATGACATTGCCGTAATAGCTCGTGACATTGGCCGAGCCCATGGCGAATTCGTCCATATTGGCCTTGCCCAGCATCACCGCGCCTTCACGCCACAGATTCTCGGTGACGGTCGATTCGTAAGGTGGCTCGAAGCCGTCCAGGACATGCGAGCACGCCGTGGAGTGAACGCCGCGTGTACAGAAAAGATCCTTGATGGCGAGCGGCACGCCTTCGAGCATGCCGCCTTCGCCCGCCGCCAGGCGCTTGTCCGATGCGTCGGCCCGCTCGCGCGCCTGGTCGAAGGTCTCGACGACCAGGGCGTTGAGCCCGCGCCCGGCCTCGGCGGCTTTGATATGCGCTTCAGTCAGCTCGCGGGCGGAGAATTCGCGGCTCTCCAGGCCGGCTCGCGCGGCGGCGATGGTGAGATCGGTGAGGGCGCTCATTCGACCACCTTGGGGACGGTGAAAAAGCCGTCCTCGGCGTTCGGCGCATCGGCCAGCAAATCCTCGCGCGACGCCACCGCCCCGGCGACATCGGCGCGTTGCGGCAGCGTCACCTCGACGACGCTGGTCATCGGCTCGACGCCCTCGGTATCGACCTCGGAGAGCTGCTCGACCCAGGCCAGGATGGCGTTCAGTTCCGCCGCCAGACCGTCGGTGGCTTCGTCCGCGACTTCGATGCGCGCCAGTTTGGCGATGCGCAGCACGGTGGCCTTATCAATTGCCATGTGTCAGGGTGCCCAAGCTTTAACTTGCGAAAAAATTCTCCGCCGGCGCCTTTACCTTCAAGCTTTTCAAGGCCTTGGCTCCGCGCAGGGCGGCGAAGGTAACACCAGGGCGGGTAACGCGCAACATGACGCTGATGTCCCTCGACGCGTTGGCCGCCGGCTTGCCGGCGAACGGCCGCTTGATCGGCCTCGATCCCGGCAGCAAGACCGTGGGCGTCGCGCTGTCCGATCTTTCGCGCATGGTGGCGAGCCCCGCCGAGCATCTGAAGCGCGGCAAATTCGCCGATCTCGCGGCCCGCCTCGAGGCGCTGGTGAAGGCCGAGGATGTCGCCGGCCTGATCGTCGGCCTGCCCCTCAATATGGACGGCTCACAAGGCCCGAGCGCCCAATCGGCGCGCCAGTTCGCGGAAAACCTGGCGGCGCGGCTGAATATGCCGGTGGCGCTGTGGGACGAGCGGCTATCGACGGCGGCGGTGGAGCGCGGCATGATCGATGCCGATCTCTCGCGCCGCCGGCGCGCCGAGCTGGTCGACAAGCTCGCCGCCGCTTATATCCTGCAGGGCGCCTTGGATTATCTCGCGCGCGGCAACCGGGAAACGCCGCGCTGAGCGCCTTTAGGGCCGGCTGACATTCCAGGTCGAGTGGATCTGCGTGCCGGAGCGGGTCATGACCACCGTCACCGGACAGCGCTTGGTGACATCGGCGCGCAGGCGGGCGATCTCATCCTCGCTCGCCGCCGTGGTGAGATTCACGGTCAGCTTCATCTCGGGAAACGGCAGCTCCGTCGGCACCGTCGTGCCGACGCCATCGGTATCGAAGCTGGCATCCAGATCCATGGAAATATCCGACAATTCTATTCCCATCTCGTCGGCGACGAGGTTGGCGATCACATTGTGGCAGGCGAGAAAGCCCGACAGCATGGTTTCCACCGGCGAGGCGCCGGCATCGGTACCGCCGCGTATTTCCGGCTCATCGATGACCACCGTGTGATGGCGCGCCTTGGTGTCGGTTCGGCAATGGTTCGGGCATTCGGCTTTCAGCAAAAACCGGTGAATCGGCTGCAAATCGAAGGTCATGGCGTTCTCCTCCCGCTTTGGTATTAATCGGCGACGAGGCCGCAGGTCAAGCCGCCATCGATCGGCAACGCGATGCCGGTGATCCAGCGCGCCTCGTCGGATGCGAGAAACAGGAATCCGGCGGCGATGTGCTGGGTCTCGCCGAGGCCGAGCGGATGCAGCCGCTCGATGCGCGCCTGGAAGGCCCCGGGGTCGTCCAGTTGCGACATGTGATAATCCACCATCGGCGTCGGAACCCAGCCCGGACAGACGCAATTGACGCGGATGTTATCCTTGGCGCCGTCCAGCGCCATGCATTTCGTGATCATCACGGCGCCGGCTTTTGAAACGCCGTAGCTGACCTGTCCGGGGGTGCCGATCAATCCGGCGATGGAAGCGGTGTTGAGGATGATGCCGCCGCCCTGCGCCTTGAAATGCGGCCAGATCGCTTTCGAGGTGCGGTAGATGCTTTTAAGATTGACGTCCAGTTGGCGATCCCAATCTTCGCTCGAGACCTCCTCCACGGTGCCGATCACCGCCTGCCCGGCATTGTTGATGAGAATATCGACGCGCTCGACGGCGGCAATGGCGCGCGTCACCAGATTGGCGACATCTTCATCGCGGCTGATATCGGCCTCGATGGCCTCGGCGCGGCCGCCGGCGGCTTGGATTTCCGCCACCGTGGCCTGGTTGTCAGCCTTGCTCAGCCCGGCGCAGATGACCATTGCGCCTTCCGCGGCAAAACGCTGTGCCGTCGCCTTGCCGATGCCCGAACCGGCGCCCGTGACAATGGCTGATTTTCCTTGCAGTCGCATTTTTGTGATCCCCTCGTCTTCGTTCACCGATAGCTATGCGGCCCCGCCGGGCGCTCCGAATTGGGCCAGATTTTGGCGCACGAAATCGCTCAGCGAGCGCGGCGCGCGGCCGGTGACGGTTTCCACCGCATCGCTGACGGCGCCGACCCGACCGTCGCGAAAGAGCGTGAACCATTCCAATATTTCATCGACAAACCAGTCGTCGATGCCTGCCGCCAGCAAATCGGCGCGGCATTCCGACGGCGAAATATCGACGAAGGTGAAGGTCTCTCCCACCACCTCTGAAACGATCGCCGCGGCTTCGGCGTAGCTCAGCGCTTCGGGGCCGGTAAGGTCGTAGATTTTTCCCGCATGGCCATTTTCGCTCAGCGCTGCGAGCGCCGTGGTGGCGATGTCGCGGGCGTCGATAAAGCAATATTTCACCTCGCCGAGCGGCAGGCGGCAGATTCTCCGGGCGTCGAAACCCTGTGTCGGGCCGTGCAGATTTTGCATGAAAGCGTTGGGCCTGAGCACGGTCCAGGCGATGCCCGAGGCGACGAGCGCCGCTTCGCTGCGGCCGTGCAGGCGCTGCAGGGCGGCGGCGCCCCCCTCGGCGGCGTTGGGAACGGAGATTTTGACGATGCGGCCGACGCCGGCGCGCTTGGCGGCCTCGATGGCGTTGATCTCGAGAATATCCATGCCCGGCTGGGCGCCGCACAGAAGAAACAGGCTTTCGATTCCGCCCAGCGCGGCGTCGAGCCCATCGGGCGCGGCGAAATCGCCGTCGAGCCAGACTTCGCCAGCCAGCGCCGCCTGGCGTGCCCGGTGCGCGTCGCGCGCCATGGCGCGATAGGGCAGCCCGCCGGCATGCAAGAGGGCTCTCAATTCGCCGCCCACCGTGCCGCCCGCGCCGCTCACCAGAATCAATTTTTTATCCTTTCAATCCTCGGCAAAAAGGGGGTGAATGGCTGACATTTAATCGACCGGTAGAGATATCCGCGGAGGAGGTTACGGTATGCGTCTCGAAGGTAAAAGCGCCATCGTTACGGGGGCCGGACGCGGCATTGGGCGCGACATCGCGCGCCGCTTCGCCGCCGAGGGTGCGCGCGTCGTCATCGCCGACATCGAAAAAAGCCACGCCGACGCGGCGGCGGCGGAAATAAACGACGGCATCGGCTCGGCGCACGCGCTGAGCGCCGACGTCGCCGACCCGGACCAGGTGGCGCGCCTGTTCGCCGAAGCCGGCGAATATTTCGCCGCGCCGCTCGACGTGCTGGTCAACAATGCCGGCATCGCCCATCACGGCGCCTTTCTCGAGCTTACGCTCGACGATTGGCAGCGCGTTCTCAGCAACAATCTGACCAGCGTATTCCTGTGCGGCCAGGCCGGCGCCCGCCTGATGGCACCGCGCCGCCAGGGCTCGATCATCAATATCGGCTCGATTTCCGCCCAACGCGGCAGCTTCGGCCGCACCGCCTACGGCGTCGCCAAGGCCGGCATTCATCAGATGACGCGAATCATGGCGGTCGAGCTCGGCGCCATGGGGGTGAATGTAAACGCCATCGCGCCGGGCCCCATCGATACCGGGATGACCAGTTTCGGGCCGGATCAAAAGCGCCGCTACCTCGAGCGCATCCCGGCCAACCGGTTCGGACTGGCCGGCGATATCTCGGGCGTCGCCGTCTTCCTCGCCAGCGCCGACGCGGCTTACATGAACGGCGCCGTGGTCAACGTCGATGGCGGCTTCGACGCCGCCGGACTGATCTTCAGCTATGAGGAATTGACCACGGTCACCAGCGACGCGCGCGACGAATCGATCAGCGAATAATGACACGGAGAGCCGCCATGCGGATCGAAGGATGCGTTGCGATTGTCAGCGGAGCGGCCGGCGGGATCGGTGCCGCCCTGGTCGAAAACCTGTCGCGCCACGGGGCGTCGCGCATCTATGCGGCGGACCTCGCCGAGCCGCTCGCCAACGTGACGGCGTGGCCGGCGGAGGCTGAGCCCATCGCCCTCGACGTGACGCGGCCCGAGCAGGTCTCGGCCGCCGCCAAGCAATATGGCGACGTCACCCTGGTCATCAACAATGCTGCGATATTGGAGTTTTCAGGCTTGATCGAAGCGCCCTCGCTGGACGGCGCGCGGGCCCAGTTCGAAGTCAATTTTTGGGGCTATCTGGCGATGTGCCGCGCTTTTGCGCCGGTGCTGGCGAGGAACGGTGGCGGCGCGATCGTCAATGTTCTTTCCGAGGCGGCGCGCCTCAACGCGCCGTTCGTCGGCGCCTACTCGGCTTCAAAGGCCGCCGCCTGGTCGATGACCCAGGGCGTGCGGGCGGAATTGCGCGCCCGGGGCACCCATGTCATGGCGGCGTTTCCAAGCTCGACCGACACGCCAATGCTGGCCGGCCTCGACGGCGACAAGGAGAATCCGGCGGATATCGCGGCGGGAATCATCGCCGCCCTGGCGCGCGGCGACGAGGATATCTCGATCGGCCGGCATTCGCTCCATTTCGAAGCGCTCTCGCATACCGATCCCAAGGCCGCCGAGCGCGAATTCGCCCAGTTCCTGCCCGGCGTCAGCGCGATTCCCGATCAGAATTGACGCTTTAAACGTCGAGTCTTGGCCGCGCTGGCCTCACCGGCCTCAATGACGACGCCGCGCTGAATCACCAGGGTGGCGAGCAGCACGATGACGATGCCGGGGATCGTCATCGCACTCGGCAGACCACGCCCCGATACCCAGTCGAACACCAGCACGAAGGCCGGTATCAGATAGGAATAGGACTGCACGCGGGTCGAGCCGATGACCAGCGAAGTCGATTGAATGAGGAAAAAGGTGAGCATGGTCGGGCCGACCGCGAGCCACGCCACCGCGCCCCAGACGCCGCTATCGATCACCGTCCAGGCAACATCGGCGAATTTACCGCCGGAGATGGCGATGAACATGGCGGCGACAAACACCATGATCCAGAAGCTCATCACCGGCACCGGCTCGCCGCGGTGGAGCTTGGGAATCAGCGCCGCATAAAGGCCCATCGAGACGCAGCCGCCAAAAAACAAAGCGTCGCCCCGGCTCAGCTCGAGAGCGAAAAGCCGCTCGGGATCGCCGCGAAACACCACCCACAACGTGCCCGCCAAGCCGAGCAGAATCGCCACCCAACGATAACGCCCGAGGCGCTCGCGCATCAGAATGGCGCCATAGATGGCGGTAAAGCCGGGAATGGTGGTCGAAATGGCACCCGAATTGAGCGAATCGGTATATTTCAGCCCCTCGAACATCGACCAGAAGAAGAGGGTCGACAACAGCGCCAACAGGCCGTAGCGCCACAGGCCCGAGAGGCCGGGCGAGCGCGCACCATAGCGCCACATAATGTAGGGCGCGAACAAGAGGGCGGCGAGGCCGAAGCGCAGCGCCATCAAAACGCTGGACGGCATGGTATCGGCAATTTCGTCGCCGAGGCTGAATATCGTCGAGATGATGAACATCGCCAGGATGGCGAGTGCGTGCGATGCGGTGACGCTCACCGTCTCGGCCCGATCTCGATGACGCCGCGCTGAATGACCAGGCTGGCAACCAACACGATGGCGACGCCCGGCAGCGTCATCAGCGACGGCAGGCCGCGTCCGATAGCCCAGTCGACCACCAGCACGAAGGCCGGGATAAAATAGGAATAGGCCTGAACCCGCGTCGGCCCGATGCGCGTGGCGGCGTACTGAAACATGAAAAAGGTAATCACCGTGCTGACCACGGCGAGGAAGGCGACCATGCCATAGACCGACAGTTCGGTCTCGGCCCAGGGCGAAGCCGCCAAATCCTTGCCGGCGATGGCGAGATAAAGGATGGCGCTGAACAGCAATACCCAAAAGGTCATGATGGCGGTGGGCTCGCCTCTGTGAAAGCGCTTGATAAAGACGCCATAGAAACCGAAGACGACGCAGCCGGCGAGAAAGATCAAGTCTCCCTTGTTCAGATCGAGAGCCAAAAGGCGCACGGGATCGCCGCGAAAAATGATCCACAGCGCGCCCACCAGGCCGACCGCCAGGGCGGCGAAGCGGTAGCGGCCAAGGCGTTCGCCGGCGATAAAGAAAGCGTATATGGCGGAAAGCACGGGAACCGTCGTATAGAGCGCGCTGGTGTTGAGGGCGCTGGTATAGCGCAGCGATTCGAACATGCACCAGAAGAAGATCACCACCGTCAGCGCGATGGCGGCGTAGCGCCAGATGGCGCCCCAGCCGGGCCAGGCCAGGCCGTAACGGAAATGCACATAGGCGCCCATGATCAGGGCGGCGACGGCGAAGCGCAGCAGCATCAGCACGCCCGGCTCCAATGCGTGCGCGATCTCCCTGCCGATCGGAAAGGAGGTCGAAACCGTGAGATTGGCCAGCAGGGTGATGGCGTGAACGGCCGTCACGCCACGCGCCGGCGCGGCGGGGGATAGAGGGCGATTATCCATGAGCGCGCAAAGATCGGTTATCACGGGCGCCGCGTCCAGTACCGATTCGCGCACCCGGAACATGGCCGGCGCCGCGCGGCTGCTTCGGCCGGTGCCAAATTCGCCCATGATAAGAAACCCTTGGCGGAGCCCCCGTCGCGCGGCTTGCCGCCCCGGCGGAGCAGCGCTATTAACCGGTCTTTATGCAGCCTGTGTCGCGGCCCAATGCACTTGCCCAGCGCGACCTGCTCGGGATCGAAGGTCTTTCTCCCGACAGCGTATCGGCGATTCTCGATCTTTCCGAAACCTATGTCGCGCTCAACCGCGACGCCGAGAAGAAATCGGACGTGTTGCGCGGACGCACGCTGATTTTGCTGTTTTTCGAAACCTCGACGCGCACGCGCACCTCGTTCGAGCTTGCGGGAAAACGCCTCGGCGCCGATGTCATCAATATTTCGGTCGCCACATCGGCGATCAAGAAGGGCGAAACGCTGATCGATACGGCGATGACGCTGAACGCCATGCATCCCGATGTCATCGTCGTCCGCCACCCCGACGCCGGCGCCGTGCGCCTCTTGGCCGATCACGTCAACTGCGCCGTCATCAATGCCGGCGACGGCAGCCATGAGCACCCGACGCAAGCGCTCCTCGACGCCCTCACCATCCGCCGCCACAAGGGCCGGCTCGACGGCCTCAGGGTGGCGATCTGCGGCGATGTCATGCACAGCCGGGTGGCGCGCTCGAACATTCTGCTGCTGACGATGATGGGATCGCAGGTGCGCCTGGTGGCGCCGCCGACCCTGGTGCCGCCGGCCATCGAGCGCATGGGCGCGGAAGTCTTCCACGATATGCGGCGCGGCCTCGAGGATTGCGACATCATCATGATGCTGCGCCTGCAGGCCGAGCGCATGCAGGGCACCTTCGTGCCTTCGACACGCGAATATTTCCGCTATTTCGGCCTCGACGAGGCCAAGCTCGCCATCGCCAGGCCGGACGCGCTGATCATGCATCCCGGGCCGATGAACCGCGGCGTCGAAATCGACAGCCGCGTCGCCGACGACATCACCCGCAGCGCCATCCTCGAGCAGGTCGAACTCGGCCTCGCCGTGCGCCAGGCCTGTTTGGACCTGCTCGGCCGCGATTCTGGAGGTGCGTGAGCCCGCCATGACCGAAAAGCGCACCGCCTATATCAACGCCCACCTGCTCGACCCGGACAGCGGCCTCGATGCCGGCGGCGCGCTCCTCACCGAGGGCGTGCTGATCGCCGATCTCGGCCCCGGCCTGTTCGCCGACGGCGTGCCCGAAGCCATCGAGACGGTCGATTGCGGCGGCCATTGCCTGTGCCCGGGTCTGGTCGATATGCATGTCCATCTGCGCGAGCCCGGCCACGAACATAAGGAAACCATCGCCACCGGCGGCCTTTCGGCGTTGGCCGGCGGCGTCACGAGTCTGTGCAGCATGCCCAACACCGACCCGGTGATCGACAATGTCGGCCTGATCGAATTCATCCAGCGCCGCGCCCGCGAGGCCAAGGGAGTCAAGGTGTTCCCCTTCGCCGCCGCCACCAAGGGCCTAGAAGGCAAACAATTGACCGAGTTCGGCATGCTCGCCGAGGCCGGCGCCGTGGCCTTCACCGACGACGGCCTGCCGATCGCCGACAGCCAGGTGATGCGCCGCGCGTTGAGCTATGCCAAAACCTTCGATCTCTTAATCTCGCAGCATGCCGAGGATCTTTCGCTCAGCGGCTGCGGCTGCATGGCCGAGGGCGAGGCGGCGACGCGCCTCGGCCTCGACGGCATTCCGGAAATCGCCGAGACGATTATGGTGGAGCGCGATATCCGCCTGGTCGAACATAGCGGCGGGCGCTATCACGTCGCCCATATCTCGACCGCCGAGGCGGTCGATTGCGTGCGCCGCGCCAAGGCGCGCGGTTTGCGCGTCACCTGCGAGGCGGCGCCGCATCACTTTTCGCTCACCGATCTCGATGTCGGCGATTACCGCACCTTCGCTAAAATGGCGCCGCCACTGAGAAGCGAGCGCAACCGCGTGGCCATCGTCGAGGGCCTCAAGGACGGCACCATCGATGCCATCGCCACCGACCATGCGCCGCACGACCAGGAGAGCAAGCGCCTGCCGATGGCCCATGCGGCGAATGGCATCGTCGGGCTGGAGACCCTGCTGCCGCTGTCGCTGGAGCTTTATCATGGCGGCCATATGACGCTGCTCGAAATATTGCGCCGGCTTACCCTGGCTCCGGCGGAGCTGTTGAAGCTGCCGGTCGGGCGCTTGCAGAAGGGCGCGCCGGCGGACCTGCTGCTGTTCGACGCCGATGTGCCGTGGTTGGTCGATACCGCGAAATTCCGCAGCATGTCGAAGAATTCGCCATTCGACGGCCGCCCGGTGCAGGGCCGCGCGCTCCGCACCATCGTCGACGGGCGCACGCTTTTCACCTTCGACGGCTAAACCATCATGCCCGATCCGATCAGTTGGGCGTATTCCTGGCCTTACTACGCCGTCACGTTCGCCGCCGCCTATTTTTTGGGCTCGATACCGGTCGGGCTGTTGCTCGCCCGCCTGTTCGGGCATGGCGATATTCGCGCCATCGGCTCGGGCAATATCGGCGCCACCAATGTGCTGCGCACCGGCAACAAGCCGCTCGCCGCCCTGACCCTGATCCTCGACGGCGGCAAGGGCGCGGCGGCGGTCCTGTTGGCCGCCATTTATGGCCCGGACCTGGCGCTCACGGCGGGCTTTGCCGCGATTGTCGGACATGTGGCGCCGGTCTGGCTGCTGTTCAGGGGCGGCAAGGGCGTGGCGACCAGCCTCGGCGTCCTGCTCGCCCTCGACTGGCGGCTCGGCCTCATCGCTTGCGCCATTTGGCTCGCCGTCGCGGCGCTGTTGCGCTATTCCTCGCTGGCCTCGCTGGCGGCGCTGATCTCGGCGCCCGGATTCGGCTATTTGCTCGGCGGGCGTCAACTCGCCGAGTTGGCGGGGCTGCTGGCGATCATCGTGATCGTCAAACATGGCGGCAACATCCGCCGCCTGCTGGCCGGGCGTGAATCGCGAATCGGCGCCGCCAAGGCCGGCAAGAAAGTATCGGCGGACAGTTGACGAATTGACCGTTATCCAGTAACTGCTACTTATGGTTGACTTGCGCCCTCTCAACGAAAGCGAACGCCTCGACTGGCTGCGCCTGTCACGCAGCGAAAATGTCGGCCCGATCACCTTCATGGCGCTGCTCGAGCGCTATGGCAGCGCCGCGCGGGCGCTCGAAGCGCTGCCCGAGCTGGCGCGCAGCGGCGGCCGCAAGCGCTCGATCAAGCTGTTCTCCAAAGCGGCCGCCGAGCGCGAGATCGCGGCGCTGACCAAATTGGGCGGCCGCTTGCTGGCCTGCCATGAGCCGGGCTATCCGGCGCCGCTTGCCGCCCTTCCCGATGCGCCGCCGCTGATCGCTTTGCGCGGCCATGGCCATCTTCTCGAAGGCGATATCATCGCCATGGTGGGCGCGCGCAACGCCTCGGCCAATGGCATCCGTTTCGCCCGTCAATTGGCGGTGGAACTGGGGGCCGCCGGGTTCAAAGTGGCCTCCGGCATGGCGCGCGGCATCGATACCGCGGCCCATCGCGGCGCCCTCGAGAGCGGCACCCTGGCGGTGATGGGCGGCGGCGTCGATGTGATCTATCCCAAGCAGAATGCGGCGCTCTACGAGGAAATCGTGGCGCGCGGCGTGATCATCGCCGAGCCGCCGCTCGGCACCGCGCCGCAGGCACGCCATTTCCCGCAGCGCAATCGCATCATTTCCGGCCTGGCACGCGGCGTCATCGTGGTCGAGGCGGCGCCGCGCTCGGGCTCGCTCATCACTGCCCGCCTCGCCGCCGAGCAGGGCCGCGAAGTGTTCGCAGTGCCGGGCTCGCCGCTCGACCCGCGCAGCCGCGGCTGCAACGGCTTGATCCGCGATGGCGCGACGCTGGTGCAGGGCGCCGAGGACATCGTCGAGGCCCTTGCTGGGGTGGCGCCACAAGCGCTGGACGAGCCGCCGGGCGCCGAATTCGCCGCCCCGGAAATGGCCGCCGTGGGCGAATCGAAACTGGCCGCGGCGCGCCCCGTGGTGCTCGATCTGCTCGGCCCCAGCCCGGTTCCGATCGACGAGTTGATGCGTCAGAGCAGGTTGACACCGGCCCTCCTCCTCACCATCTTGTTGGAACTTGAGCTGGCGGGCCGTTTGGAACGCCATGCAGGAGGTCAGGTTTCGTTAATAGAATCAATGCGATAATTCGCATCATTCCAGGTCGAGAAAATTAGCCGCATGAACGTCGTCGTCGTCGAATCGCCAGCAAAGGCATCGACAATCAATAAATATTTGGGGCCGGACTACGTGGTCCTGGCCTCCTATGGGCATGTCCGCGATCTGCCGCCCAAGGACGGCTCCGTGCTTCCTGACGAAAATTTCGAAATGACCTGGATGGTCTCCGACGGCGCCGAAAAGAATATCCGCGCCATCGGCAAGGCGCTGAACGGCGCCCAGCATCTCTATCTCGCCACCGACCCCGACCGCGAGGGCGAGGCGATCTCGTGGCATGTGATGGACGAGCTGAGGGAGCGCAATCTCCTCAACGGCATCGCCGTCGAACGGGTGGTGTTCAGTGAAATCACCAAGACCGCCGTGCTCGCCGCGATGGCCAGCCCGCGGGCGCTCGAC
>CAJXFT010000077.1 GCA_913053235.1 uncultured Alphaproteobacteria bacterium
CATATTATCGTCAGGTTGCCGAGCCCGGCGATCGGCGAATTGAAGCCGCGGAGAAAGAGGCCGCGGAGAGAGCGGTTTTGGAGAAGGAGGCCGCGGAGAGAATGGCCGAGGAGATAAGGGCCGCGGCGAGAAACGTGGCGGAGAGAAGACCACAACAAAAACTCAGCGAAAGGGGCGCCGCATGGCTTCCTATCTTTGCGGCATCGATATCGGCGGCACCTTCACCGATTGCGTGATCGTCGATGGCGAGGGTGCCGTGACCACGGCCAAGGCGCCCTCGACGCCGCATGATTTTGCCGTCGGTGTGCAGGACGCCCTGAAAGCCGCCGGCGCCAAGCTCGGCCTCGGGCAGGGTGCGCTCTGTGCCGAGATCGCCATGCTCAGCCACGGCACCACCGTTGGCACCAACGCCATCATCCAGAAGCGCGGCGCCCGCGTCGGGCTGATCACCACGCGCGGGCATAATGACGTGATCCATATCATGCGCGGCTCGCGCGGCCTCTCCGGCAACGATATCCGCCTGGTGGTGCATTTCCCGGAAAGCCAGAAACCCGACCCGATCGTGCCCAAGCGTCTGATCGAAGGGGTCTCGGAGCGCGTCGATTGCTTCGGCAAGGTGATCGTCGAGCTCAACGAGGCGGAGGCCGAGGCGGCCATCCGGCGGCTGCTGGAGAAGGGCGTCGAAGCCATCGCCGTGTGTTTCCTGTGGTCGTTCCTGGCGCCCCGCCACGAGGCGCGGGTGAAGCAGATGATCGGCGATATCGCGCCGGGGATGTTCGTCACCACGTCGCACGAACTGGTGCCCAAATGGGGCGAATATGAGCGTACCGCGGCGGCCGCGCTCAATGCCTATATCGGCCCGCTGACCACCGGCTATCTGGCCGGTGTGGCGCGTGACGTGAAGGGCCTCGGCTATCACCAGCCGCTGCAAATCACGCAATGCGCCGGCGGCACCATCTCGGTCGAGCGCGCCATGGCGGCGCCGCTCCTCACGCTCGATTCTGGCCCCGTCGCCGGCGTCACCGGCTCGCAATATGGCGGCGGTCTGATGGGCTATGACAATGTCATCACCACCGATATGGGCGGCACCTCCTTCGATGTCGGCATCATCCATGAAGGCAAGCCGGCCTTTTCCTATACCAGCCTGGTGCATCAATACGCCTATTACCTGTCCAAGGTCGATATCCAGACCATCGGCGCCGGCGGCGGCTCCAAGGCGTGGATCGACGAGACCTCGGGCATGCTCCGCGTCGGCCCCGAGAGTGCCGGCGCCGATCCCGGGCCGGCCTGCTACGGCCAGGGCGGCGAAGTGGCGACGGTGACCGACGCCGATCTGGTGCTCGGCTATTTGGATGCCGAGAATTTCGCCGGCGGCACGCTCAAGCTCGACCGTGTCGCCGCGGAAGCGGCGCTCAACAAAATCGCCGGGCCGCTCGGCCTCGGCCTCTTTGAGGCGGCCGCCGGCATCGTCAAGATCGCCGAATTCCAGATGGCCGACCTGATCCGCAAGGTGACGATCCAAAAGGGCTTCGATCCGCGCGATTTCGTGCTCTTCGCCTTTGGCGGCGCCGGGCCGGTCCATGCCGGCGTCTTCGCGCGCGAGCTCGGCGTCTCCAAGGTCATCGTGCCGCAGCGCGAGACCGCTTCCGTGTGGTGCGCCTTCGGCGCCGCGGCGGCCGATGTGCTGCATGTCCATGAGCGCGTCAACATGATGCGTTCGCCCTTCGAGGTCGCCGAGGTCACCCGCCTTTTGAACGAACTGAAAAGCCATGCCGAGGCCGAGCTCGCGGCCGACGATATCGCGCCCGAACGCCAGCATCTTCGCTTCGCCCTCGATATGCGCCACAAGGGCCAGATCAACGAGGTCGAGGTCGAAATCGGCGGCGCCGAATTGAGCGAAGCCGATCTGCCCGGCCTGCATGACGCTTTCGTGGCGCAATATGAGCGGCTCTACGGCCAGGGCGCCTCGCTGCCGGGTGCCCGCCTCGAGATCGTCACCTTCCGCTGCCGCGCGGCCGCCGAAACATTGAAGCCGCGCCTGGCGCCGAGCGCAAGCCTGAGCCAGACGATCGCCGCCGCCGCCGAGCGCCCGGCGCGCCCGGTCTATTGGTCGGAGCCGGGCGAGAGGATGGAAACGCCGGTGTTCGACGGCGAAAGTCTGGTGCCCGGCAACAATCTGCCCGGCCCGGCCATCGTCGAGACGCCGGACACCACGGTGGCGGTCCATCCCGGCCAGGCCCTGGCGGTCGATGCCTTCGGAAATTTCGAACTCACGCTCGAAGCGTCATAGAGGGGGCGAATCATGCCACGTATCAGCCAGATCACCGGTACCGCCTTCGACGGCCTCAACAATCCCTATGTGCCGCCGAAAGAGCTCAACATTTCGCCCAGCCTGACGCTGCACCGCGATTGGGACGAGAGCGTCGATGCGGTCACTTACGAAGTGATCCGCCACAATCTGTGGAACATCAACGAGGAGCATGGCGCCACGATCCAGCGCATTTCGGGCTCGCCGGTCGCCATGTTCGCGCTCGACCTCAATCCCTCGATCCTCACCGAGGATGCCGAGTTCGTCTATTTCGGCCCCTATATGCAATATATGTCCGGCGTCACCGATACACAGGTGAAGTGGATCCTGGAATACCGCTCCGACAATCCCGGCATCGAGGCGGGCGACATGTTCCTCGCCAACGACCCCTGGGTGGGTGCCGCGCATCAGATGGATGTGATGCTGATCTGCCCGGTGTTCCACGCGGGCGAGCTGTTTTGCTGGATCACCAACTGCCTGCATCAATATGATATCGGCGGCATCACGCCGGGCAGTTTTTGTCCGTCGGCGGAGAGCGCGTTTGACGAAGGCATCCTCATCCCGCCGGTCAAGATCGTCGAAAACGATGTCGTGCGCCGCGATATCGAGGCGCTTTACCTGCGCTCCTCGCGCAAGCCCGAAATGGTGGCGCTCGATTTCCGCGCCCAGCTCGCCGGCAACATGACCGCCAAGGCGCGCATCGAACAGCTCATCGCGCGCTACGGCGCCAACACCGTGAAGAGCGTGATGAAGAAGGTGATCGACAATGCCGAAGCCGCCTTCCTGGCCAAGCTGAAGAAGATTCCGGACGGCGTGTGGCGCGACCGCACCTATGTCGAGGCCTGCCGCCCCGGCGACCGGCGCACCCACCGGGTGCAGATCGCGCTGACCAAGAAAGGCGACAAGCTGACTTTCGACAATGAGGGCACGGCGCCGCAGGACGGCGCCATGAACGCCACCTATTCGGGCTGGCGCGGCTCGGTGATGGTGGCGATCAACGAGCTCTTGAGCTGGGACCAGTATTTCGCCGTCGGCGGGGCGCTCCGCCATATCGAATTCGACCCCGTTCCGGGCACCCTCAACTGCGCCGATTTCCCGGCCTCCGTGTCGACGGCGCCGACCCAGTCGATGGAGATCTCGCTCTATCCGGCCTACAACATCATTTCCAAGATGCTCTATTCCGACGCGGAATTGCGGCGCGACATCATGGGCATCGGCGGCACCAGCCAATGGCCGACCACCATCTTCCGCGGCATCGACCAGTGGGGCGAGCGTTACGGCTATCTCCTCATAGACCCCATAGGCGGCTCGATCGGCGCCTTCGCGCAAGGCGACGGCATCAACACCGGCGGCCAGGCGCGCACGCCGATCGGCCAATTGCCCAACGTCGAGCACAACGAGCAGCTCTTTCCGCTGTTGTTCCTCTACCGCAAGGAGCTGCCCGATTCGGGCGGCGCCGGAAAATTCAGGGGCGGCCTGTCGGCCGAAAGCTGCTTCATCCCGCACAATACCGACCATATCACCCAGGACACGCTGTCGTCGGGCAACGCGATTCCCACATCGACCGGCATGATGGGCGGTTTTCCTTCCACCACCAACGCCTACACCTTCATCCGCGACAGCGACATTCTCGATCGCATGGGCGATTCGCGCCTGATCGAGGATGCCTCCGAGGTCAGCGGCACGGCCGAGCTGCTGCAATTGCGCCAGGAAAATTTCGTGCAGAACGCGGCTGACGTTTACGCCGTGCGCTGGTCCGGCGGCGGCGGCTTCGGCGATCCGTTGCGGCGCGAGCCCGAGCGCATCGCCCATGACCTCGAGCATCTCAACATCACGCCCGAGGCGGCGCGCGATATTTTCGGCGCCGTGCTCGATGCCGACGGGCAGGTCGATGTCGCGGCGACGCTGGAAAACCGCAAGCAAATCCGCGCGGCCCGGCTTGAGCGTCTCGGCAATGGCAATGCGGCACGCGAGTCCCATGAAGGCGAGGTGAGCCTGGCGGCGGGCGACAATCTCGCCGTTTACGGCTCGCGCTGGGCCTGCGCCCATTGCGCCGCCGATCTCGGGCCGCTTGCGGACAATTACAAGGATGTTTGCCTGCGCGACGACCGCCCGGTGTCGCACTCCAACCCGCTGGTCGGCGACCCGGCCGACTTCATCGACGATGCGGTCGCCTTTCGCCTCTTCTACTGCCCGGCCTGCGGCAGCCAGATCGACAATGAGATCGCCGTCGACAGCGATCCGGTGATGCGCGATATCGAATTATCGCTGTAAATTCTTTTGGGCGGCGCCGGGGAATGTTACGCTCCGGCGATGAGCGCGCGATTCACAGGGATCCTCGTGGCGGGTGCGGCGCTGGCGCTGGCCGCCTGCGACATCGGACCGCAATTGCCGGCCAGCACGGCGCCGATAACCGCCGAGGGCGATACCAGCGCCGCTTTCCAGCCGGTCAGCGACGTGCCGATCCCCGACGGCGCGCGGCTCGACAGCGAGCGCAGCCTGGTGCTCGGCGGGCCGGACAATTGGACCGGACGGCTGGTGTTTGTTGTCGGTGAATCCTCGGCCGATGCCTTCGCCCGCTACCATCAGGAAATGCAGCGTTTCGGCTGGACCCTGATCACCAGCGTGCAGGCCGAATCGAGCGTCCTCACATTCTCCCAGGGAGAACGCATCGCCACCATCCAGATCGACGGCCGCACCCTTACCGGCGCCACCGTCGCCATCACCATGTCGCCGCGCAATTCGGGCGGCGCCGGCACGGTGCAGGTCGAGCCGCTCGGCGAATAAGACAGCCATGGAAAAGCATTTCCATTTCTCCAACGCGCATAAGGATCTGATCGCGCGCGACGCCGAGAGCGTGCTCGGTTGGCGCTATGCGCCCGGCATTATTTTCGAGAGCGGCCGCGGCAGCACGATCACCGATGTCGACGGCAACGAATATCTCGATTTCACTTCGGGCATGATGTGCCTGCCGCTCGGCCACTCGCATGAGGAGCTGACCGAGACGCTGCGCCAGCAGGCCGGGCGCTTTGTGCACGAGAATAGCTGGTATTCCAACCCGCAGATCATCGCCTTCGCCGAGGCCCTGACGGCGACGCTGCCCGACGGGCTCGACGTGGTGAATTTCACCGTCACCGGCTCCGAGGCCAACGAGGTCGCCATGCGCATGGCGCTCGGCGCCAGCGGCAAGCATGACATCGTCTCGGTGATCCGCGGCCTGCACGGCGGCTCGCTCGCGGTCGAGGGGCTGACCTCGATCGGCGGTGCGCGGCGGCGCAATCTCGGCCCGCTCTTGCCGCCGGCCAACGCGCCGGCCATCCACGCGCCGCTATGCTGGCGCTGCCCGATCAATCTCGAATATCCCGCCTGCGGTACCGCCTGCCTCGCCGCGAGCGAGGAGTTGATCGATCAGACCACCAGCAGCGAGGCGGCGGCGATCATCGCCGAAACCATGCTGGTGGCCGGCGGCATGATCGTGCCGCCCAGGGAATGGCTGCCCGGCCTCAAGGATTTGGCGGCGCGCCACGGCGCCTTTCTCATCCTCGACGAGGCGCAGCTGGCGCCGGCGCGGACGGGCAGGATGTGGGGCTTCGAGCATTACGGCGTGGTGCCCGACATGGTGACCTTCGCCAAGGGCATGTCGGCCGGCCTCGCCATTTGCGGCGTCGTGACGCGGCGCGACATCGCCGAGGAGGCGCGCGGGCGCGCCGGCACGCCGTGGGCCGGCACCTATTCCGGCGATCCGCTGCCGGCGGCGGTGGCGCTCAAGCAGTTGGAGATCGTCGAGCGCGATGATTTATCGGCGCGCGCGGAGAAGCTGGGCGCCCGCCTCACCGCCGGCTTGAAGCGCCTGTGCCAAAGCTATGAGGCGATCGGCGATGTGCGCGGCCAGGGGCTCTACAGCATGATCGATGTGGTGGCCGACAAGAAAACCAAGCGCCCGGACGCGGCGCTGGCCGAACGCATTCGCTACAACGCGGCGCTGGAAGGGCTGATATTCATTTGCGTGAAAAACTTCATGCGCTTCTGCCCGCCCCTGATCATCGCCGAAGCCGAGATCGACGCCGCCCTGGCGGCGCTCGAACGCGCCATCAAACGGGCGCTGGCGGGCTATCCCAGGGATGTCGATTTCCGCGCCTCTTCCTCCCTCGCGGCTGGCGCCGAGCGCCGGGCGGGTCGCGCGCAATAACCGTGCCGCGCCGGCTCGCGAATCTTCGGCGCATTTTTCGCAGCGCATTGCATCGCGCCCGATTTGGGTTTAGTATCGGTTGAAACGGACAGAGCCAAGATATTGAATAGGAGGGGTTTTTGGTCATTCGAGGCGGCCGGACGGCGATCCTGATGCTGGGCGCGGGCGGTGTTCTTTCGGGCTGCGCCTTGCCTTTCGCCGGACCTCTGGCGTTTACCGACATCCTCACCGGCGTCTCGATCTTCTCCACCGCCGCGACCGGCAAAGGGACGACGGAAATCGCCCTCGACGTCATGACCGGCAAGGATTGCCGCTTCCTCGAAGGCGCCTTGCGCGAAGACCGCGATATCTGCGAGGAACCCGGCTCGGCGGCGACGGACGAGGATTTCAAGGGCCTTGTCGCCTGGCTCGAGGATAACGAGCCGGCCTCGCCAGTGCCGGGCATGGATGGCGAGCCGCATATCATGGTGGCGGATATCGGACTTCCGGACGAAGCGCCACAGCAGCCCGTTTACCAATTGGCTGAGAACGCAACAGAATCCGCAACAGAACCCGATATTGTCGAGACGCGGCCGCGCACGGTGGCTTTGGCGAGCCTTTCCGAATTGCCGGATCAATGGACCCACCTGGCCTCGGCGCAATATGGCCCGGAGTTCGCCGAGCTTGGCGCCATCGCACCCGCCTCCGGCGCATCGCGCCTGATTCGCGCCAAGTTGGACGGCTCCGCCCAGCCTTTCACGCCGGCGGCGTGGATGGATGACGGAGACCTCGCTGACTGGGCGGTCGGCAAGCTGTCGGTGGCCGAGCCGGGCATCGCCGAGCGCGCGTTTACCTGGCCTTCGGCGTCGATGCCGGAGAACGCGAAAGCGCCGCGGCGCACTGAAACTCATTGGGACAATCTGTGGCCGGCGGTCGATATCGTAAATCCGCCGCTTCAGCTCGATGCCTTGATGCCCGGTGAGCCGAAGACGATGCTCGCCGCAAGCGCCGCCCCGCTGCCGCCGGCACCGGCCAAACCCGTACTGCAAGCCTTGCTGCCGCCGGCGCCGGCCAAGCCGATGTTGCAGGCCTTGCTGCCGCATCCGAGAAAGCCGGTATTGCAGGCGGCACTGCCCGGCCATCCGGAGAATGCGCGGGCGAAAATCGATTTCCCGCTGCCGGCGCCGAACAAGCCGCGCCCGGCGCCGCAAGACGGTCCGGTCCTCGCCCTGCTGCCGTCCGGCAGCGGCATCAGCCGTACGAGATAAACCGCCCAGCTTGAATTAGAGCAAATCCCGAGCAGGTGGAATCACCTGCGACGACGCATTTGCTTACACCCAAAGAGATAGAGCGTGTCGGGTGAGCATAAGCGAACCTGACATGCTCTAGGATGGTTACGAGGCGATGTTCCGCGCCGTTACGGCAATCGCCCGCAGCGGCGTGCGCAGCGGATTGTCGCCATAGCTCTCGACGAGGTTGCGCGTCAGGGTGGCGACGACTTCATGCGGCGCGGCGCTGCCGCGCTCCTCGATTTCCAGGATCGACGGATTGCCGTGCACCAGGCCGTAAGCGAGATCGCCGGCGCTCGGGTGGCTGGCTTGGCGCGCCAGCACGTCGATGAAAATATCGCCGAAGCCGGCGTCTTCAAGATGGCCGCGGATGACGTCATGCGCGTTCCAGCCGAACGGCACGGTGAGGAACTGCGGCGCATCGGCGGCGAAAAATCCGCCGATCGTCTCATGCGCCAGACCCATGACGGGGTTGTGTTCGAGCGAATCCCAGACATTGAAGGCGAGCAGGCCGCCGGGTTTGAGGACGCGCAAGGCCTCGGCAAAACCAAGCGCCTTGTCGGGCAGGAACATCCAGCCGAACTGGCAAAAGAGCGCATCGAATTCAGCGTCGAAATAAGGCAGCTCCTGGGCATCCGCCTCGCGGAATTGGACGCCTTTCAGGTGGCCGCGTTTGGTCCGCGCCAGTTCGAGCATCGGCGGCTGAAGGTCGGTCGCCGTGATGCGGACGCTTTCGTCCAGCGCCCGGCGCGCCGCCTCGGTGGCGATGCCGGTGCCGCAGGCGGTCTCCAGCACCCGCCCGCCCGCCGGCACGTCGAGCCGCGCCGCCAGATCATTGGCGTAATGCTCGAACAGGAACGGCCCCAGCACGCGCTCGTAGGTTTCCGGGATGGAGCCGACAAAGCGCGCCTGATCGGCGCTCATTCCGCCACTCTTACCAGCAGCTTGCCGAAGGTCTCGCCGTCGAAGAAACGGAGGAACGCGGTGGCTGCGTTTTCCAGGCCGTCGACCACATCCTCTTTGTATTTCAGCCGCCCCTCGGCGAGCCAGCGGGCGAGGCGGCCGAGCCCGTCCTCATAGCGCGCTTCATAGGAGAAGATATTGAAGCCGCCGACGCGCGCCTCGGTAAAAAGGATATTCTGCAAATTGCTGACGGTGGTTTGCGGAGCTACGAGATTATATTGCGAGACGCCGCCGCAGATCACCACCCGGGCGCGCTTGGCGAGGCGCGGATAGACCGCCTCGGCGACGGCGCCGCCGACATTTTCGAAATATACATTGATGCCGCCGGGGCAGGCGGCGTCGAGCGCGGCGCCGATCTCTTGCGTTTTGTAATTGATCGCCGCGTCGAAGCCGAGCTCATCGCGGAGATAGGCGATTTTTCGCGCCGAGCCGGCGAGGCCGACGGCGCGGCAACCGGCGATCCTGGCCACTTGCCCGACCACGGCGCCGACCGCGCCGGCGGCGGCGGAGACCACCACCGTATCGCCGGGCTCGGGCCTGCCGACATCGATCAGGCCGAGATAGGCGGTGAGGCCGGGCATGCCGAGCACGCCGAGCGCCGTCGATAGCGGCCCCAGCGCGGGGTCTATTTTTCGCACCCCGGCGCCGCCGATGACGGCGTAATCCTGCCAGCCGGTATAGGCTTCGATACAGTCGCCGGCGGCAAAGCCGGCATGGTTGCTTGTCACCACCCGGCTCAGGCCGCCGCCGATCATGACATCGCCGAGCGGCACGGGCGGGTAATATTGCCCGCCCTCGGCGATGCGAAGGCGCATATAGGGATCGAGCGAAAGCCACAGCGTGCGCACCAGCAACTGCCCGGCGCCGGGCTCTGGGATGGCGCTTTCGCGGAGCGCGAAATCCGATTGCCGGGGATTGCCCTCGGGCCGCGCCGCCAGAATGATTTGCCGGTTTACTCCCGCCGCCATGAGTGAGAACGCCCCCGTCTATGCCGTGAATTGCACGCTGACGCGGCCGAGCGCGCCGAAATCCGCCACCACATGATCGCCCGCCACAATCGCCGCCGGCACAATGCAGGTGCCGGTGGTGACGATCTCGCCGGCGCCGAGCGGCTGGCCGTGGGCGATGCGGTCATTGGCGAGCCAGGCCAGGGCGCGGCGCGGATCGCCGAGCACATTGGCGCCCCTGCCTTCGGCCGCCGTCTCGCCATTTATGGCCAGGGCGACGTGATGGCCGGCAAGGTCGATCTCGCGCCATCTTTCCGGCACTGCCTCGCCCAAAACAAAAAATTCGGTGCAGGCATTGTCGGCGATCAGTTGCGGCGCGCCGACGCTGGTGAAATCCTCGAAGCGCGAATCCGGCACTTCGATGCCGAGATGGAGCGCCGCCGCCGCCGCCGTCACATCCTCGGCTGAATAATCGCGCCCGCGCGCCGGCAGGTCATCGGCCAGGCGGAAGACGAACTCCGCCTCGACCACCGCCATATGCAGATGTGCGGCCGGCAACTCGGCGCCGCTTTCATGGAGCTTGCCTTCGAGGAGGCGCCCGGCGAGCGGTGCGTCGACGCCGATATGCTTTTGCCCGGCGGCGCTGGTGGCGGCGATCTTCCAGCCCAGCGCCGGCCAGCCGCTGAGCCCGCTCAGCAGATTCTGCGCCGCATAGCCCTCGGCATGGTTGCGCGGGCGGCAGGATTCGGGCAGCGCCGCGAAGCGGCTCCGGTTGCGCCAATGGCGCCAAATCAGCGCCGCGGCTTCGCTTGCGCGTGTATCCGACATGGCGCACTCTTAGCGCACCAACCGGTGGTCGGCAAGGCGCTAGCTGGTGGCGATATAATCGCGCATCGCTTCGCTCTCGCTTTCCAGCTCGTCGATGCGGTATTTCACCAGATCGCCGATGCTGACGATTCCCGCCAAGCGGCCATCGCGAAGCACCGGCAGGTGGCGGATGCGGTGCTCGGTCATGACGCCCATGAGATCGACCACCGAGCTCTCCTCCGAACAGGTGATCACCTTGCGTGTCATCACCGCGGTGACCGGAAGTTCAAGGGCGTTGGCCCCGTTTTCCGCCACGGCGTGAACGATATCGCGCTCCGAGAGAACGCCGTCGATGGAATGATCGTCGTCCGCCACGACGACGGCGCCGATATTTTCCTGTTTCAGGATTTTGACGGCATCGGCGACTTTGGTCCTGGAATCCGCACGCGTTACCTTGCTGCCCTTGGCGCGGAGTATTGCTGCAACCTGCATTGCCTCCTCCGACCCGTTGGATCAATCGGAACAATCCGGCTGATCGATCATGCTCCCTATAGTTTAGCAGATTTGTCGATCAAAGGCGAATTGGTGGCGCCCTCAAGAAGCGGCCGAGCCGCGCGTGATGACGAATTCGCCGGGTATCTCATAGCTCTCGCCGTGGCGATAGCTTTCGATCGAGGCGAGATATTCGGCGCGCGCCGCGTCGCGGGTTTCATCGTCGAAGCGGGAATAGGCCAGCGCCACCGGGCCGCCGATCAGGGCGGCGCCGCAAGCCTGCTCGGCCGTTTTGAAACTGAGGTCATAGGACAGGCGCTCGGAGCTCACATCGCTGAATCCCGCCGCCTTGAAATCGGTCTCGAGGGCGGCGCCGGTGCCGAGCCTGAAAAACAGCGGACAGACTTCCGACTTCACCCGCGCATCGACGATCGGAAAGACCTCGGCCCAGCCGCAGTTCCGGCGCGCGCCCCATACCGCCGCCACCGCCCGGCCACCCGGCCTGAGCGCTTCGAACATCGCGCCGAGCGCGCGTTCCGGCTCCGGCAAATACATAAGGCCGAGCGCACAGAGGGCAATGTCGTAATAAGTTTCGGCATCGACCGATGCTTCCGCGTCGCGGCGCCGGAAGCGCAAATTCTCGACCCCTCTCTCGAGCCTGAGCGCTTCGGCGCGCCGGATCATTTCCTCGGAGATATCGTCGCCGGACACCATGCCGCTTGGCCCCACCGCTTCACTCGCCCGGAACGACACCAGCCCGTCACCGCAGGCGACATCCAACAGCTTTTCGCCGGCTTGCAAATCGGCCACTTCGAGAAGCCGGGTCTGCACCGGTTCAAGCTGGGCCTGCCAGTAGCGCGCATAATCCTCGCTGGCGCGGTCCCAGCCATAGCGCTGAACCCGCTTTTGCAGGCGAGAGTCCATCAGCCGGCCTCGCCGCGCGAGGTAATTTGCACGGCGCGGCGGGGGGTGAGCGCGGTTTTCATGTTGGACAGCCACGGGCTGTGGGCGTCGGCCCAGTCGAGCACCTTGATGATTTCACTTTCCGCCGCCGGGCTGTCGATGCTCACCGAATAGCGCAATTGCGAATAATTGGCGGCGCTGTCGGATGTGCCGAGAACGCCGCCATAATCGAAATCGGCGGCGACCTCGACCTCGATATGATCGACCGGCACGTCGAGGCGCGCGAACCAGGTGGCGTAGCCGATGGCGAGACAACTGCTTATGGCGGCGCGGCCGAAGACGCCGGGGTCCGGCCCGCTATTGCGGCCGCCGAGGCTTTTCCTCATATCGGCGGTCAAATTCCACGGCCCGTCCTCGATTTCGCAGGTCAGGCCGCCACTGACGGTGGCTTTGCTGGTCTTGGTCAGATGGCCGATCGTGGGTTGCGCGCGAATCTTGTCTTCGCTGCGCATGATCGCTGCCTTGATCTCCGCCGGGTCCTTCATGCCGCACCGTCGAGATAGGCCGCCAGATGGGCGCTCAAATCGCGCGCGTCATCGCCGCAGCCGTCTATCAGCGCCGATTTGCGGCGGCGCAGAAATTGTATGCCGAGCAGATACATGCCGGGCGCTTCGCTGACGATTCCGCCGTCGTGGCGGATTTGGCCCTTGCGGTCGAACACCGGCACGTCGAGCCATGAATGGTCGGGGCGGTAGCCGGTCGCCCAGACGATGGTCTTGATCTCGCCATTGCCGAGATCCATGCCGAGCGGCGGCGATTCCTCGACCTTCGTCGGCGCCAGGCGGTGCGGCGCCTCGACCTCGCCGTCAAGCCCGTTGGCGCTCGCCCATTCGTCGATGCTGTCCAGGAGGCGCCCCATCTTGAGGTCGGAGAGGGCGCATTGATTGCTGAGCGAGCCGGAGAATTGCGCCTTGCCGTCATGGACGCCGGCGAGGCGGCCGATCAGCTTGACGCCGATTGCGGCCAGTGAATTGAGATCGAGGGTGGCGCGGTCGGTGGTGCCGGCAAGCTGCAGCGATGGCAGCTTGCGCGCGCGCTGGATATCCTCGACCTCGTCATAGCGCTCGTCGAGCACGCCGGCTGCGTCCATCCACCATTCGAGGTCGCGGCCGCGATAGAGGCGGGGCGCCCGGATATGCTCGCCGACCGATATCGTCACCGCGCGGCCCGAGCGCTGGATCTCATCGGCCAACTGGGTGCCGGTCGCCGAGGCGCCGACCACCAGAACGCCGCCGCGGTCGAGCTGATCCGGGCTGCGGTAATCGATCGGGCTGATCCTGGCGATACCCGCCGGCACCGCTTCGTCAAGCGCCGGAACGCGGGCGATGTTGCAGGCGCCGCTGGCCAGCACGACCGTGCGGCAGCGCCACTTGCCGCTATCGGTGGTGACCATATATCCGCCGTCGTCGCGTTGCACCGAGGTGACGTTGGTGTGGGTCTCCATGGGCGCCGAAATGGCGCGCGCATAGCCGTCGATGAATTCGATGGTCTCGGGCATCGACCGGTAGCCGTCGGGATCGTCACCGTCATAGCCGTAGCCGGGCAGCCGGCTCTGCCAGTTGGGCGTCAGCAGGCGCAGCGAATCCCAGCGCTCGGTACGCCATGTATGGGCGACCTCGCCGCGCTCCAGCACGACATGATCGATGGCGCGCTTCGTCAGGCACCAGCTCATCGCCAGGCCGGCCTGGCCGCCGCCGATGATAACGGTGGTGGTGGTGCGAACCGGACTCGCTCCCGACGGCAACGGCGTCAGGTCAATTGACCTCGACGGTGACGTTTGTCGGGTTGGTCACGATATCGTAGACCGCCGAGCGCTTCTGCGATTGCGCGACCAGCGCTTCGATATCCTTCTGCGAGGCGTCGGCGTCGATCTTATAGCTCACCTTGATGCCGTCGAAACCGTTGCGGATATCGCTGTCCATGCCGAGGATGCCCTGGATGTCCATGCCGCCCTCGAGCGTCGCTATGACCGAGCGCAGCTGGATGTCGCGATTCTGGGCGACCGCGGCGATGCCGGCGGTGAGGCAGCTGGCGAGGCCGACAAGGACATATTCGACCGGTGTGGCGCCTTTGTCCTCGGAGGCGAACACCTCCGGGTGATCGGCATCGAATTTGAACACCGATTTGTGCATATGCTGCTCGCCGAGGCCGAAATATCCCTCGACGATCGAGTGGCTGTGGGTGCCGTTCTTCCACTCGCAACTGGCGCGCCACTGAAACTGGGCCGCCTCCGGCGCGTCGGCCAACGCCACGCGGGCGTCGAGCAGTGCCTGAACATTGACGCCATTATCAACGCTGATTTCGCTTTCGGACATTCGCTTTCTCCCCTGTTTTTACTCCCCTAACCGGGGTAACAGCTAATGATGCGCGGCTCCGGAGTCAAGCGCCTTCGACGGCGTTGGCCGCTTCTCCCTAATCCGCCACCGATTGCGCGTTTGCCGCGAGTTGGCGGGCGACCAGCGCGGCGTAAAGGCCACCCTTGGCCAAGAGGCCGGCATGGTCGCCGGCCTCGCATACGCGGCCCTCGTCCATCACCAGGATTTGATCGGCGTCGCGCACCGTGGAGAGGCGGTGGGCGATGACGATCGTCGTGCGCGCCACCATCAGCGCATCGAGGGCGCGGCGCACGGCCTGCTCGTTGAGCGCGTCGAGATGCGATGTCGCCTCGTCGAGGATCAGCACCGGCGCGTCCTTGAGGAAGGCGCGGGCGATGGCGATGCGCTGGCGCTGGCCGCCCGAAAGGCGCGTGCCGCGCTCGCCGACCTCGGTGTCGAGCCCGTCCGGCAGCGCCGCGGTGAAATCATCGAGGGCGGCGTGGCTGACCGCCGCCGCCAGCTCCGCCGCGCTCGCCTCGGGCCGGGCGATAAGGATGTTGGCGCGGATGGTGTCGTTGAAGAGATAGGTATCCTGCGCCACCAGGGCGATGTGGCGGCTGAGATCGTCGAGGCGCCACTCTTTAAGATCGTGCCCGCCGAGGCGCACCGTGCCCTGCTCGGGGTCCCAGAAACGCATCAGCAAATGCGCCAGCGTCGTCTTGCCGGCGCCCGACGGGCCGACCAGGGCGAGGGTGCTTCCCGCCGCCAGCGAGAGATTCACGCCAACCAGCGCCGGCGCCTTGATGCCGGGATAGGTGAAGCGCACATCTTCAAGCTCCAGCGCCGGCGCCCCAGCGCCGCTGGATGGCGCGACACCGGGACCGTCGCGCACCGCCACCGGCTCGCTATGCACGGCATTGAGGCGGCGCGTGCCGCCGAGGGTATCGGCGAGCTGGCGGCCGATATTGGCGATTTCCGAAACCGGCAGAAAGGCGGCCATGGCGAGCAGGGTGAGCAGCGGCAGCGCGGTGCGCTCGAGATCGCCTGAATTGACCAGAGCCGCGCCGCTGATCACCATGGCGAGGCCGCCGAGGCCGGTGACGGTCTCGACCAGCGCCGTCTGAATGGTGAGATCGCGGAAGAACGGCAGGCGCAGCGCATGATGGCGGCGCACCAGCGCGATCAATTGCGCGCCGCGCCGCGCTTCCTGGCGGAAGGCGAGAATCTCGGGCAGGCCCTGCAATGTATCGACTGTGTGGGCATTGAGTTCGCCCTGCGCCTCGCTGGCGCGCGAGGCCAGCCGGTCGACGCGCTTGCGCATGAGGAATGGCGAGACGGCGATCAGCGCCAGGAACGGCGCCAACGCCAGCGCCAGCGGCCAGCCATACCACAGCAAGGCGCCGAGCACGGCGGCCGGCACCAGCAGCGCGACGAAGGCCGGCGCCACGGTGTGGGCGAAGAAAAATTCGACGTTTTCGATATCCTGCGTCGCCATGGCGACCAGATCGCC
>CAJXFT010000078.1 GCA_913053235.1 uncultured Alphaproteobacteria bacterium
GCTTAGAAGGATCAACAGATATTGTTATCCCTCATGAACTTTCCGGACGGACACTAAGACCTGGACCTCGGCGCTCGAATCCGATGTGCCCTATGAAATTGAGTACCGCATTGTCCGCCCCGGCGGGGAGGTGCGGTCCGTCATCTCCAAGGGACTATCGCGTCGGGATCAAGCTCCCGGAATCAGTCGGTGGATCGGCGCGACGAGCGACATCACCGAACGAAAACAGGCGGAGGAAGAGCTTCACCAGGCGCTGAAGATGGAAGCTGTCGGTCAACTGACCGGTGGCGTTGCGCATGATTTCAATAATCTTCTGACGGTGATCATGAGCACCCTGGAACTCCTTCGCGACGACGGGGAGAATGACAGCGCCAGGAATAAGATGATTGACCGTGGTGTCGGGGCGGTGCAGCGTGGCGCGGCCTTGACTCACCGTCTTCTTGCCTTTTCGCGCAAACAAACCCTCGTGCCGACGGCGATTGATTCGAACATACTGGTCTCGGACATGACGGATTTGTTGGGCCGCACATTGGGAGAGAAGATTGAGATACGAAGCAATGGCGCCGACGGCTTGTGGGCATGTCAGGCCGATCAGTCGCAGTTGGAAAACGCACTTCTGAACTTGGCCATCAATGCCCGCGACGCCATGCCGGACGGCGGCGTTCTGACGATCGAGATGGCGAATGTGACCTTGGACGACGATATCTCCGCCGCTCAGGCGGAAGTCGAACCCGGCGACTATGTCATGCTCGGTGTTTCCGACAGCGGAAGCGGAATTACTTCCGACGCACTCAAGCATGTCTTCGAGCCCTTTTTCACCACCAAGGATGTCGGCAAGGGAACGGGGCTCGGCTTGAGCATGGTCTACGGTTTCGCCAAGCAATCCGGCGGTAATGTGACGATCTATAGCGAGCCGGGCGAGGGGACGACGGTCAAACTCTATCTGCCGCGATCAGGCGCCGATGGTGACGCGACGGCCCCAAACAAGGAGGCGGCGGACATTCCGGTGGCGCGCGGAGAGCGTATTCTCGTTGTCGAAGACGATGCCGATGTCCGCAAACTGACGGTCGCCCTGCTCTCCGGTCTGGGCTACGAGATTGTCGAAGCGGACAGTGCCCAAGCGGCGCTGGAGGTCATGGCGCACGCCGGCGCTATTGACCTGCTGCTCTCGGACGTTGTTTTGCCGGGCGCGTTGAACGGCCCGAGACTCGCGGCTGAGATTCAACGCCGGCATCCCACGATAAAGACCGTTTTCATGACCGGATACGCGGAAAACGCATTTAAGAATTATGCCAAAGCCGGCGAACACATGAATTTGATTCAAAAGCCGTTCGGCAAGGCAAGCCTGGCCAAGGCGATACGCGGCGCGTTGGATGGTTGATCGCGCACCGTTCTGAGTGAAGCCGTTCGGCGTCGGCCGAGGAATTCCTCGTTTGGTTTTAGAGCAAATCCCTCAACGCGGCGACCAGCGGGGCGTCGGCCGGCGGCATGGGATAGTCGCGCAAGGAGGCCGGCCTGACCCATTTCAACTGCTGTCCCTCGCGCGGGCTGACGGTTCCGTTCCAGATACGGCACACATAGAGCGGCATGAGCAAATGGAATTCGCCATAATCATGCGAGGCAAAACTGAGCGGTGCCAGGCAACTCTGCTCGACATCGATACCCAGTTCCTCGTCGAGCTCGCGGATGAGCGCGGCTTCCGGCGTCTCGCCGTGGCGCAGCTTGCCGCCGGGAAATTCCCACAACCCTTCGAGATGCCTGCCCTTCGGCCGCTCGGCGATCAGCACCCGGCCATCCGTATCGATCAGGGCGATGGCGGCGACCAGCAGGATGGGCTTTTGCCCGTCGCCCTCAGGAGCGGTAATTGGCATTGATATCGATATATCGATGGGTCAAATCGCAGCTCCACACGGTCGCCGCGCCGCCGCCGACGGCGAGGTCGATAGCGATATCGATCTCCGGCCCCCGCATATGGCGGGCCGCCTTTTTCTCGCTGTATCCGGGCGCCTGCCTGGCGCCGCGCGCCACCGTTTGGCCGCCGATACTGATCACCATTTTCTCCGGCTTGATTTTTTCGCCTGAGCGCCCGATGGCCATCACCAAACGCCCCCAATTGGGATCGGCGCCGGCGACCGCCGTCTTGACCAGCGGCGAATTCGCCACCACCAGCGCCGCGCGGCGCGCCGCCGCCTCGGATGCCGCGCCGCAAACCCGGACGGTGAGAAATTTTTGTGCGCCCTCGCCGTCGCGCGCGACCTGTTGCGCCAGATCGGTCATCACCTCCTGAAGCGCCGCGCGGAAGCCGTCAAGGCGCTTGTCCGCCGCCCGCGTCACGGCGCCGTGGCGGGCGCCGGCGCCGGTGGCGAACAGCAGGCAGGTATCGCTGGTCGAGGTATCGCCGTCGACGGTGATCGAATTGAAAGAGCGCTCGTTGGCCGGGCGCAAGGTAGAATTCAGAACCCGCACCGGCAAGCGCGCATCGGTGAACAGAAAGGCCAGCATGGTCGCCATATTGGGCGCGATCATGCCCGAACCCTTGGCGATGCCGGCGATGTTGATGCTCGCGCCGTCTATCTCGGCGCGCCGCCAGGCGCCCTTGGGGAACGTATCGGTGGTCATGATGGCGCCGGCGCCGGCGCGCCACGATGTTGGCGACAGTTTGTCATGGAGCGGCGGCAAGGCGCCGATAATGCGCTCGACCTTCAGCGCTTCGCCGATGACGCCGGTCGAGGCGACGTAAATTTCATCCGCCGAGGCACCGAGAAGCTTCGCCGCCGCCTTGGCCGTGCGCCCGACCGCCGCCTCTCCGGCCTTGCCGGTAAAGACGTTCGCATTGCCGGCATTGACCACCAGGCCACGGGCGTGGCCCCTTTGCAGCAATCCGCGGCACCATTTCACCGGCGCGCCCGGCGTCGTCGAGCGCGTCAGCACGCCGGCGACGCGGGTGCCGGGTGAGAATTCGGCGAGCAGCAGATCGTCGCGCGCCCGGTAGCGCTCACCGCAGGCGATGGCGGCCAGGCGCACCCCCGCCACGGCCGGCATGGCGGGAAATTTTTTCGGCGCCAATGGCGATATGCCGCTCATTCCCGGGACCTCACATCAAGGCGCGGCGTTGACGCCGGCGAAGAAATCCTCGTCCATGTCGAAAAGCTCGATTTCGGCATCCAGGCGCTCCTGTTTGGCGACATCGGCGACCAGGCGGTCGGCGATTTCGGCGCGCAGTCTTTGCTCCACCACGGCTAGTTCCGGCGGCTCGGGCGTACGCCGCTCGCTGACCGTGACGACGTGCCAGCCGAATTGGGTTTTCACCGGCTCGGAAATGGCGCCATCCTCGAGGGCGAAGGCAACCTCGGCGAATTCGGGCACCACCTGCTCGCGGCGCAGGAAGCCGAGCTCGCCGCCCCTGGGAGCGGACGGCCCGACCGAGAACTTTCTCGCGGTCTCGGCAAAATCGGCGCCCGATTGCAATTCCGCGATGACCGTCCCGGCCTCCTCCTCGGTGGCGACGAGAATATGGCTGATATTGCGCTCCTCGGCGGTCGGGAAATTCTCCAGGAACTTCTCGTAGCTCTCCAGCAACAATTCCTCGTCGAGATAATTCTCGACGATTTCGCGGGCATAATAATCATGGGTCAGGCGCATGGCGTAGAATTCGACGCGCGCGGCAATTCGCGGATCTTCGTCGAGGCCGCTCGCGGCGCCCTTCGCCGCCAGTAATTTGATATCGATCAGCTGTTCGCGAATGCGCTGAAACAATTGCTCGGGCGGCATATTGCGAAATTGCGCCGGCACCAGCTCCAATGCCAGCATAATTTCGTTTCGGGTAATGGTTTCGCCGTTGACGGTCGCCGCCACGGGATCGTCGGCCTGGGCCGAGGCCGCATGCCAGCCGGCCACCACGATCAGCGCCGCCACGGCGAGCGGCGCCAGCCGCCGCGTTACCTGGTGGTTAATTCCGGACAAGATCATGTCAACTCCCGAAGCCGTGAAATGGCAGCCGCGCAAGGCGCCGCCGCGCACGGCTTAAACCATATCGCCCGAATTCGCACAACCTGCCCGGCCGCGCCGGCCGCGCCGGCCGGCGCAGCCGTTGACACCGTGCAGCCGCGCGCTTATCTCTCAGCGGTGGACCGTTCGCGGTCGCGTACAAATCTTGGACTGTTATCGAGGTCATCCCATGATGCGGGGGTTGACGCGCCGAATCTTCGGCACGACAAACGAGCGTGTAGTCAAGGCCTACGCCAAACGCGTGAGCGCCATCAACGGCCTCGAAGCCGAGCTCGAGGCGCTCGGCGACGAGGCGTTGCGCGCGCGCACCGGCGAGCTGCGTGAACGCCTCGCCAAGAACGGCGATTTGGACGCCGTCCTGCCGGCCGCCTTCGCCACCGTGCGTGAGGCGGCGAAACGCACCCTCGGCCAGCGCCATTACGACGTGCAGTTGATCGGCGGCATGGTGTTGCATGAGGGCCATATCTCCGAAATGGCGACCGGCGAAGGCAAAACCCTGGTCTCGACGCTGCCGGTCTATTTGAACGCCCTGCGGGGCAAGGGCGTGCACATCATCACGGTGAACGATTATCTCGCCAAGCGCGACGCCGCCTGGATGGGCGCGATCTACGAATTTCTCGGCATGACCGTCGGCTGCATCACGCATGGCCTCGACGACGATGCGCGGCGCGACCAGTATAATTGCGACGTCACCTACGGCACCAACAACGAGTTCGGCTTCGACTATCTGCGCGACAATATGAAATTTACACTGGAAAGCATGGTGCAGCGCGAATTCAACTTCGCCATCGTCGACGAGGTGGACAGCATCCTGATCGATGAATCGCGCACGCCGCTGATTATCTCGGGTCCCGCCGAGGACCATTCGGAAATGTATATGAACGCCGATGCGCTGTTTCCCAAACTCGGCGAGGATGATTACGAAATCGACGAGAAGGCGCGCACCACGACGCTCACCGATGTCGGCACCGAAAATGCCGAAAAGCTGCTCGACGCGGAGGGCCTGCTGAACAGCCCCAACCTCTACGACATCGAAAATATCTCGGTGGTGCATCACATCAATCAGGCGCTGCGCGCCCATCTGATGTTCGAACGCGACAAGGACTATATCGTCAAGGACGGTCAGGTCATCATCATCGACGAGTTTACCGGCCGCATGATGCCGGGCCGGCGCTTTTCCGACGGCCTGCATCAGGCCCTCGAAGCCAAGGAGCAGGTTCCGATCCAGAACGAGAACCAGACCCTGGCCTCGATCACCTTCCAGAACTATTTCCGCATGTATCCGAAGCTCGCCGGCATGACCGGCACGGCGGCGACCGAGGCGCCCGAATTCGCCGATATCTACCGGCTCGACGTGACGCAAATCCCGACCAACGAGCCCTGCGTGCGCGAAGACAGTGACGACGAGGTCTATCGCACCGCCGACGAAAAATGGAAGGCCATCATCGCCCGCATCGAAGTCAGCCGCCAGACCGGCCAGCCGGTTTTGGTCGGCACCACCAGCATCGAGAAATCGGAGCTATTGTCGGGCCTGATGAAGGACAAGGGCATCGAGCATAACGTGCTGAATGCGCGCTACCACGAGCAGGAAGCCGGCATTATCGCCCAGGCCGGCGGCCTCGGCGCGGTGACCATCGCCACCAACATGGCCGGCCGCGGCACCGATATCCAACTCGGCGGCAACATCGAATTCCGCCTGCGCGCCGAGCTTGAAGCGGAAGAGGAGCCGGCCAGGCTCGAAAGCGAGAATGCGCGCATCCGCGGCGAAGTGACGGCCGAGCGCGACAAGGTTCTGGCCGTCGGCGGGCTCCTCATCATCGGCAGCGAACGCCATGAGGCGCGGCGCATCGACAATCAGCTGCGCGGCCGCTCGGGGCGCCAGGGCGACCCCGGCGCATCCGTGTTCTTCCTCTCTCTCGAGGACGATCTGATGCGCATTTTCGGCTCCGAGCGCATGGATTCGATGCTCTCCAAGCTCGGCCTCAGGGAAGACGAGGCGATCATCCATCCGTGGATCAACAAGGCGCTGGAAAAGGCGCAGCAGAAAGTCGAGGCGCGCAACTACGAAATCCGCAAGAACCTGCTCAAATTCGACGATGTCATGAACGATCAGCGCAAGGTGGTCTACGAGCAGCGCAAGGATCTGATGCGCGTCGAGGATGTCTCGGCGACCGTCAGCGACATGCGCCACGAGGTGATCGAGGACATCGTCGACGACAACATCCCGGAAAAGGCCTATGCCGAGGAATGGGATACCGAGGGTCTGACCGAGGACAGCCAGCGCCTGCTCGGCCTCGAGCTGCCGATCACGGAATGGGCGGCGGAAGAAGGCATCGCGGATGAGGAAATACGCGAGCGCATAACCGAGGCCTCGGACCGCCAGATGGCGGCAAAGGTGGCGAAATACGGCGCCGAGATCTGGCGCATGGCGGAAAAAAGCCTATTGCTGCAAATCCTCGACCAGACCTGGAAAGACCATCTGCTGACGCTCGACCATCTGCGCCAGGGCATCGGCCTGCGCGCCTATGCCCAGCGCGACCCGTTGAACGAATACAAGCAGGAAGCGTTCAGCATGTTTGAGAGCATGCTCTCGGGCCTGCGCGAACAGGTCACCCAGCTATTGACCCATATCGAACTGCGCCTCAACGAGGCGGAGCAGGAAGCGCTTGACGAGCGGCCGCCGCAGGAGACAGTCGAAACCCGCCAGGACCCGGCCTTCGCCGGCATCGCGCCGGCCGACCGCGAACGCGCCGAAGCCCTGCCGCCGCCGGCCATGAGCGAAGAAGAGATCACCGCCGCCGAAGCCAAGCTCGGCACCTTGCGCCACGCCGAATTCGACGAGGACGACCCCACCACCTGGGGCCGAACCGGGCGCAACGCGCCCTGCCCGTGCGGCTCGGGCAAGAAATATAAGCAGTGCCACGGCAAGCTTGCCTAGAGCAAATCCCGAGCAGGTAGAATCACCTGCGACGACGCATTTGCTTCAATTCCAATAGAGCAAATCCCGAGCAGGTGGAATCACCTGCGACGACGCATTTGCTTACACCCGAAGAGATAGAGCGTGGCGGGTGAGCGCAAGCGAACCTGACATGCTCTAGCCGGCGCCCGGCGCCCCTAGCCCAGACCCGCCTTGCCCATTTCGAGGAATTTTTCGCGCCGCTTGGCGCGCAGTTCGGCGCCGCTGAAGGATTTCAGATCGTCCAGCGCCTTCTCCAGCGCGTCGCCCAGGGCGGCGATGGCGGCTTCCGGCGAGCGATGAGCGCCGCCGATCGGCTCGCCGACGATCTCATCGACGACGGCCAACTGGTGCAAATCCTGGGCCGTCATTTTGAGCGCGTTGGCGGCATCCTCGGCATGTTCCGAATCACGCCACAGAATGGCGGCGCAGCCTTCCGGCGTGATCACCGAATAGGTGGCATGCTCCAACATCAGCACGCGGTTCGCCACCGCCAGCGCGATGGCGCCGCCCGAGCCGCCCTCGCCGATGATGGCGCTGACGATCGGCGTGCGCAGATCGAGGCAGGTCTCGATGCTGCGCGCGATGGCCTCGGCCTGGCCGCGCTCTTCGGCGCCGACGCCGGGATAGGCGCCCGGCGTATCGACCAGGGTCACGACCGGCAGCGAGAAGCGCTCCGCCATGCGCATCAGGCGCGCCGCCTTGCGATAGCCTTCCGGATTCGCCATGCCGAAATTATGGCGCAGCCGGCCTTCCGTATCGGCGCCTTTTTCGTGACCGATCACCATCAGCGAACGGCCGCGAAAGCGGCCCAGCCCGCCGACGATGGCGCGGTCCTCGGCAAAATTGCGGTCGCCCGCGAGCGGTGTGAAATCCTCGACCAGGGCGCTCACATAGTCGGAAAAATGCGGCCGCAGTTGATGGCGCGCCACCAGCGCCTTCTGCCACGGCGACAGGCGGCTATAGGTCTGGCGCAATATGCGGTCGACCCGGCCCTGCAGGCGCGACACTTCCTCGAGGATATTTACGCCGCTGCCGTCGCTCAAATGGCGCAGTTCGTGAATCTTGCCCTCGATCTCGGCGATCGGTTTCTCGAAATCCAAATAGCTGCTCATCGTGAGATTATTTTCGTCTTCCGTTTGGTTCTCATCGGCCATCAAACTACGCCATTTTACGATGCGGCGCCATTGCGCCGCCCGCCATCGGCCAGCGGATGGTGATCGCGCACCACCGCTTTCAGCCGCCCGTCCAGTATATGGGTATAGATCTGCGTCGTTGAAATGTCCGCATGGCCTAGCATTTTCTGCACCGCCCTGAGATCGGCGCCATGCGCCAGCAAATGGCTGGCAAAGGCGTGGCGCAAAACATGCGGCGAAACTTTATCCGCCGGCAAACCGGCTGAGATGGCCAATTTCTTCAGAATCTGCGCGAATCGATGGCGCGTCAAATGGCCGCCGCGTGACGGAAACAGCCATTTCGAGTGGCCGGCCTTGCCTATATGCACGTCCCGGAAGGGCAAATATTCGGCCAGCGCCGCCGCCGCCGGCGCGCCGACGGGGACGATGCGCTCCTTGCCGCCCTTGCCGCGCACCAAGAGGCACTGGCGCCCCTCGATCACATTTTCGAACGGCAATTCGACCAGTTCCGAGACCCGGAGGCCAGTCGCATACAGCAGTTCCACCAGGGCCAGCAGACGGGCCGCGTTCGCGGCACGCCGGTTGCCGGACGCCAGCGCGACGCCATCGCGGGCGGCGGCCAACAATTGGGCGACCTGCTCCTCGCTGAGGATTTTCGGCAGCGGGCGGCCGAGACGCGGCCCTTCGATGGTCGCCGAGGGGTCGTCGGCGCGCAAACCCTCGGCCTGCAAAAAGCGGTAGAATTGCCGCAGCGCCGAGAGCCGGCGCGCCGCCGTGCGCGGCGCCAGGCCGCGCGTCGCAAGCTCGCTCAGATAAATGCGTATCGCCTCGGCGTCGGCGGCGGCGAGATCCGAGCCGCGCGAATTTTGCGAGATGCGGAACTGTTCGATATCGCGCCGGTAGCCCTCGACCGTGTGCGCCGCCGCGCCGCGTTCGGAGAGCAGCATTTCCAGGAATAATTCCGGCGCCCGTGCATCGTCGATCGCCGCCGGTGGCTGAGAGCGATGCCCGGTGTCCGTCACAACCCGCCGGCCAGCGCCGCTTCGACGGCAATCGCCTGGGCGTCGCGCTCGAGACCGACATCGCGCAAGCCTGCGATGGTCTCGCCGAGCGTAATCAAGGCGGCATTTTGCGGCCCGCCGGCGCCGAGATCGAGCAACGCCAACAGCACCACCTCGCCCAGGCGGCGGTCCGAAGCGGCGGCGCGCAAGGCGTGGCGGAGCGCCGGCGAGGCGACGGCGCTGGGCTCGCTCAGCGGCCCGGCGAGCAGCGTATCCCATTGTTCCGGCGAGACATTGCGGCCAAGCGCCGAGAGCAGTGTCAGCAGCAACCCGCCCTGGCGATGCGCCACCGGGTCCATCGCGCCGCCTTGCGCCTGCCACCAATCGGCGAGCATTGCGGCGTCGATCTCGTTTTCCTGCCCGGTCAATGCGACCAGCGGCCACAAGGCGATAGCGGCCTGCCGGGCTTCCTGATTGGCGCCGCGCCCGGCCAGCGCCACGTCGAACCAGCGCCGCGCCTCTTCCCAGCGGCCGGCGGCAAAATAGGCGCGCCCGGCATCGCCGGCAAACCAGGCGAATTCGCGCACCGCCGGTATGGCCTGCAGGGCCGGCAGCAGAACCCGCGCCATGGTGGCGAAGCGCGCCTCTTCCTGGGCGCGCTGCAAGGCGACGCCGACCGCCTCGGCGCGCGCCGTCGGCACATCCTCGGTAAGGATGGCCTGATACAGTATCGCGCGCGCCAACGGCCCCTCTATCAACGCGCTGTAACCGAGCGGATCGGCGCGTTCCTCGGCGCTGAATTGCACTTCCGCATAGAGCGCGCCGACGCTCGCCGCCGGCAGCGCGCCGACGGCCTCGGCCTGTTCGGCGGCGGCCAGGCGAAGCCCGATATCGCTGTCGGCGGCGCCGGCGATAAGACGCAACAGCGCCGGATTGGCGGCATCGAGGGCATTCAACGGCGCCTGGATGCCGAGAATACGCAACATCGAGACCAGCATCGGGGTCGGATTGGGCAGCGATTCCAGCGCCGCCTCGCCGTAACCGTTCATGGCGTTGATCAAGGTGACAAACGCGGCGTCCGGCGCGTAGCCGCTCTCGCGCAACAGATCGAGGCCGAGGCTGGCGGCCTCGACTTCCTCTTCCCTGCTCTGGCACAGGATCAGGGCGCGCTGCCAATGGGCGTCCGGCGACAGATCGATGCGCGCGCGCGCCTGTTCGCAGGCGGCGGTGAAATCGAGCTTGAGGAACATGCGGTCATTGTCGTAGCGCGCGATCACTTCCTCGAAATCGCCGCCCGGCGCCGCCCGCAACAGGGCGATGGCGACGTCATATTCTCCCATGCGGGCGAGAACTTCGGCGCGCAAACGCAGCAATTCGCCACTCTCGCCGCCGGCGCCGCCCGCGCCGCGTGGTGCTTTTCCCGGCGACAGCAGCAATTTCAGCGCCGCCGAGCGCATCGCCGGTGAGCGTGCCTCGATCGGCAGGCGCGGCAGCAGCAGCTTGACGATATCGCGCCGCGTGCGCTGCCACAGCGTATCGGCAAAACCGCCGGACCGCTCGTCGAGCAATCCGACGTCATCGGCGGCGATCGCATCCAGCGTGCCGACCTCGACCCCGGCGCCGTCGCTTTCGCGGCTGTTCGCGCCAGATTCCTCGGCAACTTCCTCGGGCGGTGCAAGATTCTCGATATCGAGGACAAGCGGCTCCGCCTCGGCATCCGCGTCCGCCTCGGCATCGGTTTGCGGCGATGTTTCGTCCGGCGCGGCTTCCTCTTCCAGCGGCACCAAACGCAGCGGCGCATCCGAATCCTCCGTCTGAGCCGGCGACGGGCCGGCACTACCAGCGAGCAGGGCAGCCAGCAATATGCCGCCGAGCAGCCCGGCGGCGCGCTTTGTGCGTGGTCTATTTTTCGAATCTCGCATCGGGTACAACTTTTTCGATCGGTCCGGTCGGCGGCGGAATATCCCAGGTCAACAGAAAGGCGAGCCCGCCGCCAATCGCCAGAACGACCAGCACCAATATGATTCGCGCGTAAAATCCCATACTGCCCGCCGTTGGCTCCACCGAAAGTCGCCGGAGCGCCGCCAACGCTCCAGTTTGTGCTACAGCCACAAAATGGCTATTTTGCGAGAGTCTATTTGTTTATGGCTATTTTAAGGCAGTTTACTGGCCGCCCCGTAGCGCAGCAACATTTGCGACAACAAACTATGTGCCCAACCGGGCATTCGAGACAAAAAAAATTCAGGTTGACGCTGCAATGAACGCGGCTATCGGAAACTCTTCGCCCGACCGCTCGATCGTGCTTGTCGGCCTGATGGGATCCGGCAAGAGCGCCATCGGCCGGCGTTTGGCGGCGCGAATCGGCATGGATTTCGTCGATGCCGACGCCGAGATCGAGAAAGCCGCCGGCCTGTCGATCGGCGATATCTTTGAAGTGCATGGCGAGCAGGCCTTTCGCGACGGCGAACGGCGGGTTATCGCGCGGCTGTTGGCCGGGCCGGCGCATGTGCTGGCCACCGGCGGCGGGGCGTTTATGGACGAAGAGACTCGGGCCAAGATCGGCGCCCGCGCCTTCTCGGTTTGGCTGCGCGCCGATTTTGATGTCCTCTTGCGCCGCGTCTCGCGCCGCGACAACCGGCCGCTCCTCAAGGTCGACAACAAGGAAGAGGTCTTGCGCCGCCTCATCGAAGAGCGCTATCCCATTTATGAAGAAGCGGATATCATCGTGCAAAGCCGGGACGGACCGCATGAGGAAACCGTCAATGAAGTCATTGCAGCCTTGAAGCGACTTACCGCAGACGCCGATGGCGCGCCAGCCCGCGATCAGGCCAAATAGAGAAATCAAGTGAGCGCAAACGAACCGGAGCCCGACAGTAGGGCGCAATCCCTGGAAATGGTTCATGTGGCGCTGGGCGCGCGGAGCTACGACATCATCGTCGGCAGCGGCGTGCTGGCCGAGGCCGGCGACCATATCGCGCCGCTCCTCGGGCAGCGCCATACCATCCTGGTTTCCGATCACAACATGGCGCCGCTTTATCAGGACCGCGTCGTCGAATCGCTCGGCCGCCACGGCGTCGCCTGCGACAGCATCACCCTGCCGGCCGGCGAGGGCAGCAAGAGTTTCAGCCAGCTCGAGGAATTGCTCGAGCGCCTTCTCGCCGGCCGGGCCGAACGCGGCACGGTGATCCTGGCCTTGGGCGGCGGCGTCATCGGCGACCTTGCCGGCTTTGCCGCCAGCGTCCTTTTGCGCGGCGTCGCCGTGATCCAGCTGCCGACCAGCCTGCTGGCGCAAATCGACTCCTCGGTCGGCGGCAAGACCGGCATCAACAGCCGCCACGGCAAGAACCTCATCGGCAGCTTCCACCAGCCGCGCCTGGTCCTGGTCGACACCGCCGCCCTCGACAGCCTGGCACCGCGCCAACTGGCGGCGGGATATGCCGAGATGGTCAAATACGGCCTCATCGACGATGAAGACTTCTTCGCCTGGCTCGAAGCCAACGGCGCCGACATGCTGGCCGGGGACGCTGCCGCGCGGCGCTACGCCATCGCCCATTGCTGCCGCGCCAAGGCGCGTATCGTCGCCGAGGATGAGCGCGAAAACGGGCGCCGGGCGCTCTTAAATCTGGGCCATACATTCGCCCACGCGCTGGAAGCGGAATGCGGTTACGGCGCGGCGCTGCTGCATGGCGAGGCGGTCAGTATCGGCATGGTGCTGGCGTTTCGCCTGTCGCACCGCCTTGGTCTCTGCGCCGAGGCCGATGGCGAGCGTGTCTCGTCTCATTTGGCGGCGCTCGGCCTGCCCACCGGGGCCGCCCAACTGCCGCCCGCGGCGCGCCGCACAGAGGCGCTTTTGCGCCATATGAGCCATGACAAGAAAATGCAGGATGGGCGCCTGCGGATGATCCTGGCGCGCGGCATCGGCGCCGCCTTCATCGCCGAGGATGTCGGCGAGGCCGATATCGGCGCTGTTTTGGACGCGTTTATGGCATCATGAGCACCGGACAAATCATCACCGTCGCGGCGATCGGTCTCTTAATCCTGCTCTCCGGCTTCTTTTCCGGCTCGGAGACTGCCATCACGGCGGCCTCGCGCGCCCGCCTTCACCATCTCGAAAAGAAGGGCAACCGGCGCGCCAAGATGATCGGCGAGCTGATGCGCCAGCGCGAGCGCTTCATCAGCACCATCCTCTTAGGCAACAACGCCGTCAATATTCTGGCGGCGGCGCTGTCGACGAGCCTGCTGATATCCGTCGCCGGAGAGGTCGGCGTGTTTTACGCCACCGTCGGCCTGACCCTGATCATCCTGATTTTCGCCGAGGTGCTGCCCAAGACCTATGCCATCGGCAACGCCGACAGATTCGCCCTCGCCGTGGTGCCGATCCTGCTCGCCCTGGTGTGGCTGCTGACGCCGGCCGTGCTGGCGGTGCGCGGCATCGTCTATGTCACGCTGATGCCTTTCGGCGCCCACAAATCGGCCGGCAACGGCAACAAGGAGGAGGCCGGGGAGGAGTTGCGCGGCGCCATCAGCCTGCAGGCCGAGGAAGGCGCGGTGATCAAGCATGAGCACGACATGCTGCACGGCATTCTCGATCTCGACGAGGTCGCCGTCGGCGAGGTGATGACGCACCGCAACAATATGGAGATGATCGATATCGAAACGCCGGTGCGGGCAATTCTCGACCGCGTCGTCGAAAGCCCGTTCACCAGGATCCCGCTATGGCGCGACGAGCCCGAAAATATTGTCGGCGTTCTTCACGGCAAGGATCTGCTGCGCGCGATTCAGAGTCATTGGAACGATATCGAGGGCTTGGATATCGAACAGGTTCTGACACCGCCCTGGTTCGTCCCCGAGACGACGGCTCTGAGGGAACAGCTCAACGCCTTTCGCGAACGGCGCGCGCATTTCGCCCTCGTCGTCGATGAATATGGCTCGGTCATGGGCCTGGTTACGCTGGAAGATATTTTGGAGGAGATCGTCGGCGATATCGTCGATGAGCATGATATTGCGCTGCGCCGCACCGTGGCGCGCGCGGACGGCTCGGTCCTGGTCGCCGGCGATACCACCATTCGCGATCTCAATCGCCGTTTCGAGTGGGACCTGCCCGACGAGGAAGCCGCGACGATCGCCGGACTGGCGCTCCATTTGGCGCAGCAGATACCGCAGATCGGCGGCCGTTTCGAATCGGGCGGCTTTATCCTGGATGTCCGCGGGCGGCAGAAAAACCGCATCACTTCGGTGCGCGTGTTTCCGGCGCCGGGCAAAGAGAAGGATTCCGAGGAAAATGAATAGGCGGCGCCCAGAGCAAATCCCAAGCGGGTGGAATCACCTGCGACGACGATTTGCTTATCTTCCAAAGTGAAAGAGCATTTCGCGTGAGCGCATGCGAACGGGAATTGCTCTGACGCCATGATCCTGGAGCTTTTCAACACCATATTTCCGGTCGTTGGCTGCGCCGGGCTGGGCTATCTGTGGGCCCGCTTCGACCAGCCCTACGACACCCGCATCGTGACCCGGCTGGTCGGCAATATCGGCGCCCCCTGTTTGATATTTTCGACCATGGTCGGCATCGAGGGCATGTCCGGCCAGATCGCCGAGATGGCGCTGAGCGCGGTGATCGCGCTGCTCGGTTTCGCCGCCATCGGCGCCATCATCCTCTATTTCGCCAAATTGCCGCTGCGCACCTATCTGGCGCCGGTGACCTTTCCCAACGCCGGCAATATCGGCCTGCCGCTCTGCCTGTTCGCCTTCGGCGATGAGGGGTTGGCGCTCGGCATCGGCTTTTTCGCGGTCTCCGCCTCGGCCCAGTTGATATTCGGCCAATGGCTGTTCTCGGGCTTCCCGACGCCGCTGCCGTTGCTCAAAGCGCCGATCCCCTACGCCGTGGCGATCGGCGCCATATTCCTCGCCACCGACAGCCAGCCGCCCGAATTCATCTACAACACCACCAATTTGCTCGGCGGCTTCGCCATCCCGCTGATGACCTTTACGCTCGGCGTATCGCTGGCCAATCTGAGGGTGATAAGATTCAGCCGCACCCTGGCGCTGTCGCTGTTCAGGCTCGGCATGGGCGCCGCCGGCGGCTTCGGCTTTGCCGAGCTGTTCGGCTATGAAGGCATGCAGCGCGGCGTCCTGATCATTCAATGCTCGATGCCGATCGCCGTTTTCAACTATCTGTTCGCCACCTATTACCAGCGCGATCCGGAAGAGGTCGCGAGCCTGGTGGTGCTTTCCTCCGCCCTCGCCTTCCTGCTCATGCCGGTGCTGATCTTTGCCGTGCTCTAGATTTTACCCAACTCGAATGAGAGGCCACCATGCCGCTTAGCGCGCCCGCCCCGCGAGAGCTCCTGCACACCCGCCAAATCGAATGCCGGGGCTTCCGCCGCGAAGACGGGTTGTGGGATATCGAGGCCCATCTCACGGACGAAAAATCATACCCCGTCAAAAGTGATTTGCGCGGCGAGCTGGCGCCGGGCGAGCCGATCCATGACATGTGGGTGCGCCTCACCCTCGACGATGATCTG
>CAJXFT010000079.1 GCA_913053235.1 uncultured Alphaproteobacteria bacterium
CAATCGTGCCGACATTGCAATGCGGCTTGGTACGTTCAAACTTCTGTTTGGCCATCGCCTTTTTCCTCTTCTCGCGCCCACTCAGTTTTGCTCAAGCGGCAAGCTTCATGCGTATTTTGTACGAACTTCTTCCGAAACGGCTGTCGGAACCTTCTGATAGTGATCGAATTCCATGGTGAATTGCGCCCGCCCCTGGGTCAGCGAGCGCAATGTATTGACGTAGCCGAACATCGTCGCCAAGGGAACCTTGGCGCGAATGACCTGGGCGTTGGAACGCGGCTCCATGCCTTCGATCTGTCCGCGCCTGGAATTCAAATCGCCGATGACATCGCCGAGATAATCGTCCGGCGTGACGACCTCGACCTTCATCATCGGCTCCAGGAGCGCCGGTTTGGCGCGGCTGACGATTTCGCGGAAGGCGGCGCGCCCGGCAATCTCAAAGGCCAGCGAACTTGAATCGACATCGTGATGGGCGCCGTCGACCAGCTTGGCCTTGAAATCGATCACCGGAAAACCGGCCAGGGTGCCGGTCTGGCGCGCCATTTCCAGGCCTTTCTTCACCGACGGAATATACTCGGTCGGCACGTTTCCGCCGCGGATGCTGCTCTCGAACTGAAAGCCGAGGCCCGGCTCGAGCGGTTCGATCTCAACCTTGATGCGCGCGAACTGACCGGCGCCACCGGATTGCTTCTTGTGCGTATAGTCGATATCCGCGGGCCTGGTGATGGTCTCGCGGTAGGCCACTTGCGGCTGGCCGACATTGGCGTCGACCTTGAATTCGCGCTTCATGCGATCGATCAGAATTTCGAGATGCAGCTCGCCCATGCCCTTGATGACCGTCTGCCCGCTTTCCTCGTCCGAGCCGACCTGAAACGACGGATCCTCTTCCGCCAGGCGCGCCAGGGCGATCGACAATTTGTCCTGGTCCGCCTTGGTCTTCGCCTCGACCGCAACCTCGATAACCGGATCGGGAAATTCCATGCGCTCGAGAATAACCGGATGCGCCACATCGCAGAGCGTTTCGCCCGTGGTGGTGTTTTTCAGCCCGGCGATGGCGACGATCTCACCGGCGCGCACTTCCTTGATGTCCTCGCGGCTGTTGGCGTGCATGAGAAGCATGCGCCCGACGCGTTGCTTCTCGTTTTTGACGCTGTTCAGCACCTGCTTGCCGGTTTCCATGATGCCGGAATAGACGCGTACGAATGTCAGCGATCCGACGAAGGGATCGGTCATGACCTTGAACGCCAACGCGGCAAAAGGCTCGTCGTCCGATGAGCCGCGCACCACCTCTTTGCCCTTGCCCGGCACCGTGCCGTGTATCGCCTCGATATCGGTCGGCGCCGGTAAATAATCGATAACCGCATCCAACAGCGGCTGAACGCCTTTGTTTTTGAACGCCGAGCCGCACAGCACCGGAACCATCTGACCGGTCAACGTGGCGCGGCGGATACATTTCCTCAAGGTTGCCGCGTCGGGCTCGCTGCCTTCCAAAAAGGCTTCGAGCGCCGCATCGTCGAATTCCACGACATTTTCGACCAGCTCGCCGTGCAGCTTCCGGGCCTGATCCATGAGTTCGGCGGGAACTTCTCCGACCTCGAACTCGGCGCCCAACGTCTCGGCTTTCCAGATGACGGATTGCATGCCGACGATATCGACCAGACCGATATGTTGGCTTTCGCTGCCGATCGGAATCTGAAGAACCAGCGTCGTCGCGCCCAAACGGTCTTTGATCATCTCGACGGTGCGGAAGAAATCGGCGCCGACGCGATCCATCTTGTTGACGAAACAAATGCGCGGCACGCCGTATTTATCGGCCTGGCGCCACACCGTTTCGGTTTGCGGCTCGACGCCGGCGACGCTGTCGAAGACCGCCACGGCGCCGTCCAACACACGCAAGGAGCGCTCCACCTCAATCGTGAAGTCGACATGACCCGGCGTGTCGATGATGTTGATACGGTGATCGCGCCAGAAGCATGTCGTCGCCGCCGAGGTGATGGTGATGCCGCGTTCCTGCTCCTGCTCCATCCAATCCATCGTGGCGCTGCCGTCATGGACTTCGCCCATTTTGTAGGATTTTCCGGTGTAGTAGAGAATCCGCTCGGTGGTCGTCGTCTTGCCGGCATCGATATGCGCCATGATGCCGATATTGCGAAAACGATTAAGAGCTGTCTTACGTGTCATTGTCCGGAATCCGTGCGCTGGCGGCTTTACCAGCGGTAATGCGAAAAGGCGCGGTTGGCTTCCGCCATGCGGTGCGTGTCTTCACGCTTCTTGACGGCGGTTCCACGTCCCTGGGCGGCGTCCATCAACTCGTTGGACAGCCTGTCGGTCATGGTGTTCTCGCTGCGCGCCTTGGCCGCCGCGATCAACCAGCGTATGGCCAGGGTCTGGCGCCGCTCCATGCGTACTTCGGTTGGAACCTGATAGGTGGCGCCACCGACACGGCGCGACCTGACCTCCACCGAGGGCTTAACATTCTCAAGCGCCTCGTGGAACATGCGCAGCGGATCCTGGCTTGAGCGTTGGCGTATGGTCTCGAAAGCGCCATAGACGATTTTTTCGGCGACCGATTTCTTGCCGTCGAGCATCAGGGAATTCATGAATTTGGCGACGATCTTGTCGCCGAAATTCGGGTCCGGATTGATTTCTCTTTTTTCCGCTGCGCGGCGCCGTGACACGGTGAGAACTCCTTTATTTCGGACGCTTGGCGCCGTATTTCGAACGCCGTTGGCGGCGTTCGGGGATGCCCTGGGTATCCAGGTTGCCGCGGATGATGTGATAGCGCACGCCGGGCAGATCCTTGACGCGGCCGCCGCGGATCATGACCACCGAATGCTCTTGCAGATTATGCCCCTCGCCCGGGATGTAGCTCGTCACCTCGAAGCCGTTGGTCAGGCGAACGCGCGCCACCTTGCGCAGCGCCGAGTTCGGCTTCTTCGGCGTTGTCGTATAGACTCGCGTGCACACGCCGCGTTTTTGCGGACAGGCCTGCAACGCCGGCACTTTGTTGCGCTGCGTCGGCGGCTTGCGCGGCTTGCGAACCAATTGATTGATCGTCGGCATCTGCCACTCGATTCCTGTTTACAAATGTCATCCGCCGCAACGGCGAAGGATCCTCGGGTTAGGTGCCGCGCGAATTATTCCCGCCACACCACTTTCCACAGCAAAAAAGAGAAGCAAACCAAGTTCACTTCTCACGAGCTGGTTTCGCCGGCTCGTCGGCATAATATTTTGTTCCGTCTATGTCCGCGGCGATGCTGTATCAACAAAGACCCAGCGCGAGCCCGCCAACCGAGGCCGCATACTAGTGACGGCCAATCCTGGCGTCAAGCGCTAAACCGCTCATCCACCGGGGTTTTCACAGGGATTCTCACCGGGATGTTAACCGGGATTTTAACCGGGATTTTCAAAGCATAATTCAGGTTTCTTCCAGGCTCTCCATGGCAGCCGCCGATGGGCGCGGCCGGCACCCCTATTCGGCCGGCGCCGGTACCGTTTCCTCGGGTGGCGCCAAGGCCTCGGCCTCGGCCGGGAGGTCCTCCTGAAGTGCCAATTGCTGTTCCAGCGCGCGCTGGGCGGCTTCGCGGTTGATGCGGTTGACGACGCTTCCCGTACCGGCCGGAATCAAACGCCCGACGATGACATTTTCCTTCAAGCCGACCAGATCGTCGGATTTTCCAGCCACCGCGGCTTCGGTCAGGACCCGCGTCGTCTCCTGGAACGAGGCGGCGGAGACGAAGGAGCGGGTTTGCAGCGATGCCTTGGTAATTCCCTGCAGAATGGGGATGGATTTGGCCGCTTCATGGCCGTCACGGTCGGCTCTGGCGTTGATTTCATCATATTCCGTGCGGTCGACCTGCTCGCCGATCAGGAATGTCGTCTCGCCGGGGTCGGTGATTTCGACTTTTTGCATCATTTGCCGGCAAATCACCTCGATATGCTTGTCGTTGATCTTGACGCCCTGCAGGCGATAGACCTCCTGAATTTCCGCGATCAGATAGACCGCGAGCGCCTCGACGCCGAGGACGCGCAATATATCGTGCGGCGCCGCGTTGCCGTCCATCAGAGGATCGCCACGGCGCACGAAATCGCCCTCATGGACGCTGATATGCTTGCCCTTGGGAATGAGATGCTCGACCGGATCTTCGCCATCTTCCGGTATCACGATGATACGCCTTTTGGATTTGTAATCCTTGCCGAACTCGACCCGGCCATCGATATCGCTGATGATGGCGTGATCCTTGGGCTTGCGCGCTTCGAACAATTCCGCGACGCGCGGCAGGCCGCCGGTAATATCGCGCGTTTTCGTCGATTCCTTGGGAATCCTCGCCAGCACGTCACCGGCATGAACGGTATCGCCGTTCTCGACATTGAGAATGGCTTCGACGGAGAGAAAATACTGCGCTTCGCGACCGTTCGAGAGTTCGAGAAGATTGCCCTCGCCATCGACCAGGGCCAGGCGCGGCTTCAAATCGCCGCCCTTGGGCTGCTGGCGCCAATCGACCACCACCATATTGGAAACGCCGGTCTGCTCGTCCATGGTCTCGCGGAACGACAAGCCTTCGATCATGTCGAGGAACTGAATTTTTCCGGTGATCTCCGAAATAAGCGGCAGCGTGAAGGGGTCCCAGGTCGCCAAAGCCTGGCCTTTTTTGACCTTTTGGCCTTGCTTGACGAACAGCTTGGAGCCGTAAGGCAGACGGTGGCGGGCGCGCTCGGCGCCGCGCTTGTCTTTCAAACTGATCTCGCAGTTGCGGCCCATGATAATTTCGATGCCGGAGGAGTCGGTCACCATATTCTGGTTTTCGATTTTCACCGTCGAATCGAGCGCCGCCTCGACACTCGATTGCTCGGTGCCGCGCTGCGCGGTGCCGCCGATATGGAAGGTGCGCATGGTGAGCTGGGTGCCCGGCTCGCCGATCGATTGCGCCGCGATAACGCCGACCGCTTCGCCGATATTGACCACCGTGCCGCGCGCCAGATCGCGCCCGTAACAATGCCCGCAGACGCCGTCCTTGGTCTCGCAAGTGAGCACCGAGCGGATCATGACTTCCTCGATCCCGGCTTCATCGACGCGGTCGACATCGCGCTCGTCAAGCAAATGATTGGCGGGAATGACTTCGGCACCGCTGTCCGGATCGAGCAAGGCCACCGACGTCACGCGGCCCAGAATACGCTCGCTCAACGGCGAAATGATCTCGCCGCCTTCGATAACCGCGCGCACCGTGAGGCCCGCCTGGGTACCGCAATCCTCCTCGATGATGATGCAATCCTGCGCGACATCGACGAGGCGGCGCGTCAGATATCCGGAATTCGCCGTTTTCAGCGCCGTATCCGCGAGGCCCTTGCGGGCGCCGTGGGTCGAGTTGAAATATTCCAGAACCGACAGGCCTTCCTTGAAATTGGAGATGATCGGCGTCTCGATAATCTCGCCCGAGGGCTTGGCCATGAGGCCGCGCATTCCGGCCAGCTGCTTCATTTGCGCTTCCGAACCGCGGGCGCCGGAATGGGCCATCATGTAGATCGAATTCAGGGTTTTCCCGGTATTTTCCGGGATATCGTCGCGCGCCGATTCCGACATGCTGGCCATCATCGCCGAAGCCACCCGATCGGTGCATTGCGACCAGGCATCGATTACCTTGTTGTATTTTTCACCCTGGGTGATGAGACCGGCGGAATATTGCTGCTCATATTGTTCGACCAGCGAATGGGTTTCGGAAACGAGATCGGTCTTCTGGCCCGGAATGATCATATCGTCCTTGCCGAAGGAAATGCCCGCCTTGCCGGCATAGCCGAAGCCGAGCTTCATCACCTGGTCGGCGAAGATCACCGTCTCTTTCTGCCCGCAATGGCGATAGACGGCATCGAAAACCGAGCTCAGCTCGCGCTTGGTGAGAAGCTGGTTGATCATCTCAAACGGCACATTGGGATTTTTCGGCAGGACCTCCGAAAACAGCATCCTGCCGGGCGTCGTTTCAACCCGCTTGGTGATCAATTCGCCTTCCGGCGTCATAATTTGGGCGCGGCAGTTGATCTTGCTGTGCAGCGTCACGGCGCCTGAATCGAGCGCCTTGCGCACTTCTCCGACACCGGTGAACGCCATGCCCTCGCCGGGTTCGCCGGCGCGCGAATAGGAAAGATGATAGATGCCGAGCACGATGTCCTGGCTCGGCACGATGATCGGCTTGCCGTTGGCCGGGCTGAGAATATTGTTGGTCGACATCATCAGGACGCGGGCTTCAAGCTGCGCCTCGGGCGACAGCGGCACATGAACGGCCATCTGATCGCCGTCGAAATCGGCGTTGAAGGCGGCGCAGACCAGCGGATGAAGCTGAATCGCCTTGCCCTCGATCAGTACCGGCTCGAAAGCCTGAATGCCGAGGCGATGCAGCGTCGGCGCGCGGTTCAACATCACCGGATGTTCGCGGATCACCTGCTCCAGGATGTCCCAAACTTCGGGCCGGCCCTTCTCGACCATTCGTTTGGCGGCTTTCAACGTCGTCGCCATGCCGTACCGTTCGAGTTTCGAATAGATGAACGGCTTGAACAATTCGAGCGCCATTTTCTTCGGCAACCCGCATTGGTGCAGCATCAGCTCGGGGCCGACGACGATCACCGAACGGCCGGAATAGTCGACCCGCTTGCCGAGCAGATTCTGGCGGAAGCGGCCCTGCTTGCCCTTCAGCATGTCGGAAAGGGATTTCAGCGGGCGCTTGTTGGCGCCGGTGATGACGCGGCCGCGCCGGCCGTTGTCGAACAGCGCATCGACCGATTCCTGAAGCATGCGCTTTTCATTGCGCACGATGATTTCCGGCGCGCGCAACTCGATCAGCCTTTTGAGGCGGTTGTTGCGGTTGATAACGCGGCGGTAGAGGTCGTTCAAATCGGACGTGGCGAAGCGCCCGCCATCGAGGGGCACGAGCGGGCGCAGCTCCGGCGGAATAACCGGCACGACTTCGAGGATCATCCATTCCGGCTTGTTGCCCGAGGTGATGAAGGCTTCGATAATCTTCAGCCGCTTGACGAATTTCTTGCGTTTGGCCTCGGAATTCGTCTCCGCCAACTCTTCGCGCAAAAGCTCGCGCTCGACATCGAGCTCAAGCTCGCTCAGCATTTTGCGGATCGCCTCCGCACCGATGCCGACGGTGAAGGAATCGGCGCCATATTCGTCCTGGGCGTAGCGGAACTGGTCCTCGTTCAGCAATTCATTCTTCTTGAGCGGCGTCAGGCCGGGCTCGACCACCACATAGCTTTCGAAATAGAGCACGCGCTCGAGCTCTTTCAGGGTCATGTCCAGCAGCAGGCCGATGCGCGAGGGAACCGATTTCATGAACCAGATATGGGCCACCGGGGAAGCCAGTTCGACATGGCCCATGCGCTCGCGGCGGACCTTGGATTGAATCACCTCGACACCGCATTTCTCGCATACGATGCCGCGATATTTCATGCGCTTGTATTTTCCGCACAGGCACTCGTAATCCTTGATCGGCCCGAAAATCCGGGCACAGAAGAGGCCGTCGCGTTCGGGCTTGAAGGTGCGATAGTTGATCGTCTCCGGCTTTTTGATTTCGCCGAACGACCAAGACCTGATCTTCTCCGGACTGGCAATGGAGATTCTGATCTTGTCGAACTGCTGGGTGGCACTGACCGGACCGAATAGGTTGATCAACTCACTCATGAATATTCTCCCATAACGCCGGCGCTCGCACGCCGGCGATGAAACGGCAAAAGCGCCTGCTTTTGCCGTGCATGTTCAATCAACTGCTCGAACGTAAATCCACGTCGAGACCAAGTGCCTGCATTTCCTTCACCAGAACGTTGAAGGATTCAGGAATTCCCGCTTCGAAATTCTCATCGCCGCGGACGATCGATTCATAAACCTTGGTGCGCCCGGAGACGTCGTCCGATTTAACCGTCAGCATTTCCTGCAAGGTGTAGGAGGCGCCGTAAGCCTGCAACGCCCATACCTCCATCTCGCCGAAGCGCTGTCCGCCGAATTGCGCCTTGCCGCCGAGCGGCTGCTGCGTGACCAGACTGTAGGGGCCGATCGAACGGGCGTGAATCTTGTCATCGACGAGATGGTGAAGTTTGAGCATGTAGATATAGCCCACCGTCACCTTGCGCACGAACGGCTCGCCGGTTTGCCCGTCATAGAGCGTCACCTGGCCGGACCTGTCGAGGCCGGCCTTTTCCAACAGCGTCACGATATCCGCCTCGTGGGCGCCATCGAACACCGGCGTCGCGACCGGCACGCCGGCGCGCAAACTGTTGGAGAAATCGGTAAATTGATCGCTGGTCATGGAATCGATCAACTTCTTGCCGGCGCCCTCATTGTCGTCATAGACATCGCCGAGGAACTTCTTCAGCGGCTCTTTCGATTCACCGCTATTGACGGCGGCGACCATTTGCTCGATTTGCTTGCCGAGGCCGCGCGAAGCCCAGCCGAGATGGGTTTCGAGAATCTGTCCGACATTCATGCGCGACGGCACGCCGAGCGGATTGAGCACGATATCGACCGGTGTGCCGTCCTCCAGATGAGGCAGGTCCTCGACCGGCAGAATCTTGGAGATCACGCCCTTGTTGCCGTGCCGGCCGGCCATCTTGTCGCCGGGCTGCAATTTCCGCTTCACGGCGACGAACACCTTGACCATCTTAAGCACGCCGGGCGGCAACTCATCGCCGCGCTGAATTTTTTCGACCTTGCTTTCGAAACGTCCCTGAATGCGCTTGCGCTCGCTGTCGAACTCCTGTTTCAGGGTCTCCATCTCGGCCATGACGGTATCGTTCTTGAGCACGATCTGCCACCACAGCCCGCGCGACATGGAGCCGAGGATTTCTTCCGTGAGTTTGACATTGGTGCCGAAATCCTTCGGCCCGGAGGCGCCGATCTTGCCCAGAATCAGCTCGTTCAAACGGGCATAGATGTTGCGCTCGATGATTTCCAGTTCGTCGCTTCTGTCCTTGGCGTGATGTTCGACTTCCTCATGCTCGATCGCCATGGCACGCTCGTCCTTGTCGATGCCGCGGCGGTTGAACACGCGCACCTCGACGACCGTTCCCAAACCGCCGGGCGAAACCCTGAGCGAGGTATCGCGCACATCCGACGCCTTTTCGCCGAAGATGGCGCGCAGCAATTTCTCTTCCGGCGTCATCGGCGATTCGCCCTTCGGCGTAATCTTGCCGACCAGAATATCGCCGGGCTGCACCTCGGCGCCGATATAGACGATACCGGCCTCGTCGAGATTTTTGAGGCCCTCCTCGCCAACATTGGGAATGTCGCGGGTGATCTCTTCCTGCCCGAGCTTGGTGTCGCGCGCCATGACCTCGAACTCGTCGATATGAATCGAGGTGAACACATCGTCCTCGACGAGACGCTCGGAGATCAGGATCGAATCCTCGAAATTGTAGCCATTCCACGGCATGAAGGCGACCAGCACATTGCGCCCGAGCGCCAGCTCGCCATGGTCGGTGCTCGGGCCGTCGGCGATGATGTCGCCCTTTTTGACCCTGTCGCCGACATTCACCAGCGGCCGCTGCGTCACGCAGGTGTTCTGGTTCGAGCGCTGGAACTTGAGAAGATTGTATATCCGCACCCCCGTCGAGGCGCTGTCGCCGCCGGCCTCGCCGCGCACCACGATGCGCGCGCCATCGACCTGCTCGACGATGCCGTTTTGCTGGGCGACGATGGAGGCGCCTGAATCGCGCGCCACGACTTCCTCCATGCCGGTGCCGACCAGGGGCGCCTCGGAACGCACCAGGGGTACCGCCTGACGCTGCATGTTGGAGCCCATAAGGGCACGGTTGGCGTCGTCATTTTCGAGGAACGGGATCAGCGCCGTCGCCACCGAAACGAGCTGCTTGGGCGAAACATCGACATATTCGATGTTTTCCGGCGCCGATACGACGAAATCGCCGTTGCGCCGGCAACTGACCAGGGATTCGGTAAACCTGCCGCTGTTATCGGTCGTCGCATTGGCCTGGGCGATGGTGTATTTGCCCTCCTCCATGGCCGACAGGTAGATCACCTCGGTGGTGAGTTTTCCGCCGACGACCTTGCGGTAGGGGCTTTCGATGAAGCCGTATTTATTGACCCGGGCATATGTCGCGAGGCTATTGATGAGGCCGATATTGGGCCCTTCCGGGGTCTCGATCGGGCAGATTCGCCCGTAATGGGAGGGATGCACGTCGCGCACCTCGAAGCCGGCGCGCTCGCGCGTCAGGCCGCCCGGCCCGAGCGCCGAGAGGCGCCGCTTGTGGGTGATTTCCGACAGCGGATTGGTTTGGTCCATGAACTGCGAAAGCTGGGATGAACCGAAGAATTCCCGCACCGCCGCCGCCGCCGGCTTGGCGTTGATCAAATCATGCGGCATGACGTTATCGATTTCCACCGAACTCATGCGCTCGCGAATGGCGCGTTCCATGCGCAACAGGCCGATGCGGTATTGATTCTCCATCAATTCGCCGACCGAGCGCACCCGGCGGTTGCCGAGATGGTCGATATCGTCGATTTCATCCATCCCGTCCTTCAGGCCGACCAGGGTTTTCACCACGCCGAGAATATCCTGGCGGCGCAGCACGCGCATAATATCGGCGCCGTTGAGGTTGAGGCGCATGTTCATCTTGACGCGCCCGACGGCCGATAAATCATAGCGCTCGGAGCCCTGGAAGATCAGATCGTCCTGGCGAATCCATACCGGGTCCTGGATTTCATCCGGCCGCACGGCATTGGGAATGATAATTTGCGCCCAATCGCCATCCTGGTCGAGTATCCACATCAGACCCAGATCGGCGCGCTTAAGCTCGCTCACGGCCTTGCCGCCCTTGCCCGGCCGGGCAAATACCGGCGCCGATTCACGCGCCAGTTTGGCTTTGCCGAAGACCAGATCGTAAAACAGCTTCTCCGCCGTTTCCACGGTCGGCGGCTCGCCCGGCCGCATCACCTTGTAGATCTCGATCAACGCCTCTTCGCGGTTGCTGCTCTTATCCACGGCGGCGGTATTTCGTATATAGGCGCCGATATTGATGTGATCGATGGCAAGCGTCGGAACGTCGGTGATGCCCGCCTCGTCCAGGGCTTCCAGCATCTCTTCGCTAATTTCATCGCCGGCCTCGGCGAAGATTTCGCCGGTATCCTCATTGATGATGTCTTCGGCGATATACTGGCCGATCACTTCTTCCTGCGGCAGCAGCTGCGCGGTCATGCCGCCGTCTTCGATTTTCTTGACCAGCCTGGGCGTCATGCGCCTTCCCGCTTCGGCGACGACCTTGCCGGTCTTGGCATTGACCAGATCCGACAACAGCTTGATTCCGCGCACGCGCTCAATGTCGAAGGGCGCCTTCCAGCCCTTCTTCACCTTGGTGAAACGTACGGTTTGATAGAAGTTGGAGAGGATTTCTTCCGAACTCATGGAAAGCGCGCGCAAAAGTACGGTGACCGGCAATTTCCGGCGCCGGTCGATGCGCACGAATACGATGTCCTTGGCGTCGAATTCAAAATCAAGCCAGGATCCGCGGTAGGGAATGATGCGCGCGGCGTAGAGAAACTTGCCCGACGAGTGCGTCTTGCCCCGGTCATGGTCGAAAAAGACGCCGGGCGAACGGTGCATCTGCGAGACGATGACGCGCTCGGTTCCGTTGATGACGAAGGTGCCGTGCCCGGTCATCAAGGGCATATCGCCCATATAGACTTCCTGCTCCTTGATGTCGCGCACGCTTCGCATGCCGGTCAATTCGTCGACGTCCCAAACGATCAGGCGGAGCGTCACCTTCAACGGCGCGGCATAGGTGATGCCGCGTTGCTGGCATTCCTCGACGTCATATTTCGGCTCGTCGAATTGGTAATGCACGAATTCGAGAGACGAGGTGTCGGAAAAATCCTTGATCGGGAAAACCGTCTTAAAGACCTCCTGCAAACCGTAATCGCCGCGCGACCGGTTATCGGTATCGCGTTGAAGGAAGTGCTCGTAGGAGTTCTTCTGCACTTCGATAAGGTTCGGCATTTTGGCGATCTCGGTGATACGCCCGAAATCTTTGCGCAGTCTCCGATAACCCATATATGATTGTGGCATTCTCGCCTCTCGCAATAGTCAAATGTTCAACCCGGCCCCGCCGGGCAGCGTTTATCGAACGCGCTCAGCGCGCTTGCTCACTTTTTTTCCGCCGCGCCACGGCGCGCATTTTCAACTGCGCCACGGCGCACGATCGCGCCGTCCGGCGAAGCGGCCGGCCGAGCCCGCGAAAAAGTGAAAGCGCGATCAAGATACTTACTTGATCTCGACGGTCGCACCCACTCCTTCGAGCTGTTCCTTGATCTTTTCGGCTTCTTCCTTTGAAACGCCTTCCTTGACATCCTTGGGCGCTTCCTCGACCAGCGTTTTGGCCTCTTTCAAGCCAAGACCGGTAATCGCCCGGACTTCCTTGATGACGTTGATTTTCTTTTCGCCGTAGGCGGCCAGGACGACGCTGAATTCGGTCTGCTCCTCGGCCTCTTCGGCGGCCGCCGGAGCGGCGGCGCCGGCAACGGCGACCGGAGCGGCAGCGGAAACGCCCCATTTCTCTTCGAGCAGCTTACTCAGTTCCGCCGCTTCAAGGACCGTCAGGTTCGACAAATCATCCGCAATTTGGGCTAAATCAGCCATGTCTTCATTCTCCTAGAACTTACGCATTCCGAATGCGTATTGTGATCACCGATGAGGCGGCTAGGCCGCCTCGTTTTTCTCAGAATAGGCGTTCAGAACGCGCGCCAACTGGCTCGCCGGGGCTTGCACGACAGCGGCGATACGGGTGGCCGGGGTTTGTATCAGGCCGACAAGCTGGCCACGCAATTCATCGAGCGAGGGCAGCGCCGCCAGCGCCTTTACGCGGGCGACGTCCAACTGATCCCCTTCAAGTGCACCGCCGATAACGACAAGCTTGTCGTTCTTCTTGGCATACTCGACAGCGACCCTGGCGGCGGCAACGGCATCTTCTGAATAGGCAATGGCCGTCGGACCGGTAAACATTTCCGCCAAATCCTTGAACGCGGTCCCCTCGAGCGCCCGATGGGCCAGGCGGTTCTTGGTGACTTGAAAATTGGCGCCGGCTTCGCGCATCTTGTTTCTGAGGTCCGTCGCCTCGGCCACGGTCATGCCGGTGAAATGCGTGACAATGACGAGATTCGCCGATTCAAATATCTGGCGTAAACCCGCGACGATTGTTTCTTTTTCTGCTCGTTCCACGATTCCCTCCGTCAGCCACCGCCGACGCCGCATGATGCGGCGCGGGAATTTCGCTTCATGTATATTTTCTCCATCCACACTTCTCCTGTCTTGGTGGGTGAGCGGTTGCCATTAAGCCGCCCTGTTATTGGCGGCGCCCACGGTCTCGGACAGGACGGGCCGATTGAACGGCCCTTCTGAAATGGCGGCCCGAGACGTCCTCCGCCATTCCGCTAATAAAAATCGCTCGTCTAGCCGGCGCTCAAACTCGCGATGTCGAGCTTGATGCCAGGCCCCATGGTCGAGCTCAGGGCGACTTTTTTCATATAGCTGCCCTTGGCCCCGCTCGGCCTGGCCTTGTTGATGGCACTGATGAACGCCGTCACATTCTCGCTCAGCGCCTGCTCGGTGAAGCTCGCCTTGCCGATGCCGGCATGGATCACGCCGGCCTTTTCGACGCGGAACTCGACCTGGCCGCCCTTGGCCGCGCGCACCGCTTCGGCGACATCCTTGGTTACCGTGCCAAGCTTGGGATTCGGCATCAGGCCGCGCGGACCCAATACTTTGCCGAGCTTGCCGACGACCGGCATCATGTCCGGCGTGGCGACGCAGCGATCGAAATCTATCTCGCCCTTTTGCACCTGCTCGGCCAAATCTTCGCCGCCGACGATGTCGGCGCCCGCCTGCTTGGCGATATCGATATTGTCGCCCTTGGCGAATACCGCGACGCGGACATTGCGCCCGGTGCCGTTCGGCAGGGTCACCATGCCGCGCACCATTTGATCGGCATGGCGCGGATCGACGCCGAGATTGACGGAAATTTCCACCGTCTCGTCGAATTTCGCCGCCGCGTTGTTCTTCACCAGCGAGACCGCCTCGTCCAGCGCATATTGTTTCATGCGGTCAACGGACTCCTTGGCGCTGGTCATACGTTTGCCTAATTTCGCCATTGTTCAGCCCACCACTATAATGCCCATGGAGCGCGCCGAACCTTCGATCATCCGGCATGCCGCTTCCATGTCGTTGGCATTGAGATCGACGATTTTCTTCTCCGCGATCTCCATGATTTGCGCCTTCGTCACCGAGCCGATCGGATCTTCGCGGCCAACCTCTCCGGAGCCTTTTTCCAGGCCCGCCGCCTTCTTGAGAAAGAAGCTGGCCGGCGGCGTCTTGGTGATGAAGGAAAAGGTGCGGTCGCCGTAGACCGAAATCACGGTCGGGATCGGCATGCCCTGTTCCAACCCTTGAGTCTGCGCATTGAAGGTCTTGCAGAACTCCATGATGTTGAGCCCCGCCTGGCCCAGAGCAGGGCCGATCGGCGGCGAGGGATTGGCCTGCCCGGCCGGGACCTGCAGCTTGATGTAACCGGTAATTTTTTTTGCCATGGCTCGCGTTACACTCTAAACGGTCAGGCCTTTTCGACCTGGGAATATTCCAACTCGACGGGCGTTGCCCGACCAAAAATGGAAACCGAGACCTTGAGCCTCGCTTTCTCCTCATCGACCTCTTCGACCATGCCGTTGAAAGAGGTGAAGGGTCCGTCGCAGACTCTTACCGTTTCGCCGACTTCGAAGGTCACCGAGGGCTTGGGCCGCTCGATACCTTCCTTGACCTGATGCAGGACACGCTCCGCCTCGGCCTCCGTGATCGCCACCGGCTTGCCGCCGGAGCCCAAAAAACCGGTAACCTTGGGCGTATTTTTGACGAGATGCCAGGTTTCATCGGTCATGTCCAGATGGGCCAGCACATAGCCCGGGAAAAATTTACGCTCGGACTTGATCTTCGAGCCGCGCCGCATTTCGACCACTTCCTCCGCCGGCACCAACACATCCTCGATCAAATCGTCGAGGCCCATCTGCATCGCCTGTTCCTTCACCGACGCCGCGACCTTCTTCTCGAAACCGGAATAGACGTGAACGATATACCACTGCTTTGACATACCGATCAGCTACCCAATCCAAGAACGGCGCGCACGCCCAGCGACAGTACCTGATCCACCAGAAAGAAAAACACGGCCATAAAGACCACCATGATGATGACCATGATCGTGCTCGTGATGGTCTCCCGGCGCGAAGGCCAGGTTACCTTTGATACTTCCTGGCGCACTTGGCGCAGAAACTCGATCGGCGTCGCTTTAACCATCTATTCCAGTCGCTCGGTCAAAAAATCCAACAGGCGCGGCCCAAACTTCTATTCCACCAAAACTTCTATTCCGTGGTGGCAGGAGTGGAGGGTCTCGAACCCCCAACCTCCGGTTTTGGAGACCGGCGCTCTACCAATTGAGCTACACTCCTA
>CAJXFT010000080.1 GCA_913053235.1 uncultured Alphaproteobacteria bacterium
GAGGGGAAGAGGGGTTGGGGAGAAGGGGGAAACCAAGCGCGTGAAACGCGCTCGCAACACCGAGGGGCATCCGCGCGTTTTTTATTTGGTCCCTCAATCGCCGGGCGGGGGCGTCCGCCCCCTTGGCTACCTCGTATTAACTCGGGCGCTCAGTCGCTTGCCGGAATGCAAGAGACGCATTCCGGTTGGTGGTGCCGCTTGGGTGAGTCTTTGTGGGTTCCGGTCGAGCGCCTCGCTGGGGCAGCGCGGTGGCGCTGCCTATTCGGCTGCTTCGACTCGCTCGATGCGGCGCCACGGGCGCTGGTTGCGCGTCCGCGCGGCGGCGTCGAACATTGGTGAGAAGGTGGGGCGTTCGATGAAGCGGCCCATGCCCGGCTCGGCGCGGAGATCGCCGTCGTGCCACAGCAGATTTCCCTGGCTCACCGTGCTGCGCGCGACGCCCGTCACCCGCATGCCTTCATAGATGTTGAAATCATTGGCCTGCTTGTGCGTCTTGGCGGAAATGACGCGCGACGCCTTGGGGTCCCAGACCGTGATATCGGCGTCGGCGCCCACGCGGATGGCGCCCTTGCGTGGATAGATGTTGAAGATCTGCGCCGCGTTGGTGGAGGTGATGCGGACGAACTCATTGGCCGTCAGCTTGCCGCTCTCGACGCCCTGATCCCAAAGCACCGACATGCGGTCCTCGACGCCGCTGGTGCCGTTCGGGATCTTGCTGAAATCATCCTTGCCTAGCGCCTTGTCGGCGTTACAGAAGGCGCAATGATCGGTCGCCGTGGTTTGCAGGGTGCCCGATTGCAGGCCGCGCCACAGTTCGCGCAAATGGTCCTTGGGGCGGAACGGCGGGCTCATCACATGGGCGCGGGCGCTGACCGGGTCGCTGTCGTAATAGACCGAATCGTCGATCACCAGATGCTGCGCCAGGCACTCGCCGTAGACGCGCTGGCCCTCGAGGCGGGCGCGGGCGATTTCCTGCAGCGCCTCGCGGCAGGTGACGTGCACGATATAGATAGGCGTGCCCAGCAATTGGGCGATGCGGATGGCGCGGTTGGTGGCTTCGCCCTCGACCTCGGGCGGGCGCGATTGCGGGTGGCCCTCGGGGCCGGTGATGCCTTGCGCCAACAGCTCCTGTTGGAGGAGCCAGATCATATTGCCGTCTTCGCAATGCACCGTTGCCATGGCGCCGAGCTCGCGGCAGCGCTGGAAGCTGTGCATCAGATGCTCGCCGTCGAGCATGATATCGTTCTTATAGGCCATGAAATGCTTGAAGCTGTTGATGCCGTGCTCGCGCGCCAGCACCCCCATGTCCTCGGCTACCTGATCGCTCCAGCTCGTGATGGCGACGTGAAAGGAATAATCCGCCGGCGCCTTCTCGGAGCGCGAGCGCCACACATGATAGGCGTCGAGCGGGCGTTCGGTTGACGCCGGAATGACGAAATCGATGATCATCGTCGTGCCGCCCGAGAGGCCCGCCGCCGGGCCGGTGAAGAAATCGTCGCCCGAGCGCCCGCCCATGAACGGGATCTCCATATGGGTGTGCGGATCGATGCCGCCCGGCATCACCAGGGCGCCGCCGGCATCGACCGTCTCGGCGTCGGCCGGCACCTCAAGATTTTCGCCGATCGCCCGGATCACGCCGTCGGCGCAATAGACGTCGGCGCCATAACTTTCCTCGGCGGTGGTGACGGTGCCGCCCCTGATAATCAGTGACATGGCGCAAGACCTCCGGTTTGGTTGGCCGCCTTTATTCGGCGGCGCGAGCGCGCTCGACGCGGCGCGGCGCGTTGAGCTCGCGGAACGTCTTGACGCGCTCGAAGACGCTGGAATAGGTCGGCCGCGGAATATAGCGGCCGACGCCCTTCTCGACCTTCAGCTCCTTGCCGTCCCACAGTTGCTTGCCCTGGCTGATGGTGGCGCGCGCGATGCCGGTCAGGGTCATGCCCTCATAGAGGTTGAAATCCATGTTGGAGTGATGCGTCTTGGCCGAAACGGTGCGGCTCGCCTTGGGGTCCCATACCGTCAGATCGGCGTCGGCGCCGACGCTGACCGAGCCCTTGCGCGGATGGATGTTGAAGATCTTTGCCGTCGCCGTCGAGGTCACGCGGACGAAATCATTGGCCGTCAGCAACCCGGTTTTGACGCCCTGGTCCCACAGCACCGACATGCGGTCCTCGATGCCGCCGCAGCCGTTCGGCATGAGCGTGAAATCATCCTTCCCCAGCGCCTTTTGCGGCGCGCAGAAGGCGCAGTGATCGCTCGCCGTGGTTTGCAGGGTGCCCGACTGCAACCCGCCCCACAGCGCGTCGCGATGCTCCTTGGTGCGGAACGGCGGGCTCATGACATGCGCCGCGGCCATGGTGAAATCGGGCAGATAATGCGTCGATTCGTCGATCACCAGATGCTGCGCCAGGGCCTCGCCGTAGACCGCTTGGCCATTGGCGCGCGCCCGGGCGATGGCGGCGAGCGACTGCTTGCAACTGCAATGCACGACATAGAGCGGCGCGTTGACGACGCCGGCGACGGTGATGACGCGCTGTGTCGCCTCGCCTTCGACTTCCGGCGGGCGCGATTGCACATGGCCTTCCGGCCCGGTGATGCCCATCGCCAACAGCTTGTTCTGCAGATGATAGATCATCTCGCCGTTCTCGGCATGGACGGTGGCCATGGCGCCGAGCTCCTGGCAGCGCTCGAAGCTGTTGAGCAGCATTTCATCGTCGAGCATGATGGCGCCCTTATAGGCCATGAAATGCTTGAAGCTGTTGACGCCGCGCTCGCGCGTGAGCACGCCCATCTCCTCCCGCACCTGATCGCTCCACCAGGTGACGGCGACATGGAAGGAGTAATCCGACGGCGCTTTCTGGGCGTTGGCCATCCAGGTGTCATAGGCTTCGAGGAGCGATTGCTGCGGGCTGGGGATGACGAAATCGATGATCATGGTGGTGCCGCCGGCGAGCGCCGAGGAGGGCCCGGTCATGAAATCGTCCGCCGTCACCGTGCCCATGAAGGGCAGCTCCATATGGGTGTGCGGATCGATGCCGCCGGGTATCACCAGCGCCTCGCCGGCGTCGACCACCTCGGCGCCGCCCGGCACATCGAGATTTTCGCCGATCGCCTGGATCGTGCCGTTGGCGCAATAGACATCGGCCCGGTAGCTCTGTTCCGCCGTGACGACGGTTCCGCCCTTGATCAATAATGACATGTTTACCACTCCCGAGATGGTTGCCGGCGACCTCGCCCGCGTTGCCCGAATATTATTTTTCCGAACCTTAACGCAAAGGCGCGCCACCACGCCAGTCCCGCCCGCCAGCCCCGCCGGCCAGCCCCGCCGCGATTGACAGCGGCGCAAAAGCGCGGCTTTCTTGGCGCCATGGAAAAAGCGCAACAAAACAATAAATTGCCGCTCGAAGGCCTTCGCGTGCTCGACCTCGCGACCTTCGTCGCCGGCCCGTTCAGCGCCGCGATATTGGCCGAATTCGGCGCCGACGTAATCAAGATCGAGCAGCCCGGCGGCGGCGACCCGTTGCGCAAGTTCGGCACGCCGAGCCCGGGCGGCGACGGCTATTGCTGGCTTTCGGAGCAGCGCAACAAGCGCTCGGTGACGCTCGATCTGAGAAAGCCGGCGGGGGCCGATATCTTCAAGCGTTTGATCGAGGGCGCCGATGTGTTGTGCGAGAATTTCCGCCCCGGCACGCTGGAAAAATGGCGCCTCGGGCCGGCGGTGCTGAAAGCCGTCAACCCGCGCCTGGTGCTGCTGCGCATCTCGGGCTACGGCCAGACCGGCCCCTATCGCGACCGCCCCGGCTTCGCCCGCATCGCCCATGCCTTCGGCGGCCTCAGCTATCTCACCGGCGAGCCCGGCGGGCCGCCGCTGACGCCGGGCTCGACCTCGCTCGCCGACTATATCTCCGGCCTCTATGGCGCGCTTGGCATCATGCTCTCCTTGCGCGCGCGCGACGATAGCGGGCGCGGCCAGGAGATCGACATCGCGCTCTATGAATCGATTTTTCGCGTGCTCGACGAGATGGCACCGCTTTACGCCGCCACCGGCTTCGTGCGCCCGCGCTTAGGGCTGGGCACGGCCAATGTCTGCCCGCACGGCCATTTCGAATGCGGCGACGGCGAGTGGGTGGCGATCGCGTGCACCAGCGACAAGATGTGGCGGCGCATGGCCGAAGTGCTGGGCCGCCCCGAGCTCGGCACGGACGAACGCTATGAAACGGCCGCCAACCGGGTCGCCAACCGCGACGATGTCGACGGCCTGGTCAGCGCCTTCACCCTCTCGATGCCGCGCGACAAACTGATGCAGGCCTGCGTCGCCGGCGACGTGCCCACCGCGCCGGTCTATTCGATCGCCGATATCTTCGACGACCCACAATACCGCGCGCGTGAGACGTTGGTAACGGTGGAAGACGAAAAAGCCGGCGAGATCACCGTGCCGAACGTGCTGCCGCGCCTCTCCGAGACGCCGGGCCGCATCACCCATCTCGGCCCGTCCCTGGGTGACGCCATCCAGGAAATCTATGGCGGCGAGCTCGGTTTCAGCGAAGCTGAACTGGCGGAGTTGAAACGGGACGGCGTGATTTAGGGTTCTTTTTGTTCGGTCCCATAGACGCCGGGCGGGCCTAAAGATAAGCAACCGAGAAAGACTCCCGCCATGACCGACCAAGCGATTTCCACCGCCGCCCTCGGCGCCGCGCCCGGCGACGCCGCCGCCAGGCGCCTCTCCGCCGCCTTCCAGCGCGAGGTGATGAACGGCCTGCGTATTTCGACGCGGGCGCGGAGCATCGCGCTCGGCGCCATCGCGGTTCTCGTCGCGGTGCAGAATTGGGAGAGCGGCGCCGCCGCCACGCTCTATTACGAAGGCATCCTCGCCGTCTTCGTTGTGCTCGGCATCGGCCATTACCGGCTGGCAAGATCGCGCTTCGCCCACCCGCTGCACAAATATCTCTTCACCACGGCGGATGTTCTGCTGCTCGGTTTTATTATCCTCATGCCGTCGCCGTTCGAGGATACCTTCGGCTCCGCCGCGCTCCAATTGCGCGGTCCCAACTTTCTCTATTTCCTGATCATCATGGGCAGCACGATCCTCTCTTATTCGCCGCGCCTGGTGGTCTGGAACGGCGTGGTGACGGTGGCGGCGTGGAGCGCCGGCACCTGGTGGATCATCGCGCTGCCGGAAACCATCACTTTCACGGACTTCGCTTCGCCGCGCCCGCATGAGGAAACGCGGCGCATCTTTCTCGACCAGCATTTCGTTTTCGTCATGGGCTGGGTGCAGCAGATCGTCATCTACGCCATCTTCACCGGCATCATGGCGTTGGTGGTGTGGCGCGCCCGGCGTCTGGTCGAGACGCAGGCCGCCACCGAGCGCGAGCGCGCCAATCTGTCGCGCTATTTCTCGCCCAATCTGGTCGATGAGCTGGCCGCCTCCGATACGCCGCTGGGCGCCGTCAGGCGGCAGAACGTCGCCGTGCTGTTCGCCGATATCGTCGGCTTTACCGGCATGAGCGAAGCGCGCGGCCCGGAGCAGGTGATCGCGCTCCTGCGCGGTTTTCACGGCCGCATGGAAGCGCTGGTGTTCGCCCATGGCGGCACGCTCGATAAATATATCGGCGACGCCGTGATGGCGACCTTCGGCACGCCGCACAGCGGACCGCGCGACGCATCCAACGCGCTCGCCTGCGCCGGCGCCATGGCCGACGCCATGGATGCCTGGAATGAGGAGCGCGCGGCGGCAGGCGAAGCGCCGGTCGGCGCCGGCATCGGCCTGCAATATGGGCCGGCGGTGCTCGGCGATACCGGCGGCGTGCACCGCCTCGAATTCGCCGTCATCGGCGATACCGTCAATGTGGCGAGCCGCCTCGAGCGCCTGACCCGCAAACTCGATGCCGATATCGTCGCCGGCGGCGATCTGGTGGCGCAAGTGCGCCGCGAAGGCGGCGGCGCGGCGCTGCTCGCCGGCTTTCGCGAACTTTCCGGCCAGGACATCCCCGGGCGCAGCGGCGCGATCACGGTCTGGGCGCGCTAGCGCCGACTTGCCGGGCAAGCGGTAGCGGCATAGGTTAGCGGCTCATCTCACCCTGGAATTCGGAACGGCCAAAACCATGACATTTCTCGCCAAGCGCCTGGAGCGCATCAAGCCGTCGCCGACCATGGCGATCACCGCCAAGGCCGCCGAGCTGCGCGCCGAGGGGCGCGACGTCATCGGACTCGGCGCCGGCGAGCCCGACTTCGACACCCCGGAAAATATCAAAGAGGCCGGCATCCGCGCCATCCGCGACGGCCACACCAAATACACCAAGGTCGACGGTATGCCCGAGCTGAAGGCCGCCATCGCGCGTAAGTTCAAACGCGACAACGGGCTCGACTACGCGCCCGAACAGATCAATGTCGGCTCGGGCGGCAAGCATGTGCTCTATAACGCCCTGATGGCGACGCTCGACCCCGGCGACGAGGTGGTGATTCCGGCGCCCTATTGGGTTTCCTATCCCGACATGGTGCTGCTCGCCGAAGGCACGCCGGTGATCGCCCCGGCGGCGGAGGCGAACGGCTTCAAACTGCTTCCCGACGAGCTCGACGCGGCGATCACGGCGAAGACCAAATGGTTCATATTCAATTCGCCCAGCAACCCCACCGGCGGCGCCTACAGCCGCGCCGAAATCGCCGCCCTGGCCGAGGTTCTGCTGCGCCACCCGCAAGTGCACATTCTGTCCGACGATATCTACGAGCATCTGGTTTATGACGGCTTCGAATTCTCGACCATGGCCGAGGTGGCGCCCGAGCTTTACGGCCGCACGCTGACCATGAACGGCGCCTCCAAGGGCTATGCGATGACCGGCTGGCGCATCGGTTTCGCCGGCGGCGACGCGGCGCTGATCAAGGCGATGGCCAAGGTGCAGTCGCAATCGACCTCGAACCCGGCCTCGATCAGCCAGGTCGCCGCCATCGAGGCGCTCGACGGGCCGCAAGACTCGATCGGGATACGCAACGAGACCTTCCGCGAGCGCCGCGATCTGGTGGTCGGCATGCTCAACCAGACGCAGGGCATCACCTGCCACAAGCCGGAAGGCGCGTTTTACGTCTATCCGAGCTGCGCCGGCCTGATCGGCAAGAAGACGCCCGACGGCAAGGCGATCGAGAGCTCGGAGGATTTCGCCGCCTATCTGCTCGACGGCGTCGGCGTCGCCGTGGTGCACGGCACGGCGTTCGGCCTCGACCCCTTCTTCCGCATCTCCTACGCCACCTCGACCGAGGCGCTGACGGAAGCCTGCCAGCGCATCCAACGCGCCGCCGCGGCGTTGGCATAAGCGGAATAGCAGAAATCTAGAACTGGCGGACAAGCGGTTAATGAAGTTTAACCTTAGAATTCCCAGGCCTCGATTTCCATAAACTCTTCAAGTGACCTACACGGGATACCAAAATGGTCGCAAATATTTGGAATCTTCGCTGCATTTGGCTTTCTTATTTCCATTGTAACCACAGCGCACTGTGTCACCGCAGCCTTGGCAATGACAAATGGGTCAGCATTTCTGCCGCCCTTTAGCATTTTTTGGCGCTCAATGTTTTGTTGGAAGTGTTCAACAGCGTAAATCTGAGCAACAAACGCGCCTTCTTCAGCGTTTGGCGTGGTAAACAAATCGCCGTGTTGGCCAGCCCAATCTCGGAGATCCTAGATCGGACCGTCTTCTATTTCGCGAAGGACTTCACGCGTGGAGATAATTTCGCCACTGTCGACTAGATCGTCAAAATGCTGCCAAAGACTTGGAAATCGGCGACGATAATAATTTCTAAACAGCGTAGACAACGGGGAATTATCAAACACGTATGTCATGATTTTCCCCTTGAAAAATATTCCTCCAAAGTTCCAACATTCCGGGGCTTGGAATCGAGATATTCGGCCAATTGATTCTGATCTATTCGATTTTGGTGATATTGGCTTAGAGCCAGCTCAATATAATCTCGGCCCAAGTAGACAATTTTGTTCCAGTAGGAGTTCCCACCGGTCCCGGCTTGGCGTTGATCGACCCATTTGGCTGCAGCGTCAACGTAGTCAGTCTCTTTAATCAAATTTCGATCAAGAAATATTCGAAATACAAATTCGCGACTCACGTGAAATTTAGAAGCCAATAACTCTGCGGTGTTTTCGGTCGGATCGAGTCCGACAAACGCTTTTTGGAAAGCTTCTTCCGGCAATAAAAATTGTGCGGCAAATTGGTTGCAGGTAATTTCTATTTGACGATCCGGGGCTGAGAGCGTCTTGATATACTCGCCACCAATTGTGTCGATGCCGCTAGTGCGAAATAATAGATGCGCGAGCTCATGGAAAAGTGTGAAAATTTGACGTGTTTTAGCGGCACTGTTGTTCACATAAATGACCGGAAATACTTCGTCGTACAAGCTAAAGCCCGAATACTCGGGCACGCGAAACGCATCTTTGAATACAAATACACCGTTATCAATTAGCGCCTGTCGCCAATTTGCGAGAGCATCTTCATCTGTGTTCCATGAACATTGCTCTTCAAGTGAAATACCAATGTATTCGCGAACCTCCCGTGCCATTTGCTCCAAATTCTTTTGAATCGGAAATTCGAGGTCACTTGTTATCAAGCTTTCGGCGGGGTTTTGGCCCTGGCACAACTCGTACAAGTTAATTTGCTGAGCACTAGCTTTCCTCAGAAGGAACCGAATCTGCCGAGGGATTCGGGCGAATTCAGCTTCTGGAAGAGTACGGAAGGACTCGCTGATTGGCGGCAAATCTGGCGGCTCTGGAAAAAAGAAAACAGCGATCGGTAGTTTGAATTTATCGGCAAGCTGTTCGAGTTGCGGGTATGTTGGAAATGCTTCTCCTGACTCCCAAGCCGCAATTTTTGAAAATTTCTCCGAAGCCTCCTCCACGGAGTACCCGGCGCGCTCACGCGCCCAAGTAATAACGCGTGGCGTGACAGGAATTTGCTCTCTAGGCATATGTCTCCCCGTTTCGGCTGCTCTCGAAACCTGCATTCGATGAGGCAAGAAATTTCCAACCAGACTCAAGAAGCGAGACTTCGAATCCAGTCACCTTAGTATTATCTCCCAAGTCTGGCTCTCTGTGAATGGCGGCGAATGGTTACGCCACAGGCCATCGTTACACCGCCCTCACACAGGCGCGCTCTAGCCCTGCTCGGGCCAGTGGCGGTGGTGGTCGTCGATGATGAAGGCGTGGCTGTGTTTCGCTCCCGCGCCGCGGAGATGGGGGTGATGCGGTGGTAGATCGTCATGCATATGGGCGAGCCGTTCGGGATCGCGCCGCGGCCACATCAGGAAGGCGGCGCCGGCGCCGAGCGCCGCCACGGCGCCGAGCACCAGAAACGCCGCCGCCAACCCGAAGCTGGCGCCAAGCCATCCGGCGAGCGGATAGGTGAGCAGCCAGCACAGATGCGAGAGAGAGAAATTGGCGGCGAACAGGGCCGGGCGGTCCGCTTGATGTGACGACCGGCGCAGCAGCCGGCCGGCCGGCGTCAGGGTGGCGCCGTAGCCGAGGCCGAGAACGCACCAGACGGCAAGCAGCATCGACCAGGAAGCAAGGTTCTGTTCGCCGGCAATGCCGGTGAACAGCAGCGCGGCGCCCAGCAGGCCGGCGCCGGTGAGCATCACGACACGGTCGGGCAGCCGATCGAGAAGGTGCGGCACAAGGAGCGCCGCCACCATCGAGCCGCCGCCGAACGCGGCCAGGGCAAAGGCGAGGTCGGCCGCGGGGCGGGCGAGCACGCCCTGGACGTAGACGACGCTGTTGACGATCACCATCGCTCCCGCCGCCGCCGCCGCCAGATTGAGCGCCAGCAATCCGCGCAGGCGCGGCGTGGCAAGGAAGATATGGGCGCCGCCGAGGGTGCGGCGATAGATGCCGGCGCGGCGCTCAAGCCGGGCGGCCTCGGGGATTGCGGCCGAGCCGACCAGGAGGGCCGAGACGACAAAGCCGAAGGCGGTTGCGGCGAACAGCCAATGGAAGCCGATGAAGGTCAGCAGCGCCGCCGCCAGCAGCGGGCTGAGCAGGCTCTCGAGATCATAGGCCAGACGCGACAGCGAAAGCGCCCTGGTATAGTCCCTCTCGTCGGGCAGCACGTCCGGAACGGTCGCCTGAAATGTCGGTATGAACGACGCCGAGGCGGCCTGAAGCAGAAATATCAGCAGGTAAATCTGCCACACCTGATCGACGAAAGGCAGAGCCACGACGATCGCGGCGCGGACAACGTCCATGGCGACGAGGAAGGCGCGGCGCGGCAAACGATCGGCAAAGGCGCCGACGACCGGCGCGACGCCGACATAGGCGATCATCTTGATGGCGAGAGCGGTGCCGAGCACGGCGCCGGCATCGGCGCCGGCCAGGTCATAGGCCAACAGGCCGAGGGCGACGGTCGCCAGGCCGGTGCCCATCAGGGCGATGACCTGGGCCGCGAACAGGCGGCGATAGACGGCATTCCGGAGCGGCGAAATCATTCGCCGATTATATCCGCTTGCCGTTCAAGATGCGTTAGCGGCGCTCCGTCACACGGCCATCACACAGGCGTGATTTGCCGCGCCGGGGGGCGCGCCCTAATTCAACACGCAGCAGTCTGGCACGGGCGGGGAGCGAGCGATGTTGATCAGGAAAAGGCGGGGGTGGGAAATCCCTGAAAGCGCGGCGACACCGGAATCGCTGTTTTTTAACCGCCGCGCCGTGCTCAAGGGTTTGGGCGCGATCGGTGGCGCGGTTGCGGCAGGGGCGCTGCCCGGCGCGGCGCATGCGGCGCATGACGAAACGGGAGAAGCCGATCCGAGCGCCGATCTCTATCCGGCGGCCGAGAACAAGGCGTTCAAACTGGAGCGCCCGCTGACGCCGGAAAAATTAGCCACGCATTACAACAATTATTACGAGTTCGGTTCGCAGAAGGAGATCTTCCGCCTCGCCCAGGAGCTCGCCATCCGCCCCTGGACGATCGAGGTCGGCGGCCTTGTCGAGCAGGAATTGACGCTCGACATCGACGATCTGCTGCGCCAAATGCCGCTCGAAGAGAGGCTCTACCGCCATCGTTGCGTCGAGGCCTGGTCGATCGCCGTGCCCTATTCGGGCTTCCCGCTGAAGGCGCTGGTCGATCTCGCGCGCCCGCTCGGCGGCGCCAAATATCTGGTCATGCAAACCTTCGAAAAACCGGAAGTGGCGCGCGGCCAAAAACAATTCTGGTATCCCTGGCCCTACACCGACGGCCTCACCATGGCCGAGGCGGTGAACGAACTCGCCTTCATCGCCACCGGCTATTACGGCAAGCCGATGCCGAAGCAGAACGGCGCCCCCTTGCGCCTCGCGGTGCCGTGGAAATACGGCTTCAAGCATGTCAAGGGCATCCACCGCCTGACTTTCGCCGAGGAGCGTCCGGTTTCCTTCTGGCAGGAAATCCAGGGCCGCGAATACGGCTTCTGGGCCAACGTGAACCCGGAAGTGCCGCACCCGAGATGGTCGCAGGCCTCGGAAAAATTCTTCGGTCCCGACGGCGTCGAACGCATCCCCACACAGCTCTTCAACGGCTACGCCGAATTCGTCGCCGGGCTTTATGAAGGCATGGACAAAGACGAAGCGCTTTATATGTGAACCAAGAGGACGGCTGCGCCCCCGCCCGACGATTGAGCGGAACCCACAAAGACTGTTCCAAACGGCACACCCCCCGGAATGCTTTTTCAGCATTCCGGCAAGCGCGACCGCGCGCCCGAGTTAATACGAGGTAGCCAAGGGGGCGGATGCCCCCGCCCGGCGCTTGAGGGGCCAACAAAATAACCATGGCGCCTTCGCCATGGGCTAAGTTCGCTTGGTGGACAATATTCTGGTTATTTTCGATTGCGACGGCGTGCTGGTCGACAGCGAGCCGCTCGCCGCGCGGGTGCTGGCCGAGGCCGTAAGCAAGCTCGGCATCGCCATGGACAGCGAGGAGGCCGAAACAACCTTTCTTGGCTGCTCGATGGAAATGGTGGTCGAGATAGTGGAAGCGCGCCTTGGCCGCCCGGTCGAGGCCGATTTCACGGCGCGCTTTCTCGACCAGCTCCATGCCGAGATGGGCCGCGATCTCGCCGCCATCAGCGGCGTCGGCGGGGCGATAGAGAAGATTCAAGCGCTGCCACATATCGGTGGGCTGTGCGTCGCTTCCAACGGCGAAGCGGAGACGGTCGCCATCAGCCTGGAGGCCGTCGGCCTCGCCGCGTTTTTCTCAAGGCACCTGTTCACGGCGAGCGCGGCCGGGCGCGCCAAGCCGCATCCCGACCTCTTTCTCCATGCCGCAAGCGAGATGGGTTTTGCGCCGGCGAACTGCATCGTCATCGAAGACAGCCTGCACGGCGTGAACGGCGCCGTGGCGGCCGGGATACGGGTGTTCGGATATGCGCCCGGCGCCGATCCTGACGGTCTGCGTGATCACACGCTTTCTGTTGCAGGTGCGAAAATGTTTACGAATATGGATCAACTGCCCGGTCTTATTGCGGGTGAATTGCGGCGCTAATACAAATAATATAATGCGAGATTAAAAACAAAAAAGAGGCCGGACCCTTGGGGTCCGGCCAGTCAAACAGGGAGGCTTCACGTCTGGGAGACGTAAAAACGGACGATGGGATCGTCCGTTATGGATCCGAAGATCCAACTTCCGAGCGTTGGCCCGGAAGCCCGCAGGATTTGGCAATATGTGGCCAAACCGTACGTTGCGCCATGCGTTGCGCTGGGAAGTAAGTAAAGCGCTTCAACATGTTGCAATGCAGTATATAATATTGTCCGGCTCTGCGCGGTAGGCCTGTTATGACAATTTTGCCATACGTTAAACGCATAGCAGAATTGGTCGAGCCCGCTAGAGCATGTCAGGTTCGCTTGCGCTCACCCGCCACGCTCTATCTCTTTTGGGTTGAAGCAAATGCGTCGTCGCAGGTGAATTCACCTGCTCGGGATTTGCTCTATTGGAGTTGAAGCAAATGCGTCGTCGCAGGTGAATTCACCTGCTCGGGATTTGCTCTGTCGGAGTTGAAGCAAATGCGTCGTCGCGGGTGAATTCACCTGCTCGGGATTTGCTCTAGTATTTCCACGCCGCGATTTGGCTCAGGAGAAAGTCGCGGAACACGCCGATGCGCTTGGTGTGGCGCAATTCCTCGGCATAGACGAGATAGGCATCGAACGAGGGGCCCTGCAGATCGGGCAGAATCTGGCGGAGATTGGGGCGCTCGCGGGCGACATAATCGGGCAGTGCCGATATCCCGAGGCCGCTTTCGACGGCCCTGAGAATGCAATAGATATTGTTGGCCTCGAGCACCACGCGGTGGCGCGATTCGGCCTCGCCGCTGCGCCGCAGCAGCCAGTTCGGGCTGGCGATAGCGCTGAGCGGGCCCTCGCCATAGACGATGAGGCGCTGGGTCAGGAGATCGTCGGCGCTTTCGATGGGCCCGAATTCCTCGAGATAGCTCGGCGCCGCGTAGATGTGCGAATGCACGGTCATCAAATGGCGCTGAATGAGATCGGGCTGGGTCGGCGTGCCCATGCGGATCGCCACGTCGGCCTCGCGCATGGCGAGATCGAGCGTATCGTCCGAGGTCTTGAGCTTGAGATCGATGCCGGGATAGAGCTGGTTGAAGGCGCGCAGGCGCGGCGTCAGCCAGATGGTGCCGAAGGCGTTGGTGGTGGAAATGGTGAGCGGCCCTTCGGGCCGGTCGCGGCCGCCGCTCAGATTGGCTTCCGTCATCGCCAGCTTGGCGTAGACGTCGCGCGTCGTGGCATAGAGCGTCTCGCCCTGTTCGGTGAGGATGAGGCCGCGCGAGTGGCGGTGGAAGAGCACCACCGCGAGGCTCTCTTCGAGCGCCGCGACCTGGCGGCTGACGGCGGGCTGGCTGAGATGCAGCAGATCGCCGGCGCGCGTAAAGCTGCCGGCCTCGGCAACGGCGTGAAATACTCTCAACCTGTCCCAGTTCATGCCGACCTCGACAAAGGGGAGCGCCTGGCGCCTGGCTCGGGCGCTTTTGTTGTTCCGCTGTTATTCCGCTGTTATTCCGCCGCGGCGGTCGCGCCGGCGCCCGTCTCGGCGGTGAATTTCTCCGCCTCCAGCGCCGCCATGCAGCCGGTCCCCGCCGCCGTTACCGCCTGGCGGTAGACCTTGTCCTGCACATCGCCGGCGGCAAACACGCCGGCGGTGCTGGTCGCGGTGCTGTCGGCGCGGGTCGCGATATAGCCCTCCTCGTCCATCTCGACCTGGCCGCGGAAGATCGCCGTATTGGGGGTGTGGCCGATGGCGATGAAGACGCCATCGACTTCGAGAAGCCGCGACTCGCCGGTTTTCACATGTCCGAGGCGGGCGCCGGAAACGCCGGGCGGCGAATCCTCGCCGAGGATTTCCTCCAGTATGTGATCCCAAAGCACCTCGATCTTAGCGTTGGCCAGGAGCCGATCCTGGAGGATTTTTTCGGCGCGCAGGCTGTCGCGCCGGTGCACCAGCCATACCTTGTCGGCATGGTTGGTGAGGTAGAGCGCCTCTTCGACCGCGGTGTTGCCGCCGCCGATGACGGCGACCTCTTTGCCGCGGAAAAAGAAACCGTCGCAGGTGGCGCAGGCGGAGACGCCGAAGCCCATGAATTTCTCCTCGCTCGGCAGGCCGAGCCAGCGCGCCTGGGCGCCGGTGGCGATGATGATGCTGTCGGCGCTGTAGAGATCGCCGGAATCGCCGACGCAGGTGAAGGGGGGCCGGGAAAAATCGACGCTGACGATCAGATCATGCATCAGGCGGGCGCCGACATGCTCGGCCTGGGCCTTCATCTGCTCCATCAGCCAGGGCCCCTGAATGACATCGGCGAAGCCGGGATAATTCTCGACGTCGGTGGTGATCGTCAATTGCCCGCCGGGCTCGAGGCCCTGCACCAGGATCGGCGCCAGGGCGGCCCGCGCGGCGTAGATCGCCGCCGTGTAACCGGCCGGACCGGAGCCGATGATGACGACCTTGCTGTGATGGCTTGCGGACATGTCTTCCTCTAATTGGCGGCGTTTGAAGCTGGTATCAGATTACACCCTTCGCCCGGTTTGTTGTGCTGTTTTGCGCATTTCCATGCGGCGCCGGATCTCGTCCGCCGCCTCGGCGCAGTCGTTTAGCGGCGCATAGGACCAGCTCTCCAATTTGCCGGCGAACGGCCGCACCGCGCCTTCGCCTTCGAGCGCCGCGAAAAAGCGCGCGAAGCGGGCCGAGCGGCGGCCGGCGACCGGCAGAATATAGACCGGCTTGGCGCTGGCGCAGGCGTCGGAGACCATGCTCACCGAATCGGCGGTAACCAGGATGGCGTCGGCGAGGGCGAGAAAACCGAGATAGGGATTGGCGCCCTCGCCGCGCCAGATATGGGCGGGCGCGCCGGCCAGCGCCGCTTCGAGGGTGGCAAAAGCGGGCGCCG
>CAJXFT010000081.1 GCA_913053235.1 uncultured Alphaproteobacteria bacterium
TGTCAGGTTCGCTTGCGCTCACCCGCCACGCTCTATCTCTTTGGGTGCAAGCAAATGCGTCGTCGCAGGTGATTCCACCTGCTCGGGATTTGCTTTGGAATTGAAGCAAATGCGTCGTCGCAGGTGATTCCACCTGCTCGGGATTTGCTCTAAGGCGCCAAAACCCGCCCGGCCACCGCATCGAGCCTGGCCACCATCGCCGCGTCGCGCGCGTCGGGCGCCGTTATCACGGCGTTTTCCAGCGCCCGGTCGCAACCGCCGTCACATAGCGCGCGGCGCCCCGCGAATCCGGCCGCCAGCGCGATGATCAGGCTGCGCGCATGAGCGGCGTTGTCGTTGACCACCTGAATCACCCCCTCGACCGATACATTGTCATGATCTTCGTGCCAGCAATCGTAATCGGTGACCATGGCGACTGTGGCGTAACAGATCTCGGCTTCTCGCGCGAGTTTGGCCTCGGGCATGTTGCTCATGCCGATCACGTCGCAGCCCCAGGCGCGGTAAAGCTCGGATTCCGCCAGGGTGGAAAATTGCGGCCCTTCCATGACCAGATAGGTGCCGCCATGAACCGCGCGCATATCGGAAACATTTCCGGCCGCCTGCATGAGATCGGCGCCGATACGGCCGCACACCGGATGCGCCATCGAAACATGGGCGGCCAGCCCGGCGCCGAAAAAGCTTTTGACGCGGGCGAAGGTGCGATCGACGAATTGATCGACGACGAGGAAATCGCCGGGCGCCAGACCGTCGCGCAGCGAGCCGACGGCACTTAAGCTGACGATGTCGGTGACGCCGACGCGCTTCAGCACGTCGATATTGGCGCGGAAATTGATCTCGCCCGGCGGGACGCGGTGGCCGCGCCCGTGGCGCGGCAGAAAGGCAACGTCAAGGCCGTCGAGATTGCCCAGCAATATCTGATCCGAGGGTTCGCCGAAGGGCGATTCGACGCTCACCCATTGGGCATCCTTGAGGCCGTCGATCTGGTACAGGCCGGTGCCGCCGATAACGCCGAGGCGGACGGGTTGGCTTTGCTCCGTCATCGCCGTTCAGCCCAGATGGGCGGCGAAATGCGCCATCGAGCGCTGGCGCGCCGTGGCCGATGCCGCCGCATGATATTCGCCGCGCTGGTCGCAATTGAAGCCGTGCCCGGCGCCCTCATAGATGTGAATCTCCACTTGCGGATGGGCATCGCGTATGGCTTCCACTTTGGCCAGCGGAATGCCGGCATCCTCGGTTCCGAAATGCAGCATCAGCGGTGAGCGCGGCTGCTCATCGATGAACAGATCGATCTGGCCGCCGTAATAGCCGATCGCGCAATCGGTCTCAAGGCGGCAGGCGGCGAGCCAGGCCAGCGTACCGCCCCAGCAATAGCCGACGACGCCGATTTTGTCCGCCGCGCGCACGCTTTCGCGCAAGGCGTCGAGACCCGCCTTCATGTCGGGCACCTGATCCTCCCAGCCGACTTCTTCCTTGAGCGCGCGCCCCTCGGCGACGGTCTCGGCGCTGTAGCCCAAATCGACCTTGCGCCGCTTGCGGTCGAATATCGCCGGTGCAAGGGCCAGATAGCCGTCACCGGCGAAGCCATCGCAGACGCTCCGGATATGGCCGTTGACGCCGAATATCTCCTGAATCACCAGCAGCCCGGCCTTGGGCGCACCCTCCGGCGCGGCGCGATAGGCATCGAATCCGTGCCCGTCATCAGCCGTCAAAGCGATAAATTCTCCCATCCTCGCCTCCCCCCTTAACTTCGCCTGACGCTTCAATAGCAGATTTCACACATTGAAGCGAAACAGGATGACGTCGTCCTCGGCAATCACATAGTCGGCGCCTTCCTGGCGCATCTTGCCGGCGGTCTTGGCGCCGGCCTCGCCGCCGCTGGCGACGTAATCGTCAAAGGTTATGGTTTCGGCGCAGATGAAGCCGCGCGCCATGTCGGTGTGAATATTTCCCGCCGCCTCGCGTGCGCTGGCGCCTTTGCGAATCGTCCAGGCGCGCGCCTCCTTGGGGCCGGCGGTGAGGAAGCGGATCAGGCCGAGGAGACGGTGGCCGGCATGGATGACGCGCTCGAGGCCGGCATCCTCGAGGCCGAGATCGTCGAGAAAGGCGCGCTTCTCTTCCGTATCGCCGAGCGATGCGATTTCGGCCTCGATGGCGGCCGAAACGACGACCGTCTCGGCGCCTTCCTCGGCGCCGCGCCGCGCCACCGCTTGGCTCAGCGCATTGCCGTCGCGCGCATTCGCCTCATCGACATTGCACACATAGAGCACCGGCTTGGCGGTCAACAGATGCAGCATATTAAGCAATGGCCGCTGCTCGGCGGAGACGCTGACGCCGCGCACCGGCTTGCCGTCTCGCAAGGCTTCGAGCGCCGCTTCGATTACCGGCTGCACAGCCTTGGCTTCCTTGTCGCCGCCGCGCGCGCGCTTGATCACGCCTTCCAATTGGCGCTCCAGGCTTTCCAGATCGGCCAGCATCAACTCGGTCTCGACCAATTCGATATCGCGGATCGGATCGATCGGGCCCTCGACATGGCTGACCTGGTCGTCCTCGAAACAGCGCACCAGATGGAGGATGGCGTCGACCTCGCGGATCTGCCCGAGAAACTGATTGCCGAGCCCCTCGCCGTGGCTGGCACCGCGCACCAGACCGGCGATATCCACCACCTCGAGCACGGTCGGAGTGATGCGCGGCGATTTGGCGATGCGGGCCAGCGTTTCAAGCTCGCGGTCGGGCACCGGCACGCGCCCGACATTGGGCTCGACCGTGCAAAACGGATAATTGCCGGTATCGGCCTGCGCCGCATTGGTCAGCGCGTTGAAGAGCGTCGACTTGCCGACATTGGGCAGGCCGACGATGCCGCATCTAAATCCCATCTTCAGGCTCGTCTTCGCTTTCTTCGTTTGGCCGGGGGCGCGGACTCGGGCGCGGCGGTGGCGGCGCCAAAAATGCGACGCGGGTCATGAAGTCGTTTTTTTCGCCGTGCAGGAGAAGCGGCGCCGCCTCGGAAGCGGCGTCGACCAGCTTCTCGACCCATAGCGATTCCGCCTTGGAAAAATCGCTCAACACATAATCCGTCACCAGGTCCTTGTCGCCGGGATGGCCGATGCCCATGCGCACACGCCAAAAATCCGCGCCGATATGGGCGATCGCGCTTCTCATGCCGTTATGCCCGGCGCTGCCGCCGCCAAGCCTGACGCGGAGCTTGCCCGGCGCCAGGTCGAGTTCGTCATGGAAAACGATGAGCGCCGCCGGTTCGACCTTGTAATAACGCAGCACCGCGCCGAGCGCGCGCCCGGATTCGTTCATGAAAGTGGTCGGCTTGAGGAGCGCCACACGGGCATCGCCGATGCGGCCCTCGGCGATATCGGCGGACAGGCGGGAGCGGCTGCGAAATTTCTCGAAGCCATGGTCGCGCGCAATCGCGTCGGCCACCAGATAGCCGATATTATGCCTGTTCTTGGCATATCCAGCGCCCGGATTTCCGAGTCCGGCAAATACATACATGATATTTCAGGCCGTCCGCGCGGACCGGCCGGACCGCCCGTCCCAGGCGACCGCCTGTCCCAGGCGACCGCCTGCCCCGTAACTAGGACTCCGAGCCCTTTCTGCCTTCCTTGCCTTCCTTGCCTTCCTTGCCCTCTTCACCTTCTTCGCCCTCTTCGCCTTCCTCGCCTTCCTCGCCCTCTTCGCCCTCTAGGCCTTCTTCACCTTCTTCGCCTTCTTCGTCCTCGCTTTCTACCTCTTCCTCGACATGGATGGTCGGCGCGGCGATGGTGGCGACGGTGAAATCGCGGTCGGTGATGGTCGGCGTGACGCCCTCGGGCAGTTCGATATCGCTGATATGCACGCTGTCGCCGATATTGAGGCCGGCGATATTGGCGAGCAGGGCGTCCGGAATGGCCTCGACCGGACATAGCAGTTCCACTTCATGGCGCACGGTGTTGATGACGCCGCCGCGCTTCAGGCCCTCGCACTCCTCATGTCCCTCGAACTTGACGACGATGAATACGGTGATCTTGGTGCCCTTCACATAGCGCAGGAAATCGGCGTGCAACGGCGAATCCGTCACCGGATGAAGCTGCACCTCACGCGGCAGGACGCGCAGCGTTTCGTCACCGATCGCCAGATCATAGAGGCGGGTAAAAAACCCGGGGCGGCGAAATTCCTTGCGGAACTCGGCGAGATTAAGCGAGACACCGACCGTCTCGCCGCTGCCGCCGTAAACGATGGCCGGCATGCGGCCCTCGCCGCGCAGTCTCCGCGCCGGCCCCTTGCCGGTCAGCTCGCGCGCCATGGCGCTGATCGAATTCGTATCACTCATTGTCTTTCCCTTGCAGGTTCGCTGTTGGCCTCGGGCCCTTGGGCCGGCTGTCGCGCTCAGACGAACAGGTTGGAGACGGAGCTTTCGGCGCTGATGCGCCGGATCGCTTCCGCCATCAGTTTGGCGATGGATAATACCTTGATGCTGTCCGAAACCCGCATCGCCTCGGTCATGGCGATGCTGTCGGTCACCACCAGGGATTTGAGGTCGGAGGCGGAGACCCGCGCCACGGCGCCGCCGGACAGCACGGCATGGGTGACATAGGCATGGACCTCGCTGGCGCCCGACGCCTTCAGCGCCGCCGCCGCGTTACAAAGCGTGCCCGCCGAATCGACGATATCGTCGAGCAATATGCAATTGCGCCCGGACACATCGCCGATGATATTCATGACTTCCGACACGCCCGCCTTTTCGCGCCGTTTGTCGACGATGGCGAGATCGACCTCGAGGCGCTTGGCGATGGCGCGGGCGCGCACCACGCCGCCGACATCGGGCGAGACGACCATCAGTTGGCCGTTCGAAAAGGCGCGCTCGATATCGCCGATCATTTCCCCGGCGGCATAGAGATTGTCGACCGGGATATCGAAAAACCCCTGAATCTGGCCGGCATGCAGGTCGAGCGTCAGCACCCGGTGGGCGCCCGCCGCGACGATCAGATTTGCCACCAGCTTGGCCGAGATCGGCGTCCGGGGCGCCGATTTCCGGTCCTGCCTGGCATATCCGAAATAGGGCAGCACCGCCGTGATGCGCCGCGCCGAAGCGCGTTTGAGCGCGTCCAGACAGACCAGCAGCTCCATCACATTGTCGTTTGCCGGCGACGAGGTGGACTGGATGACGAAAACATCCTCGCCGCGCACATTTTCATGTATCTCGACGAAAATCTCATTGTCCGAGAAGCGCCGGACAGTGGCTTTGGTCAATGGCGTATTGAGCGAAGCGGCGATGGCTTCGGCGAGGGGCCGGTTACTGTTTCCGGCGACGAGCTTCATTGATATCGTTCTCCAATAACGGCCACGGACCGGTCGATTCTCGTGTGGCCGGCGGTTCTTGAAAAATACCCATGGAGTTGGCCAAGCGGCGCGGCGGCCCCAGCGGCGCGCCGGAATGTATCAAGCCGGCTTGGCACTGTAAACGCCCTGGTGGCAATAAATTACGCCCCGCCGGCGATCTATTCCAGCGCGCCGATGCGCTCCAACATGGCAACGATCCCCTGCGCCCCGTTTTCGGCGACGGCGCGCGCCACCGGCCCCCAGGCGCCGTCGAGTGTGCCGCTGGGCACGGTATTGCTCTGATTGACGGTGCCGATGCGGGCGCCGTTCGGCGACATGACCGTCCAGTCGATGGTGATCGATTGCTGTTCGCCCGATTCCGGCGCGCCGCCCATATAGACGCTGCCGAGCACGATGAAGGTGGCGTCTTCAAGCGATTCGGCCGCTTTCAGCCCATATTCCTTCAATGCCCGGCGCATCGCCCGGGTCAGCGCGTGGCGGCCATCGCCGGGCGCGCCATCGACCGGGCGCACGGCGAGCAGCAGGACGGTGCCGGCCGAAGGCGGATTTTTCGGGTTGAGAATATCGGCGAAGCGCCGCGCCACCAGTTGGACGCGCTCGGCACCTCCCTGGTCCTCGAAGCCGAGGATGATGGCGCCGCCGGGCTCGGCCAGGCTCCAATGAAGCCTGTCCGCCTCGCCGCGCCGCGCCGAAATCCGGTAGCTGGCGCGGTTGTTGGCGCGCCGCCCGGCGGCCACGTCATGCGCCCTGAGCGCCGCCACCAGCGCTTCGGTGAGGCGTTCCGATTCGCCTTCCGCCAAGCCCGGAATGGGCTCGACAAACACCCCGGCCCGGGCGCCGAGCGCCGCCTCGAGGACTTCCGGCGGCGTTTTGTCGGCCGGCTGGAAGGGGCGCGGCAAGGCACCGCAGGCGGCGAGCAGAAGGACGCCCACGACTAGGGCCAACATAACGGCCAACTGTGGCACGGGGCGCGTCATCGGCACGTCATCGGCACGTTATCGGCTGTGGCCGTCAACTAAACACACAGCCCGCCACGAGCCCGATAAAGAGAAAAACACAGAACAGGATCATATGCGGCACGCGCTTCAGCCCGCTAAGGCGATCGCCGCCAGCAGGCGGCCATAATCGCGCTCGCCATTCAGGCTGTTGCGGCGATAGCTGAAAAACTGTTCTTCCTCGGCATAGGTATCGCGCCCGAGCCGGGCGATCTCGGCCAGCCCCAGCGCCTCGAGGCGGTGCGCGACATAGCCGGGCAGGTCAAAGAGATAATGCGCCTCTCGCCGCGCCGGGCGGAAAAAAGCCTCGGCGGCGCGGTCATGGGCGAGGAACGGGGCCGGAAACTCGGCTCCGACTTCATAGGAATCGGGGCCGATGGTGGGGCCGATCACGGCGCCGATATTTGCCGCCCGCGCGCCCAATTTGCGCATGCCCTCGACGCCGGCCTCGAGGACGCCGCCCAGCGCGCCACGCCAACCCGCGTGAACCGCACCAATCACGCGATTGTCGCCATCGGCCAAGAGGACCGGGGCGCAATCGGCGGTGAGAATGCCGAGCGCCACGCCGGCTGTGTTGCTGACCAGGGCGTCGGCGCGCGGCGCCTGGGCGTGCCGCCACGCCTTTTCGACCACCACATGCGCCGTGCCATGGATCTGATAGGCGCTACAAAGATCATCCGCCGAGAGCCCCAGCGCGGCCGCCGCGCGGCTCCTGTTTTCGCGCACCGCATCATATTCGTCGTTCGAGCCATAGCCGCAATTGAGCGAGGCATAGAGGCCGCCGCTGACGCCGCCGGCGCGGGTGAAAAATCCGTGCCGCACGGCGCCGCTGGCGGCGGCCAGCGCGTCATGTTCGATGGCTTTCACCATGTGGCGTGGCCTTGCGCCGCTTGCGCGGGCGCCACCGCGCCCTCGAACCCGGCGGGGGGCGGCGCGCCATGGCGGGTCAACGCCAGAGCCTTGAACAGATCGCCCATTTGCCGGCTGTCGAGCAGGCGATGCAGGGCGCTGGCGATTTGGTCGGACTGTTCGGGCGTCGCCGAGCGCCGCAAGGTGGCGGCGCGCGCCTCGATGCCGAGGCGGCGCAGGAATTCGCCCTGGCGCACCGGCCCGTGCAGCGAAAGCCGCACGGCGGCGCGCCCCAGGGCTTCGAAATCGACATGCGAGGTTAAATCGGCCAGCCCCGGCTCGGCGAATATCGACTGCGCCCGATGCGCGCGCACCGCCTGCAACGTATCGCCGTTGGCGCTCTCGGTATGGCCATAATCGATAATCAGCGCCACGCCGCCATGGCTTTCCAGGCGCCGGGCGATATCGGCCATGTAATCGTTGCGCGCCGGCGCTTGTTCGAACACGTCGCCGAGTTGTCCTGGCCTGTTCAACGCGCATGGCGGCTCGGCCAATTCGAGATGGCAGCTTTCGCCGTCGAACGTCACCAGCCGTTCGCGCCAGCCGGTGGCTGTCAGCTCATATTGATGCACCGGCAGGGCGTCAAAGAATTCGTTGGCGACGATGATGAGCGGGCCGGGCGGCAAGGCGGCGAGCGATGCATGCCATGTCGGCGTAAATCCGGCTAGGCTGTGCCGCTGCGCGTGGCGCAGCCGTTCGCCGGTCTCCACCAGATGGAGCGAAATGGCGGCGAGGAATTCGGGCTGGGTGTGCAAGGCACGCATCGCATCCAGTAACAAAGTGCCGCGGCCGGGGCCGAGCTCGACCAGATTGACGCGCTCGGGCGCGCCCATTTGGCGCCAACTGACGGCGCACCAGAGACCGATCAATTCACCGAACATCTGGCTCACCTCGGGCGCCGTGACGAAATCCCCCGCGGCGCCGATCGGCTGGCGGCGGCGGTAATAGCCATGCTCGGGATCGTTCAGGCAAATCTCCATATAACGCGCCACGCTGATCGGGCCGCTCTCTTCGATGATCTCCTTGAGGCGCGCCGCGAGGGGAGTCATGGCCAGGCTCAGCCGCCCGCCGGCAAGCGCCGCCAGGGCCGGGTGCGGAGCGCCAGATAGAGCCCGAGCAACACCATCGGCAGGGACAGGATCTGGCCCATGCTGATGCCGCCAAAGGTTCCGAGGAAGGCGTCGGGCTCGCGGAACAGCTCGACGACGATGCGCGACAGGCCGTAGCCGATCAGGAAAACGCCGGTGAGAAGGCCCGGCCGCCGGCCGGCGCGCAATATATATGTCAGCGCCGTCAGAATGGCGAACAACAGCAACCCCTCGAGAAACGCTTCGTATAGTTGGCTCGGATGGCGCGGCTCCGGCCCGCCGCCGGGAAACACCATCGCCCACGACACATCGCTCGCCCGGCCATAGAGCTCGCCATTGATAAAATTGGCGACGCGGCCGAAAAACAGCCCGATCGGAACGGCGCAGGCGGCGGCATCGGCCACCGAAAGCGGGTTTATTTTTCTCAGGCGAGCGAACAGAAACAGGGCGCCGATCACCCCCAGCATGCCGCCATGGAAGGACATACCACCCTGCCAGACCACCGGTATTTGCCCGGGATGGTCGATGAAATAGCCGGGCTGGTAGAAGATGACGTAGCCGAGCCGGCCGCCGATGATGACGCCGAGCGTGCACCATACCAGGAAATCATCGGCCGAGCGCTTGTCGAGCCCCGGCACCGCGCCTTTGGCGAGATGGCGGATATAACGCCAGCCGAGCACCAGGCCGATCACATAGGCCAGGGCGTACCAGCGGATGGCGACCGGACCGAAACTGACGATCACCGGATCTATATTGGGAAACGCCAGGGCGAGGCTCATCGGTAGGGGTCCGGTTGCATCAGATAATCGCGTACATAACTGGCCACGCCGGCCTCCAGGGATGTAAACGGCTGCTCGTATCCGGCGCCGCGCAGGCGCGCCATGCGCGCCTCGGTGAAATATTGATAACGCGCGCGAATCGCCTCCGGCATGTCGATATATTCTATCTTCGGCGGCCGTTCCAGTGCCGCGAACAGGGCTTTCGCCAAATCGTCGAAACTGCGCGCCCGGCCGGTGCCGACATTGAACAGGCCGTTGACCTCTTGATGCTCCAGCAGCCACAGCATGACGGCGACGCAATCGCCGACCCAGATGAAATCGCGCAGCTGGCCGCCATCGGCGTAACGCGGATCATGCGATTTGAAAAGGCGCACCGGCTCACCCCGGGCGGCGGCGGGATAGGCGGTGGCGATGACGCTTTTCTGATTGCCCTTGTGATACTCGTTGGGGCCGAACACATTGAAAAACTTGAGCCCCGCCCATTGCGGCGGCGCCGCCGCGCCCTTGGCCAGGAGAGCGGCGACGCGGCGGTCGAACAGATGCTTGGAGCGGCCGTATAGATTGAGCGGGCTGAGCGCCGCCAGAGCTTTCTCCGAGCCGTCATCGTCGAAGCCGAGCGCGCCGTCGCCATAGGTCGCCGCCGAGGAGGCATAGATGAAGCGCACGCCATGGCGGGCGCACCAGTGCCACAGTTCCAGACTCAGGCGGTAATTGTTGCGCGCGAACAGGGCGGCATCGGTTTCCATGGTCGAGGAGGTGGCGCCCATATGGAAGACCGCCCGCATCTCGCTTTGATGCTCGTCCAGAAACGAAAACAGCGCCGCCGGCTCGATGCGCGCCGCGAGGCGCCGCTTGGCGACAGTTCTCCCGCCATCTCCGGCGCCTTCGCGGTCGCATACGGCGAGCGGGCCGGCGCCGCTCTCTTCCAACCCGGCAACCAGATTTGAGCCGATGAATCCGGCACCGCCGGTCACTAATATCATGCGCAGTTTTCGCCAGGCTCGCGACAAAGGGCCGTCGAACGCGTCTTATATTGTCTACGCCAATGGCCAAGAAGCTGTATTATAGGCTGAATCTTGGCGTATGGAGTGTGAAATGCAGACGGACAACCGATTATTGGACGATTTGGCGCGTGTCGCCGGCAGCGCGATGGGTGCCGCCGGCGGTGTCAAAGGCGAATTCGAAACCATCCTCAGGCGCCAGTTCGAACGGATATTGGACGGCCTCGACATGGTCAGCCGCGATGAGTTCGACGCCGTCAAGGAAATCGCCGCCAAGGCGCGCGAAGAGCAGGAGGCGCTGACGGCCCGCGTCGAACAGTTGGAAAAGGCGCTGGAAGCGGAGGACAGCAAGGATTAGCGGCGATTCGCCGAGCTTTCGTGTCAGTTGGGCTGACCGGTTTGACCCACTATATTTTGCGCTTTAATTTGGCCGTCATACACATTATTGTATGAAGACGCTACAATTTGGGTACACGCGGCCACGTACCACAATATAAAGATATTTGTGGATCCCACCGCGCCGTTCGTGAATTGTGCACAACCTCGGCACGGACAGGCGCATGTCGACAGTCTTGAGCAGCGTAGACTTCCTTGACGACAATCCGCTCGATATCGTCGAACGGGTCGCCGGCGCGGCGGACCTTCCGTTCGAGCGTTTTAGCGATGAGGAATTGCTGGCGGCGCATTATGTCGGACCGTGGTGCGCCTATGAGATGTGGTTTGCCTATAGTTCCGACGTCGACGCGCTCGAATTCCGCTGCGGCTTCGATATGAAGGTACCGGACGAGCGGCTCGCCGATATCCATGGCCTGCTGGCGCTGATCAACGAGAATATGTGGCTCGGCCATTTCGATTTGCGGCGCGACGAGCGCCGGCCGACCTGGCGCCATACGTTCATCTTCCGCGGCGCGCCGCGCCCGTCGGAAGCGCAAATCGAAGACATGCTGGGAATCGCCCTGCAGGAATGCAATCGCTTTTACCCGGCCTTTCAGCACGTGATTTGGGCCGGTAAATCTCCCCGCGACGCGCTCGATTCGGCGCTCTTCGAGACCGCCGGCGAAGCTTGATGACGAAGCAGTTTTCCGGCGCCATCGTTTTGGCCGGCGGCGGCAAGATGGGCGGTGCGCTGCTCGCCGGCTGGCTTGAAAGCGGCATCGAAGCGGCGGATATTCACGTCATCGAGCCCGACGGCGGCGCGGCCGCGCGTTTGGCTGGGCTTGGGGTGAATGTCGCACCGACGGCGTCGCGCCTGCCGGCCGGCACCGAGATCGTCATATTCGCCGTCAAGCCGCAAATCATGAACGAAGTCGTGCCGCAATATTCATCTCTCGCCGCCGGCGATACGCCGTTCCTGTCGATCGCCGCGGGCTGCAGGATATCCCTGTTCGAGAGCCATCTCGGCGCCGTGCCGGTGGTTCGCGCGATGCCGAATACGCCGGCATCGATCGGCCTCGGCATGACCGTCGCCTGCGCCAATCGGCAGACGAGCGAAGCCCAGCGGGCGCTGTGCCAGCGCCTGCTCGAAGCCGTCGGCGAGGTTGCCTGGGTCGCGGATGAGGCGCTTATGGACGCCGTTACGGCGGTCTCCGGCAGCGGCCCGGCCTATGTTTTCCTGTTGATCGAAAAGCTCGCCGCCGCCGGTGTGGAGGCCGGGCTGGCGCCGGATCTCGCGATGCGCCTGGCGCGCGCGACGGTGCGCGGCGCCGGCGAGCTGGCGAGCCGATCCGACCAGGCGCCGGACCAGCTTCGCGTCAACGTCACCAGCCCGGGCGGCACCACCGCCGCGGCTCTCGACGTGCTGATGGCCGAGGACGGCCTCGGCGCGCTGATGAAGCGTGCCGTCCTGGCGGCGACGGAGCGCTCAAAGGCGCTGGCCTGAAAAAAAAGCAAGCCGCGAATTGACCCGCGCCGGGCCTGCGCCTAAATAAAGACAAGCCAGAATTAAAGACGGTACCGATTAGATGCCCAGGAAAACGGATTATCCCCGCCTGATCGTCGATAGCGCGCTCGAACTGGCGGCGTCAAAGGGTTGGGCGGAAACCAGCCTCGGCGATATCGCCGAAGCCGCCAACCTCACCTTGGCCCAGTTGCACGGCACCTTCCCCTCGAAAACGGCGATCGTCGCGGCCTACACGACACGCGTCGACGAAACCGTGCTCAACGATATCGACCCCGAACTGGCCGATAAATCGAGCCGCGAGAAGCTGTTCGACGTGTTGATGAAGCGATTCGATGCGATGAATCCGCACAAGGAGGCGGTGCGCTCGATCCTGCGCGCCTCGACCTCGGATGTCGAAGCCCTGGCGCGCGGGCCGTTGAGCCTTTACCGCTCCATGCGCTGGATGTTGGAGGCGGCGAATATCTCTTCTTCGGGCGTGCGCGGGCAGCTTCGCATCAAGGGTTTGGCGCTGATCTATCTCGCCGTGCTGCGCTCCTGGTTCAACGATGACAGCGAGGACATGTCGCGCACCATGGCATCGCTGGACCGCCAGTTGCAGCGCGCCGAAAGGCTGTTGGGTTTCCTGCGCCGGCGCGGCCGCCGCGAGGCCGGCGAGCCATGCGGACCCGTCGAGGCCGGCGCTGGCTGAGACGCCGCTTTCGTTCGAGGATTTTCTCAAGGTCGATATTCGCGCCGGCACGATCCTGCGCGCCGAGCCTTACCCTGAAGCACGCGTCCCGGCCTACAAGATATGGGTCGATTTCGGCCCGGAAATAGGTACCCGCAAGACATCGGCGCAAGTGACGGAAAATTACCGATGCGCCGAACTGGTGGGCCGCCAAATCGCCGCCGTGGTCAATTTCCCGCCCAAGCAGATCGGCGCATTCATGTCGGAAGTCCTGCTGCTCGGCTTTCCCGGAGAAGATGGCGAGGTGGTGCTGATCGCGCCCGAGCAGGCCGTCGCCAACGGCGCGCGTCTCTATTAGAGCGGCAGGCGCAGGATCGCGCAAAGGCCGCCTGAATCGCTTTTCCGCAGCACGATATCGCCGCCATGGCCGCGTGCGACATCGCGCGCGATGGCCAGACCGAGGCCCGCCCCGGCGTAATTGGGATTGCGCGAATCGTCGAGGCGATAGAATGGCTTGAAGACGTCCTCAAGGCTTTCGGGCGGGATGCCGGGGCCGTCATCCTCGACGCTCACCTCGACCGCCTCGCCGACGCGGCGCGCGTGCACGTCGATATGCTCGCCATGGCGGACGGCATTATCGACCAGGTTGGTGAGGCAGCGCTTGATGGCGTTCGGCCTGAGCGGCAGGGTGAGCGCTTCTACGGCTTCGAGCCGCACGGCGCCGCCGCCATGGCGCGCGCCCTCGACGACCTCGCCGATCAGCGCCAGGAGATCGACCGGCACCGGCGCCTCGGCACCCTGGCCGCGCGCGAAAGCGAGATATTCGTCGATCATCTTTTCCATTTCGGCGATGTCGGATTCAAGGTCCGATATTTCCGTGCCGGCCTCCGGGGTGGCTTCGCGCAGCATCGCCAAGTGCAGCTTGATGCGGGTCAAGGGCGTCCTCAGATCATGCGAGACGCCGGCCAGCATTTCCGTGCGCTGATCGATATGGCGCGCGATGCGCCCGCGCATGTCTATGAAGGCGGCCGCGGCCTGGCGAATTTCGCTCGCCCCGGCGGGCTTGAACTCGACCTCCGAGCGACCCTTGCCGAAGGCTTCCGCCGCCGCCGCCAAACGCCGGATCGGCTGAATCTGGTTGCGCAGGAAAAAAATCGCGATCGCCGTGACGACGACGGCGGTGCCGACCATCCACAACACGAAAATATAGATCGTGGTCGAGAACATGCGTTTGCGCGGCGCCAGAATATTGAGCACGCCTTCCTGCAATTCGATGCGGATGGATATGTTGCGATCGTCACGCCGCGTATCGATGTGGAAGGGAATGACCAGCCGCTCGCTGAGCGCATGGTGCAGCATGCGGTCCATGTTGCGGCCGCTGAGCTTGGGCGCGGTGGCGGGCAATTTGGCGCCCGCTTCGAAGACGGCGTCTATTTGCATTTCGCGGTGCGCGGCGCGCAGCGTCCATTCGCGAAACTCGTCCTCGGGATATTTCTGCATGGTGCGCATGACATAGATGATGTCGCCGGTGAGGCCGAGCGCGAGGCGCCGGCTCACCGTATCCCAATGGCGTTCGAAGAAAATATAGGCGACAACGCCTTGCAGCAGCACCATCGGGATCAACAGGATCAGCAGCGAGCGCCAGAACAACCCCTTGGGGGTGAGGCTTCTCAGCAGGCTCGGGCGGGCGGGCGCCATGGCCGATTCCTAAACCGGGCGCAAGGTATAACCCTCGCCCCATACCGTGAGGAGATAGCGCGGCGCCCGCGGATCGGGTTCGATCTTGCGCCTGAGACGGGTGATCTGCACGTCGATGGCGCGGCCGCCCGCATCGATGCCGCTATGGCGGCACAATTCCTCGCGGCTCAGCGTGACGCCGGGTTGGCTGACGAACAGCGTCAGCAGCTGGGCTTCGGTATGGGTCAGGCGCACGCTCTCGCCGTCGCGCATCAACTCGCCGCGCGCCGGATGAAACTCAAAATCGCCGATGCGCAGCGGCGTCTCGGCGGCGGCGGCCGGCGGCACGGCGCGGGTACGGCGCAGGATCGTCGCGATGCGCAGCAGCAATTCGCGCGGCTCGAAGGGCTTGGTCAAATAATCGTCGGCGCCGCTCTCGAGCCCGGCAATGCGATCCTCGGGCTCGCCCATCGCGGTCAATAACAGGATCGGCACCGACATGTGCCGGCGCAGGCGCCGGGTCAACGCGACGCCGCTCTCGCCCGGCATCATGACATCGAGCACTAGGAGATCGAACGCCAGGCCGCGCAGCCTTGCCTCCGCTTCGGCCGCCGTTCCCGCCGTGGTCACGCGGTAGCCGTTTTCGCTGAGATAGCGCCGCAAGAGCTTGCGCAGGCGGTCGTCGTCATCGACCACCATGATGTGCGGCGCGTCCCCATCGAGCGCCGGCGCCGATTGCGATCCCTTGTGCGCCTGATCCCGGTTCATGGCCTTATCACCGCTCCTTGGTATAAGTATATGCCAAGCGCGCCCGGCCGCCTTAACGGTAATCCTCGAAGCGCCGGCGGTCGGCCTCGTCGATGATGCCGAGCAAAACCTTGCGGTAGCCTTCCACCGCGTCGCCGCCGGCGGCGCGGTAGGCTTCGCCGATACGGGCACGCTGAACCTCGGACAGGCGGCGCTCCAATTCCAGTCCCTTGTCGGTGAGTTTCAACAGGCGGCGGCGCCGGTCCGCTTGCGCCTTTTGCACCGAGATGAATCCC
>CAJXFT010000082.1 GCA_913053235.1 uncultured Alphaproteobacteria bacterium
GCGCTCGGCGGCGCCAGCGACCTGGCGCTGGCCGAAATATTGCGGCTGCTCGACAGCGACAGGGAGCGCGCCCATGCGCACGCCTGAATTCTGGAACCCCGGCGGCGGCGGCGCTCTTCAGGCCAGCCTTCTGGCGCCGCTCGCCTGGGGCTACGACGTCGCCGGGCAGATAAGCCGCTCCTTCGTTGCATCGCGGCGCGTCGGCGTGCCGGTCATTTGCGTCGGCAATCTGGTCGCCGGCGGCGCCGGCAAGACGCCGACGGCACTGGCGCTGGCCAAGATGATGCAGGAATGGGGCGCGGCGCCGCATTTTCTCACCCGCGGCTATGGCGGCTCGGCACGCGGGCCGCTTCGCGTCGACCCCAAGCGGCACGATGCCCGTAGGGTCGGCGACGAGCCGCTGCTGCTGGCGCGCCGGGCGCCGACCTGGCTGGCGCGCAACCGGCCCGCCGGGGCACGCGCCGCCATCGATGACGGCGCCGAAGCGATCATCATGGATGACGGCCTGCAAAACCCCTCGCTGGTCAAGGATCTGTCGCTAGTCGTCGTCGATGGCGGCTTCGGTTTCGGCAATGAGCGGCTGATTCCGGCCGGTCCCATGCGCGAGCCGGTAGCGCGCGGCCTGGCGCGCGCCGACGCCATCATTTTGGTGGGGCCGGATGAGGCCGGTGTTTGCCAGCGCCTGGGCACCAATGCGTCGCCGCTTCTGCGCGCCGAACTGACGCCGGCGCTGCGCGCACTTAAGCTGCGCGAGCGCGCCGTCGTCGCTTTCGCCGGCATCGCCAGACCGACCAAGTTCTTCGCCACGCTGGAGACGATCGGCTGCAAGATCGTCCGCCGCATCGCCTTCGCCGATCACCATCGTTACACGCCTGACGAGGTCATGACCCTGGTCGAATATGCCGGCGAGCAAGGCGCCATCGCCGTGACCACGGAAAAGGATTGGGTGCGTCTCCCCGAGGAGGCCAAGCCGATGGTGCAATCGGTCGCCGTGACGCTCGAATGGCAGGATCCCGAAGCCGTGCAAAAGCTATTGAAGTCCGTTCTCGCCGGCGCCGCGGGGTCGGATGGCTAAACGCCCGCTCGCCAAGCAGCTGCGCTACGCCGTCGAAGGCGCGTTTGTCGGCGCCCTGTTTGCCTTGTTCCGATTGCTGCCGCTGCCGCTCGCCTCGGGCGCCGGTGGCGCGCTGGCCGCCATGCTGGGGCCGCTGCTGCCGCTCCATGCCCGCGCCCGGCGCAATCTCACCCGCGCCCTGCCGGAGCTCTCGAAGGCCGAGGTCGACAGCACATTGGCCGAGATGTGGCGCAACCTCGGCCGCGTCGCCGGCGAATATCCCCATCTCGGCAAGTTCCGCGCCTACACCCCCGGCGGGCGCATCGAAGTGGTCGGCGAGGAACATCTGGCGGCGGCCAAGCAGGAGGCGCGCGGCGCCTTGTTTTTCACCGGGCATCTCGCCAATTGGGAGGTCTCCGGGCTGCCCGTGATCCAATACGGCATTCCCATCGCATTTGTCTATCGGGCGCCCAACAACCCCTTCGTCGATCGCCTGCTTTCCCGCGTTCGCGGGCGCGACATAACACAAAACGCGATCGCCAAGGGCGCCGCCGGCGCGCGTCAAATGGTGCGCCAGGTCAAAGAGGGCGGCTATACCGCCATGCTGGTCGATCAGAAAATGAACGACGGCATCGCGGTGCCGTTTTTCGGCCGCGACGCGATGACCGCGCCGGCGCTGGCGCAGCTCGCCTTCAAGTTTGATTTGCCGGTCTGGCCGGCGCGTACCGAACGGCTGAAGGGCTGCCGGTTTCGCGTCACGATCTACCCCAAGCTGGAGCTGCCGCGCTCGGGCGATGCGGCAGCCGACGTGGCCGAGGCGATGCGCCGCGTCAACGCGGTGCTGGAAGACTGGATCCGCGAGCGCCCCGGCCAATGGCTGTGGCTGCACAACCGGTGGCCTCGGGACGAGTAATCTACTCCTGCGGCCCGACCAGCAAGGCCGGGTCGAGGCGGCGCTCGAACCAGTTCATGCGCCAGTCGAGATGCGCACCGGTGACGCGCCCGGTGGCGCCGATGGCACCGATCACCTCGCCCTGCGCCACCTGCTGTCCGACCGCGACATCGACCCGGCTCATATGCAGGAATGACGAGCTCAGCCCGTGGCCGTGATCGAGGATGACGGTGCCGCCGGAATAGTAGAGATCGGGCGCCGCCAGGCGCACCTCCCCGCCGGCCGGCGCGCGCACCGGCGTGCCTTCCGGCGCCGCGATATCGACGCCGAAATGCGGCTGGCGCGGCTCGCCGTTCAATATCCGCTGGCTGCCATAGACCCCCGATATCGGCCCCCGGGCCGGCCAGGCGAAGGGCGCCGAAAAAAAAGTTTCCGCCATATCGAAGGCGCGCGCGGCGCGCACGATGGCGCCCTCTTCGCGGATGCGGGCGAGCAGCTCGGGCGGCGGCGTGACCATCTTTTGGGGCAGGCCCTCGACGCGCTGAATATCGTATTGGCGGGGCGCGATGGCGAGGCGGCGCGTCTCTTCTTCGCCGCCCGGGTAGGCGATGATTAGAACCGCCTCGGCGCCGGCGTCGCGGCCAAAACCGAAGATGAAAATGCCCTCGGGCGAGAGCCGCAATTGGCGTCCGTCGAGGGTGACCGCGCTGCCCGGCGGCGCGCTGCCGCGCACCAGGCCGCCCTGAATAAAACCGCCGTCGAGGCTGATTTCTCCGGCGCCGAGCGGCGCCGCCAGCAAAAGCAAAACCAGCGCAAGCGGGAGTGCGGCGCGCCTCACAGCAGCGAGCCCTGTTCTCCATCATCGGCGCCTGGATCGCGCCCTTTGGTCCCCGTGGGCCGCCCGGCCGCGACCGCCGCCGCCTCGCCGTCGTGGAAGTGCAAGGCCAGTTCCATGCCCGGCTTGAGCGCGGCGGCCGAGGTCAGCGGCCGCGCCCTATTGTCGCGCACCAATACAAAGCCGCGCTCCAACACGCGCTCATAGGAGAAGTTGTTGAGCAGCCGAAAGAGCGCGTCCTTCTGTTCCTCGTGCCGGGCCAGTCTCTGCCGTATCGCCCGCGCCTGGCGTTCGCCGAGCGCGTCCGACTGCCTGATGCCTTGTTTGACCAGCAGTTCGAGGGCGCGCGGCTGCAATTGGTAACCCAGCCTGGTGATGTGATCGTGGCGCGCCTTGAGCGCCGTGCGCGCCGAATTGGCGAAGCGCTCGCTCCAATCGTCGAGGCGCTGTGCCGCCGCGCCGATCAGCGACGCGGCGTCGGGCAGGCCGCGCCCGAGCCCTTCCAGGCGCGTGCGCCGTTCGTCGAGCAGGCGCGCCGCCGCCGAAATCAACCGCCGTTCGCGGCCGAGCAGGTCTTCGATCAGTTCGGCCCGCACCGGCACCGCCATCTCCGCCGCCGCCGTCGGGGTCGGCGCGCGGCGGTCGGCCGCCAAGTCGATTAGGGTGACATCACTTTCATGGCCGATGGCGGAAATCAGTGGGATCTCGCTCGCCGCCGCCGCGCGCACCACGATCTCTTCATTGAAGGCCCAGAGATCTTCCAGGCTGCCGCCGCCGCGGGCGACGATGAGGATATCGGGCCGGGGCCTTGGCCCGCCCGGCGCCAGCGCGTTGAAGCCCTGGATGGCGGCCGCCACCTGTTCGGCGGCTTGCTCGCCCTGCACCAGCACCGGCCATACCAGCACATGGCGCGGAAAGCGCTCGGAGATGCGGTGCAAGATATCGCGGATGACGGCGCCGGTCGGCGAGGTCACGACGCCGATGGTGGCCGGCAAATAGGGCGGCGCGCGTTTCCGCGCCTCATCGAAAAGGCCTTCCTTGCCGAGCTTCTTCTTGCGCTCCTCGAGCAGCTTCAAGAGCGCCCCTTCGCCGGCAACCTCCAAACTCTGCACCACGAGCTGGTAGCGCGAGCGCGCCGGATAGGTGGTGATCTTGCCGCTGGCGATGACCTCTAACCCGTCCTCGGGCTGCATGCCGAGCCGCCCGGCGGTGCCGCGCCAGCACACCGCGTCGAGCACCGCCTTGTCGTCCTTGAGGGTGAAATAGAGGTGGCCGGAGGCGGCGCGCTTGAAGCCGGAGACCTCGCCCCTGACCCGCACCCAGTCGAAATTTTCCTCGACCGTGCGTTTCAAGCGGCTCGACAATTCGCTGACCGAATAGGCCGCGATATTGCCGCCGACGCCGCTTTCTTCGTCGCGCTCGTTCATGCTCGCCCGCCCCGCCCGCTGTGCTACAACAAACTATTGCAAAGGAGAGGACAGTATATATGAAAACTCTCGTGATCGGCTCGGGCGGCCGCGAACATGTGCTGTGCTGGAGCCTGGCGTCTTCGCCGGATATCGAGCGGCTCTATTGCGCACCCGGAAATGCCGGCATCGCGGCGGCGGCCGAATGCGTGGCGTTCGACGTCATGGATTTCGACGGAATTTTGGCGTTTTGCGCCGAGAACAGCATCGGCTTCGCCGTCATCGGGCCGGAAGCGCCGCTCGTCGGCGGCCTCGCCGACCGGCTCGAGGCGGCCGGCATCGCCGCATTCGGGCCGAGCGCCGGCGCCGCCAGGCTGGAAGGCTCGAAGGGCTTCATGAAGGATCTCTGCGCCCGCGCCGGCGTGCCGACCGCCGGATATGGCCGCTTTACCTCGCTCGACGCCGCCGAGCGGTTTATTCAAAGCCGGGGCGCGCCGCTGGTGATCAAGGCCGACGGTCTCGCCGCCGGCAAGGGCGTGATCATCGCCGAAACGGTCGAGCAAGCGGCTGCGGCGGCGCGCGCGATGTTCGCCGGCCAGTTCGGCGCCGCCGGCAGCGAGGTGGTGGTCGAGGAATTCCTGCCCGGCGAGGAAGCCAGCTATCTCGCCCTGGTCGATGGCGAGAATATCCTGCCGCTGGAGACGGCGCAGGACCATAAGGCGGTGGGCGAAGGCGATAGCGGCCCCAACACCGGCGGCATGGGCGCCTATTCGCCGGCGCCGGTGATGACGCCGGAACTTTGCGAAATGGCGCGGGGCGATATCGTCGCGCCCCTGGTGCGCGCCATGGCGGCCGACGGCGCGCCGTTCAAGGGCGTGTTCTATGCCGGGCTGATGATATCGGACGGCGCGCCCAAATTGCTCGAAGTGAATGTGCGGTTCGGCGACCCGGAATGCCAGGCGATTCTGCCGCGCCTCAAATCCGACCTGTTCACGGCACTGCGCGCGGCGCGCGATGGACGGCTCTCCGAGATCGAGCTGGAATGGCATGACCAGGCGGCGCTCTGCGTGGTTATGGCCAGCAAGGGCTATCCCGGGGCTTACGAAAAAGGCAGTGTCATTCGCGGCATCGAGGCCGCCGAGCGCGAAACCGGCGCCACCGTCTTTCACGCCGGCACCAGCCTGGCCGGCGCCGAAGTGACCGCGACCGGCGGGCGCGTGCTTGGCGTCACGGCGCTCGGCGACGACATCGCCAGCGCCCAGGCCAAGGCCTATCAGGCGGTCGCGCGCATCGATTGGCCGGGCGGGTTTTACCGCCGCGACATCGGCTGGCGCGCCGTCAAAGGCTAGGCGCGTGGAACAAATAATCGATTCGCATCATCATTTGTGGCGCGTGGCCGATATACCGTGGCTGCAAGCGCCGATGACGCCGCGCATTTACGGCCCCTATGACGCCATCCGGCGCGACTATCTGCTCGAGGAATTGCACGGTGAGAGCGCGCCGCTCGGCGTCGCCGGCTCGGTCTATATCCAGTGCGGCTGGCCGCCCGACAACGCCGCCTTAGAGACCCGTTGGGTGCAATCCGTCGCCGAGCGCAGCGAAAAACCGCTGGCCATTATCGGCTGGGCGGATTTGGCCGACCCCGGACTGGGCGCGCTGCTCGACGCGCATGGCGAATCGGCAAATTTTCGCGGCATAAGGCAAATGCTCAACTGGCACGACAAGGCGCAATACCGCGCCGCCGGCATCGACGGCACAGTGATGGACGACAAAACCTGGCGGCGCGGCTTCGCCGAGCTTGCCGAACGCGGGCTGATCTTCGAGCTGATGATTTTCCCCGGCCAGATGACGCAAGCGGCCAGGCTGGCGCGTGAGCACCCCCGAGCCACCATCGTGCTCGAACATGGCGGCCTGCCGGCCGATGAATCGGCAGCCGGCCGGGCGGCGTGGCGCGACGGCATGGCGCTGATGGCGGGTGAGAGCAATGTCGTCGCAAAAATATCCGGCCTCGGCATGTTCAACCATCGCTGCACGGCCGAGTCGGTGGCGCCAGTGATGCGCGAGATGCTCGCCCTGTTCGGGCCTGAGCGCTGCATGTTCGGCTCGAACTTTCCGGTCGACAAGCTGTGGGTGTCCTACGCCGACATGATCGCGGCCTACCGGGGCGCCGCCGCCGAGCTGAACGAAGCCGAACGGCGCGCCCTCATGCACGACACCGCGCACCGCGTATATGATTTCGAAAGTCTGGAGAGCAAACATGGCTGACATGCCGATCATCGACGCCCATCACCATATCTGGCGCCAGGCCGACCTGCCCTGGCTGATGGGCCCCATGCTGCCGCGCATCTTCGGCCCCTACGATGCGCTCAGGCGCGACTATCCGATCGCTGAATTCCTCGCCGATATCGCCGGCCAGGGTGTGACGCGCTCGATATACGTGCAAACCAACTGGGCGCCGGGCGAGGAAGTGGCGGAGACGCGCTGGGTGCAAGGCGTCGCGGACGAATGTGGCTGGCCGGCGGCGATTACCGCCTATGCCGACCTCGCCGACGGCGATCTCAGCCGCACCCTGGACGGGCATGGCGAATGCGCCGCCTTTCGCGGCATCCGCCAGCAGCTCCACTGGCATGAAAAAGAGCTTTACCGTTTCGCCGCCACGCCCGACATCATGAACGGCGCGGCGTGGCGCAAGGGCTTCGCAGAAGTGGCCGAGCGCGGGCTGGTGTTCGAGTTGCAGCTCTTCACCTCGCAATTCGCCGACGGCGCGCGGCTCGCCAGGGATTTCCCCGATGCCAATATCGTGCTCGAACATGCCGGCATGGCGGAAGACGATTCAGAGGCCGGCCGCGCGGCCTGGGCGGAAGGCATGAAACGCCTCGCCGAGAACGCCAATGTGAGCACCAAGCTGTCCGGCCTCGGCACCTTCGTGCAACGCTGCGACGGCGCCGGCATCGCCGATATCATGCATCGGACGGTGGCGATATTCGGGCCCGAGCGCTGCATGTTCGGCTCCAATTTTCCGATCGAAAAGCTGTGGACGGGCTATGGCGATCTCATAGGCACGCACCGCGCGGCAGCAGCGCAATATAGTGAGCCAGAGCAACGCGCCATTTTCCACGACAACGCGGCGCGGATTTATCGCTTGTAGCCTCACCGCCGGGCCGCGAAAAACCGCTTCAAAAGCTCCCCCGCGCGGCTTTCGTCGAGGCCACCATAGACTTCCGGGCGGTGGTGGCAGGAGCTTTGCGAGAAGATGCGCGGGCCGTTTTCGACGCCGCCGCCCTTGGCGTCGGTAGCGCCGAAATAGAGCCGGCGGATGCGCGCCAACGAGATCGCCTGGGCGCACATCGGGCAGGGCTCCAGGGTGACGTAGAGATCGCAATCATTGAGGCGCGGCGAGGCGCGCTTTTGCGACGCCGCGCGAATCGCCAGCAGCTCGGCATGGGCGGTCGCATCGAAATCGCTCTCGATCCGGTTGCCGGCGGCGGCCAGCACCTCGCCGGAATGGCCATCGACCAGCACGGCGCCGACCGGAACCTCGCCCGCCGCCGCCGCCGCTTCCGCTTCGGCGAGCGCCAATTGCATGAATTTTCCGCCGGCTCCGTTCATGGCGTGAAAGTCGGCGCTAATCGCCGAATCGTCAAGCGCACGCGTTGCACAGGGGCGTGCCCGGCCCTACATTCCGCTCATGAACGCGCGCCGCAGCCTTCCCGTCATCGGCCTCACCCTCGACCATGAGCCGGCCGGCGGCTATTCCAAATTCCCCTGGTACGCCATGCGGGAAAATTATTTTTCCGCCGTCGCGCGCGCCGGCGGCCTGCCCATCGCGCTGCCGCACGAGCCCGAGCGGGTCGAGGAATATCTCGCCCTGATCGACGGCCTGGTGGTGACGGGCGGCGCTTTCGACGTCGACCCGGCCCTGTTCGGCGCCGCCGAACGCCATGACAGCGTCTCGACCAAGGACCGCCGCACCGAGTTCGAGCTCGCCATCATGCGCGCGGCGCACAGCTCCGACATGCCGGCGCTCGGCATATGCGGCGGCGAGCAATTGATGAATGTGGCGCTCGGCGGCAGCCTGATCCAGCATATTCCGGACGCCGTTCCGGACGCGCTGGCGCATGAGCAGCCCAACCCGCGCAACGAAGCCGGCCATGCGGTGGCGCTCGAGCCGGGCAGCGCGCTTCACCGCATAACCGGGCGCGCCGAGATGCAGGTCAACAGCGCCCACCATCAGGCCGTTGACGCCGCCGCGCCGGGTTTGGATGTCAACGCGCTGGCGCCGGATGGCGTTGTCGAGGGCATCGAGGACCCCGGGCGGCGCTGGTTCATCGGCGTCCAGTGGCATCCGGAATTCGCCATCGACGCCGGCGACGCGCGCATCTTCGAATCGTTCATCGCCGCCTGCCGGGGCTGAACGGAGCGGTACGACTATGTCGGAATTGGGAGAAGGCGAACGCATCGCCAAGCATATGGCGCGCGCCGGGCTGTGCTCGCGGCGCGAGGCCGAACGCATGATCGCCGCCGGGCGCGTCGCCGTCGATGGCCGCATCCTGGATTCGCCGGCATTCCTGGTGACGCCCAAGAGCGCCGTGACGGTCGACGGCAAGCCGCTCGGCGCCGCCAGGCCGGCCGAGCTGTGGCGCTATCACAAGCCGCCCGGCCTGATCACCAGCCATGACGATCCGCAAGGCCGGGTGACGGTATTCGAGAGCTTGCCGAAGGATTTGGGGCGCGTGCTTTCGGTCGGACGCCTCGACCTCGCCTCGGAGGGGCTGCTGCTGTTGACCAATGACGGCGGCCTTTCGCGCCGCCTCGAACGGTCGGACTGGCTGCGCCGCTACCGGGTGCGGGTCTACGGCCGCCCGGACAAGGCACGCCTTGCCGCGCTGGCAAAAGGCATTACGGTGGACGGCGTGCGCTATGGCCCGATCGCGGCGGCGCTCGATTCGGCCAGCGCCAGCAACGCCTGGCTGACGCTCGGTCTCGCTGAAGGCAAAAACCGCGAAGTGCGGCGCGTCCTCGAACATCTCGGGCTTCAGGTAAACCGCCTGATCCGCACCGCCTACGGCCCCTTCCAACTGGGCTCGCTAAAGCGCGGACAGGTGGCGCGCATCGCGCCCAAGGTGGTGCGTGAACAATTGGGAAAGGCCGGGAGGTGAAGCGAACCCACAAAGATTCTGTCAAACGGCACACCTCCGGAATGCTTCTTCAGCATTCCGGCAAGCGCGCCAAGCCAAGGGGGCGGATGCTCCCGCCCGGCGCATGAGGGAACAAACAAAAAGAGCGCCCGGATGCCTCTCCGGCGTTTGCAAGTGCGCTCCGAGCCAAGGGGGCGGACGCCCCCGCCCGGCCTTTGAGGGGCCAACAAAAAGAGCGCGGATGCCTCTCCGGCGCTGCGAGCGCGCTCCGCGCGCTAGGTTTGCCCCATCTTCCCAACCCTTCTTCCCCTCGGGGAAGAAGGGCTTATTCGGTGGAGGCTTTGCTGTGGTCTGTTGTTATGCGCATCGTCGGCGGTAGCCGGCGCGGGCGGCGCCTGAAAGCGCCCGAAGGGCGGGCGCTCAGACCGACCTCGGAGCGCGCCCGCGAGGCCCTGTTCAACATCATCGGCCACCGTGATTTGGCAGCGCTGCCGCTCAAGGGCGCGCGCGTCATCGATCTCTTCGCCGGCACCGGGGCGCTCGGGCTGGAGGCGCTGTCGCGCGGGGCGGTGCATCTGACGGCGGTGGAAAGCGACGGCGCGGCGCTGGCCTGCCTCAGGGAAAACATCGAGGCGCTCGATTTCAAGAAAAAGGTGCGGGTGATACAGGGCGACGCGACCAATCTGCCGACCGCGCCGGAGCCCTGCGCCTATGCATTCCTCGACCCGCCCTATCGCGGCGGCAAGGCGGCGCCGGCGCTCGCCTCGCTGGGCGAAAATGGCTGGCTCCTCGAAGGCGCCGTCGTGGTGGCGGAGACCAGCGCCAGGGAGAAACTGACGCCGCCCGACGGCTATGAGGAAATCGAACGGCGGCGCTACGGCGCGGCGGAAATGGTGATACTGAGATTTGTCGCTTCAGCGGCGCCCGAATAGGCGCTCGATATCGGCGAGCTTGAGCTCGACATAGGTCGGGCGGCCATGATTGCACTGGCCGGAATGCGGCGTCGCCTCCATCTCGCGCAACAGCGCATTCATCTCCTCCGCCTTGAGCCGCCGCCCGGCGCGCACGCTGCCATGGCAGGCCATGCTCGAACAGACCTCGGACAATCTTTCCCGGAGCGCCACGCCCTCGCCGAATTCGGCGAGCTCCTCGGCGAGGTCGCGCACCAGGCCCTTGACGTCGCCCTCGCCGAGGAGCGCCGGCGTCTCGCGCACGATGACGGCGCCGGGGCCGAAGGCTTCGATGGCCAGCCCGAGGGCGGCGAGTTCTTCCTGGCGCCGGATGAGGCGCGCCGCCGCGCTCTCTTCGAGCTCGACCACTTCGGGCAACAGCAACATTTGGCGCGCCACGCCGCCGCCGTCGAGCCCGGCCTTCATGCGCTCGTAAACCAGGCGCTCATGGGCGGCATGCTGGTCGACGATGACGATGCCGTCCTCGGTCTGGGCGACTATATAGGTGCCATGCAGCTGGCCGCGCGCGGCGCCGAGCGGGAAATCGACGCCCGCGTCCTGGTTGGCGTCGAGAGCTTCGGCGGTCGGCGCGGCGAGCGGCGCCTGATACCCGGCGGCGACATCCGATAAGCCACGCATGGCCGGTGCCGGCGCCCTCGGATAGGTCCCGCGGCCGGCGCCGCCATGGGCGGGGAGCGCGGGCTGGAAGCCGCCATCGCCGGGCCGTATGGCGCGGAGCGCCGCCTCGGATACCGTGCTCGCGGCGCGGTGGCCGGCCTCCGCCAGTGCGCGTTTGAGCGAGCCGACGATCAGGCCGCGCACGGTGCCGGCATCGCGGAAGCGCACTTCCGTCTTGGCCGGATGCACATTGACGTCGAGGCCGTCGGGGGCAAGTTCGATGAAGAGCGCCAAGACCGGGTGGCGCCCGCCGCCGAGAAAATCCTGATAGGCGCCGCGCACCGCACCGGCGAGCAGCCTGTCGCGCACCGGGCGGCCATTGACGAAGAGATATTGCTGGCGCGCCGTGGCGCGGTTGAAGGTCGGCAGGCCGGCATAACCGGTGAGCCGCACGCCCTCGCGCTCGGCCTCCACCGCCACCGCGTTGTCGGCGAAATCGCGGCCGATCACCAGCGCCAGGCGGGCCAACCGGGGATCGAGCAAATCGCCACCGGTGGGCGCGCGCAGCACTTCGCGCTCGCCGTCGATGAGGGTGAAGGCGATATCCGGGCGCGCCATGGCGAGACGCGACAATGCATCGGCGACATGGCCCGATTCGGTGCGCTCGGTCTTGAGGAATTTGAGGCGCGCCGGCGTCGCGTAAAAGAGATCGCGCACAGCTACCGTGGTGCCCGGCGGGTGCGCCGCCGGCACCACCGCCTCGGCCGCGCCGCCGGCGACCGAGAGCGCCCAGGCGTTTTCGCCGCCGCTCTGCCGGCTGATGATCTCGAGGCGGCTCACGGCGGCGATGGAGGGCAGCGCCTCGCCGCGAAATCCGAGCGTCGAAATATTGCCGAGATCATCGTCGCACGGCAGTTTCGAGGTCGCGTGACGGGCGATGGCGAGCGGCAATTCATCGCGCGACATGCCGCGCCCGTCGTCCGATACCTGAATCAGCGCCCGCCCGCCCTCTTTGATGCGAACCTCGATCTGCCGCGCACCGGCATCAACCGCGTTCTCGACCAATTCCTTGGCCGCCGAAGCCGGACGCTCGACGACCTCACCGGCGGCGATGCGGTTGATCACGCCGTCCGGAAGAAGGCGGATATTCATGACCGCCCGCGTCGCAGATAATCACGCGCCAATTGCTTGCCCCTTTCGACCGAGGGTTGATTGAACGGGTCAATATTCAAGCATAGCGCAATTATCACCGTTTCCAACATGAAATGCATCATCAGCGCGCCCATGGCGGCTTCGTCGAGCACCGGCACAACGATCTCGCGCAGCGGGCGGCCGGCTTCGCCGATGGCAACGCGCGTGGCGGACGCTTCGGCGGCCATCAAATCGCCGAGGCTGTGCCCGGCGAGATAGTCGGCGCCGGCCGTGGCGGCCATGTCCGGGGCGATGCGCGGCCCGTCGGCGGATGTTCCGGTGGTGATCAGGGTGAACAATTTATCGGCCGGGCCGTCGAGATAGAGTTGCAGTTGGCTGTGCTGATCGATGGCGCCGCGCGCCACCACCGGCGTAGCACCTTGGCCATCCTTGCCGAGCGATTCGGCCCATAGCTGGCGTTGCCAGTGGGCCAAGGCCAGCAGGCGGTCGTCATAAGGCATGAACACGGCGGCGGAAAGACGTTTGGCCATGGCGAGAGCCAGCGCTGCCCCCACGGCGGACGGCACGGCGGCGGGCTCAGCGGCACTCAGCGCCGCGTCCAATGTTTCGCCGGCGCCGCTCCGTAAGGCGCCTGGGTCGAGGCCGGCGATCAAGGCCGGCAGCACGCCAACGGCGGAAAATACCGAGAACCGCCCGCCCAATCCCGGATCGTGATCGAGCACCGCGATGCCCAACTCGGCGGCGATGCGGCGCAGCGGATTATCGCCGGGGCCGGTGATGAAAAGAAAATTCCGCGGCGGCGCCCGGTCGAGGGCGAGGAGGGTTTGCGCCAATGTTTCAGCGCTGGCGCCCGATTTGGAGATGGTGATAAAGCCGGTTTTCGCCTCGCCCGCCAACGCCGCTTCGAGCCGCGCGCTGTTGGGATTGTCGAGAAAAGTGATCGGCGTGGCGTTTGTTTCCGTCTCGGCGGCGAGCGCGGTGACCGCCTGGCCGCCCAATGACGCCCCGCCGACACCGATCACCGCGATCCTATCGAAGCGCTGGCGCATTTCTTGGGCAGTCCGCTCGAACTCCGGCAAATCATCGCTTTTGTCGGGATATGACAGAAACGCATGCGCGCCGCTTGCGTGCCATTCGGCGATTTGCTCGAGGGCGGGCGCGGTGCGCGCCAGGGCTTCCGCATAGGCGTCCGGCGCCACGCCGTTCTCGCCTATCCTGTCGCTAAAACAATTCTCGCTGTGATGTTGGTATCGCATGGCAGCGCCGGCCCGCCTCAGGAGCCGTCCGCCGCCAGATCCTTGGGGTCTCCGACGACCACGACACGCATGCGCGCCGGGTCGAGGAGGCGCCTCGCGACGCGGGTGATATCGTCGAGAGTGACCGCCGATATGTATTCGTTGCGGCGTTCGAGATAATCGATGCCCAACGCCTCAAACTGCATCTGCACGAGGATAGAGGCAACCTTGCCGCCGCTGTCGAGGCGCAGCGGAAAGGCGCCGGTCAGATACTGCTTGGCCGCCGTCAGCTCCTCCGCCGAGACGCTGTTTTCGGCCAGGCGGGCAATCTCGACGCGGATAATGTCGAGCGCTTCGGCGACGCCATCGTTGCGCGTCGCCACGCCGCCCATATAGAGGCCGGCATGCTCGAGCGGCGCCAGATAGCTGTAGACGGAATAGGCCAGGCCGCGCTTCTCGCGCACTTCCTCGTAGAGCCGCGAAGTAAAGCCGCCACCGCCGAGGACATAGTTCATGACATAGGCGGCATAGAAATCGGCATCGTCGCGCTTCAATCCGGGCATGCCGAAAATCACCACGCTTTGCGTCAGCGGCATGCGGATCACCTGGGTGGCGCCGGCGGCGGGAAACACCGCTTCCGGCACCTCGGCGGCGGAAGCCTTGGCCGGCAACCCGGCCAGGGCGATATCGACCAGGCGCGCGATCTCGTCCGACCCCACGTCGCCGGAAGCGCCGACGATCAAATTGTCGCGGGCGAAGCGCCGGCGCGCCCAGTCCTTCAGATCGGCGGCGCTGATCGCGGCGACCGATTCCTCCGTGCCGTTCGAGCGCTGGGCATAGGGGTGATCCTGAAATATGTCGCCAAACCAGCTATGCGCCGCGATGGTGCGCGGGTTGCGTTCATCGTCGGCGAGGGTGTTGAGAATCTGGCGCCGCACGCGCTCGACCGGCGCCGCCTCGAAGCGCGCATCGCCGAGCGCCAGGCCCAGGAGATCGAACGCCACCTCGCGATTTCGCGTCAGCGTTTGCAGGCTGACATTGACCATGTCGCGGCTGGCATCGCTGTTGAGATGTATCGCCCGGTTGACGATGGCCTTCTGGAAGGCCAGCGAATCGAGCTCTCCGGCGCCTTCGTCCAACAGGCTCAAGGCGAAATTGGCGAGGCCCGATTTGCCCGGCGGATCCAACGCCGTGCCGCCGCGAAACCCGAGCGAGACCGATATCACGGGAATGTTGGGCTCCTGCACATACCAGATCTCGATTCCGGCCGGCGTAACGATGCGCTGCACCTTGGCGATCGGCGCGCCGGCCAACAGCGCCGGAGCGACGCCAACCAGGAGCATCACGGCGAACCCGAGCGCCAACCCGCGCAGCCTGCCTATTGCGGCCACCATCGCCTACCCCCCCTCGACGGGCAACAACATGCCGGTCACGGAAAGTTCCAGGCGCAAGACCGCGCGCGCCGCCGCCATGATGCGCTGGCGCGTCACCGCCGCCACCCGCTCGGGCCAGCTTTCGACATCCTCGACGCGCAAGCCGACGCTCAAGGCATTGCCGAATATGCTGGCCACCGCCTGCGGGCTGTCCAACGCGTAAACCACGACATCCCGCATGCGGCCTTTCGCCGCCGCCACTTCCTCCTCGCTCGGGCCGTTCAGCAGCAACTCGGCGATGACCTCGTCGAGCGCCGCCTCGACTTGCGCGATGGACACACCCGGAAGCGCATCGGCGTAAACATAGAAGCGCGCCGAATCGAGGGACATCGGCTGAAAGGACGAGCCCGCCCATGCCGCGAGTTGGCGTTTCACCACCAGCGCCTGATAGAGCCGGCTGGTCGATTTGTTGCCGAGAATTTCGGCGAATACCTGCAGCGCAACGGCATCGCCATCGGCGCTGGCATGGCTCGGCGCGAGATAGCTGCGCGTGAGCGATGGCTGGGCGACGCGCGCATCCCTGAGGCTGACCCGGCGCGGGCTGATTTGCGGCGGCTCGGAGGGGCGCCGGCGCTCCGCCACGCC
>CAJXFT010000083.1 GCA_913053235.1 uncultured Alphaproteobacteria bacterium
CGGGTTGCGCGCGCCGGCCTTGTGGTTCTTCGCCGCGATCTTGGCCAGCGCGTCGCTCTGGTCGCCATGGCGCTGAAAATAATTCTCGGCGATGGTGCCGAAGACGCCGGCAAAGCCGCCCTCGATATCGGCCTCTTCCTTGACGTAGGAGGCTTTCAGGAGATTGTCGCCGATCTCGGGGCCTTTCATGTCGGTCATCTTCTCGACGCCGACCACGAGGACGAAGCGGGCGCGCTTGGCCTCGATCGAATTGATGCCCTGATGGATGGCGGCGCTGCCGGTGGCGCAGGCATTCTCGACGCGCGTCGCCGGCACGAAGCGGAAGGCATCGTCGGCCTGCAGGGCGAGCGAGGCGGTGAACTCCTGGCGCGAGAAGCCGGCATTGCAATGGCCGACGAAAATCTCGTCGATATCCGCCGCTTCGAGGCCCGAATCGGCGAGCGCGCCGCGCGCCGCCTCGACGATCAGCGATTCGACATCCTCATTTTCATGTTTTCCGAACGGCGTGTGGCTCCAGCCGACGATGCAGGCGGTCATGCGCTCTCTCCTTGAAAATTGCTTGCCACATAATGCGCCCGGGCGGCCATGGCGGCAAGCGCCGGGCGGCTGGACAAGCGGCGAAGAATAATGTTTACACGGAGCGTCCGAGGCGATTCCATGGCCGGTGAGATGGTTGCCAAGAAAAAAACCGCCAAAGCGGCGAAGCGCGGCAAAGGCAAAGCGGCAAAGCGCGGCGAAGAGGCGCCGGCGCATGAACGCTTTCGCGAAATCGCGCACGGCGAACATCGCGAGGTGCGCGATATCCTGCTCGCCCTCTACGACGCCTTCGGCAAGCGCAACCTGAAGCGCGCCAAGACGCTGCATGCTGAGTTTTGCGCCCATTGCGGGCCGCATTTCCGCTATGAGGAAGAGGCGCTGCATCCCCTGTTGGAGCCGATCGTCGGCAAGGTCCAGGTCGAGCATCTCAACCGCGAGCATGACCGCGCCATCGTCGACACCATCTATATGGGCCGCCTCACCAGCGAAAAGCGCCTCAACGCCGACGAGGGGCGCCAGGGGCAGCGCCTGGTGCGCCGTATCCTGCCGCATGTCAGCGATTGCGACGGCCTCGCCGTGATGGTCGAGAAGATGGCCGACGCTGACGTCGAAACCATCCTCGCGGCGCGCCAGGCGGCGCTCAAGGATAATATCGCGCTACTCGAATGGGCCTCGGAAACCAGGCTGCGCTCGTTCCGCGATACCTACAAACGCGATTTTTACGCCACCCGCCAGCAGGCGCGCGGCTTTGGCTAATATCCCATGTCGCTGATCGTCATCATCGACGACCAAATCACCAACCGGCGCATCTATTCGCGCCTGGCCGCCTCGCTGGTGGCGGATGCCGAGGTCAAGAGCTTCGCCGATCCGATCAAGGCGCTGGAATGGAGCAAGGACAATATCCCCGATATCGTCATCAGCGATTTCAAGATGGGCACCATGAACGGCGCCGCCTACACCGCCGCGTTCCGCGCCCAGCCGGGCTGCGAGGATGTGCCGGTGATCATCGTCACCGCTTACGAGGATAAAACGTTCCGCTACCAGGCGCTCGATGCCGGCGCCACCGATTTCATCACCAGCCCGGTGGATGGCCGCGAATTCGGCACCCGCCTGCGCAATCTCTTACGCCTGCGCCGCCATCAACTCGACCTGCAACGGCGCGGCGCGCATTTGCAGGAGAAGCTCGACAGCAATGTCCGGCGCGGCGACCGGGTGCTGCGCCATGCCGAGGAAATGCTGCGCCTCGTCATCGACAGCGTTCCCGCCCTGATCAGCGCCAGCGACGGCGACGGCAAATTCGATTTCATCAACCGCGAGTTCGCCGAAGCGCTCGGCATCGAGCCCGGCGAAGCGGTCGGCAAGACGGCCGGCGAGCTGTTGGGAGACGAATTCGGCCGCCGCAGCCGCGAGCTCGACAGGCAGGTATTCGAGAGCGGCAAGGCGATCGCCGGGATCGAGGAAAACTTCGAAGACGCCGGCGGCGCCAGGCGCACCCTGCTGACCACGAAATCGCCGCTCGGCGACGGCGATGGCGGCGTGTTGAACGTGGTCACGGTGTCGCTCGACATCAGCAAACGCGAATAGGCCGGCGCCCCTCTTTCCGCCCCACCCCGCCGCATGCAATTATGTTACCTGTCACCTTATTTATTTTGGCGGAACCCACAAAGACTCTTCCATACGGAACCACCAACCGGAATGCTTCTTCAGCATTCCGACTGCGCGCCAAGCCAAGGGGGCGGATGCCCCCGCCCGGCGATTGAGGGGCCAAACAAAAAAGAGCGCCCGAGTTAATACGAGGTAAGCCAAGGGAGCGGATGCGACCGCCCGGCGCTTGAGGGGCAAACAAAAAGAGCGCGGATGCCCCTCCGCCCCCTGAAGGAACAAATAAAAAAACTTAATACCCCGCCGCCATGGCCGGGCGCCGTGGGTCCGCGGCGCCGGCCAGGGTGGCGCGCTCGAGGTCCTGATAGATCAGGCATAGCGCGCCGGCAAGCGGGCTCCAATCCGGCCACATATGCACATCATGGCCGCGCGCGGTCAGCGCCGCCCGCACATCCGCCTCGATGCGTCCCTCCAGATTGAGGCGCCCGGGGAACGCCTCGTGCGGGGCGAAGGAATTGGGAAAGCTGTAGCTGGCGAAGCGCGGCGCCTCGATAGCGGCCTGCGGGTTCATGCCGAAGAGCAGGATGTTGAGCAGCAGTTGCAGCATGGCCTGGCATTGCACATCGCCGCCCGGCGTGCCGAACGGCATGACGAATTCGCCGCCGCGCATCGCCAGCGCCGGGTTGGGCGTGAGACGCGGGCGCTTGCCGGGCGCGACGGCGGAGGGATGCGCCGCATCGGCCCAGGATTGCGAGCCGCGCGACGACGGGCAGAGACCGGTGCCCGGAATGACCGGCGTATCGTAGGAAACATCGCTCGGCGTCGCCGAGAAGGCGTTGCCGTGCCTGTCGACGACGCAAATATAGGAAGTGTCGCGCGGCACCGGCGGCTCGCCGGCGCTGGGCGGCGTGGTATCCGCCTTCGCCTGAATAAGCGCCCGCTGAGCCGCAATATACTCCGGCGACAACAGCCGCTCGAGCGGCACATCGACAAAACGCGGATCGCCGTAATAGCGCTCGCGGTCGGCGAAGACGAGTTTCAGCGCCTCGGTGACTTGGTGAATATAGGCCGCTGTGTTGTGGCCTTCGCCGCGCAGCTTCTCGGGTTGCAACAGCGCCAGCGCTTGCGCCAGCACCGGCCCCTGGCACCAGGCGGCGCAGGTGTAGATATCGCTGTCGAGGAAGCGTGTGCGCAGCGGCGCCTCGACGGCGCTTCTGAATTCAGCCAGATCCTCGGCGGCGAGAAGGCCGCCATTTTCCTCGTGGTAGCGCAATATTTTGGCCGCGATATCGCCGCGGTAGAAGGCATCGCGCGCGGCTTCGAGGCCGACCACCCTGCCCTTCCCGGCCGCCGCGCGTTCTTCATCCACCATATAGGCGATGCTCGCCGCGAGGTCGCGCTGGACGAAAATATCGCCGGTGCGGGGCGGCGCGCCGCCGGGCAGATAGATTTCGGCGCTCGACGGCCAGCGCGCATAATCCGCTTCATGCGTGGCCAGGATATCGGCCATGAAGGGATACATCACGAAACCATCGGCGGCGAAATCGATGGCCCGGGCGGCGGCATCGGCAAAGCTGATGGTGCCGTGGCGCTGAAGCGCGCTGATCCAGGCGCAGGGTGCCGCGGGCACCACGGTGCGCAACAGGCCCTCGGGGATTTCGCCGCCATGCTCGCGCGCGAACAGATCGGGCGTAACGGCGCCGGGCCAAGTGCCGAGGCCGCTGATGGTCTCGACCCGGCCGGTCTCGGCCGAGTAGATCATGATCGGCGCGACGCCGGCGAAATTGACATATTCGCTATGCACCACGCCGAGCACGAGGCCGCCGGCAACGCCGGCATCGACGGCGTTGCCGCCGGCTTCGAGGATTTGCAGGGCGGCCCCGGCGGCGAGGTAATGGCCGGCGACGGCCATATGGCGGCGCCCGCGCACTACCGGTCGGTAGCCGTCCATGATGGTGGGGTCGATGGCGCTCATCCGTTTCGCCGGTTTCCGGCCGCTACACCATCTCGGCGCCGAGCTCGCGGCCGAGCCATTCGGCGGCGCGCAAGGTTTCGAGGTCGGCGCCGTGGCGGCCGATCACCTGCACGCCGACGGGCATGCCGGCCGGCCCCTTGAACGCCGGCACATTGATCGCCGGCACGCCGAGCGAGGTCCATAACAGGCAGAATTTGGGATTGCCGGTATTGCTCAGATCCTTCGGCGCCTCGCCCGCCGTCACCGGCGCGATGGCGGCGTCGAAATCGCCGATGACGCCGGGAAATCCCATGCGCATTTTATGCAGCGTATTGATGCGCGAGAGATAGTGATCCGTGCCGATGGAGAAGCCGCGCACGAACCATTCGCGCAATCCGGGCGAGATCAGCTCGCCAGCGCGGCGGTAGCGCTCGCCGAGATTGGCGGCCAGGTCGCAGGCGAGGATTTCCTGCGCGACATCGAAGATATCGTCGTAGAGCGGCGGCATGTCGAGCGTCGGCGCGCCCAGGCGCTCGGCCAAATCGCCGAACAGCTTGGCGCTCGCCGGCTCGATCTCGGGCCAGGCATAATCGCGCAGCAAGACGAAGCGCGGCCTGGCCACGGGCTGGCCGCCGAGGCCGGCGGCGAGGCGGCTCGGTTTCGCCATCTGGCTCGCCGCGTCGCGCCCGTCATCGCCCGACAGCACGTCGATGGTGAGCGCCAGATCGCGCGCCGAGCGGCCATAGACGCCGATATGATCGAGAATATGCGACAGCGCCATCATGCCGGTGCGCGGGATCAGGCCCCAACTCGGCTTCATCGCCCAGGCGCCGCAGAACGACGCCGGGCGCAACACCGAGCCGACGGTCTGGCTGCCGAGCGCCAGCGGCACCATGGCGCCACCGACCGCCGCGCCCGAGCCCTGCGACGAGCCGCCCGGCGTGCGCTCGGGGTCGTGCGGGTTGCGCGTCTTGCCCGGCGTGAGAAAGGCGCATTCGGTGGTCACCGTCTTGCCGATGATCACCGCGCCCGCCGCTTTCAGCCGCGTCACCGCCGTGGCGTCCTCTGTCGGCTGGCGCCCCTTGTCGGTGGCGACGCCGTTTTCGGTCGGCCAGTCGGTGGTGTCGATGATGTCCTTGAGGCCGACGCCGGCGCCGGCCAGCGGGCCTTTTTCCGCCGCCGCATCGACCGCGCGCGCGGCGCTCCGCGCAATCTCGGGGTCGAGCCATTGCCAGGCCCGCACCGCGCCGTCGCGCGCCTCGATGCGCGCCAAGGCGCCATCGGTCTCGGCCAGGGCGGTGCCGTCGCCGGCGCCGACGGCGGCGGCGATCTCGGCGGCGCTCCGGCAGGCCGGCAAACCGTTACCCTCCGCCATGCCCTATAGATCCGGGTGGCGCGCGTTCCACACCGTGGCGCGCTCGAAGGCGTAGCCGGCGCGCAGCAGCAGCCCCTCGTCGAGATGGCGGCCGATCAGTTGGAACCCGAGCGGCAAGCCGGCCTCGGTAAAGCCGCAGGGCAGCGATATCGTCGGGCTGCCGCTATGGTCGAACGGCGCCGTGTAGCGGATCAGCCTCTCCAACGCGCCGGGCGCGCCGAGGAGCTCGTCCATGTCGGCGAGGCGCGGCGTCGGCACCACCATGGCCGGCGCCGCGAGCACATCGACCTCATCGAACAGCTTGGCCAACTGGCCGCTGAAATTGCGCCGGATGATGGTGGCGCGGGCATAGTCGGTGCTGCCTAGGGAGACGCCGATTTCCAACAACCCGCCCGTCACCGGGCCGTATTCCGCGGCCCGCGCCGGATAGGTCTCGGCGTGGCCGAGCGCCGCCTCGGCACCGCAGATCACCACCCAATTTTCGACCACATCGTCATAGGCCGGCATGGTGACCAAACGGATCGACGCGCCCTCGCCGCGCAGCACGTCGAGCGCCGTGCTCAAAGCGCCGGCGACGGTGGCATCGACATCGCGGCTGATATAGTTCTCGTCGATGCCGATGGTGAGCCCGCGCACGCCGTCCTCGAGCGTAGCAAGATAGTCCGGCACTTCGGCGCTAAGCGTGGTCGGGTCGTTGTCGTCGGCGCCGGCGAGCGCGCCCAGCATCGCCGCCGCGTCGCCGACGGAGCGCGTCATCGGGCCGATATGGTCGAGCGTCTCCGAGAGCGGATAGACGCCGTAGCGGCTGACCCGCCCCCAGGTCGGCTTGAGCCCGACGACGCCGCAGCCGAGCGAGGGAAAGCGGATCGAGCCGCCGGTATCGGTGCCGAGCGAGCCGAAGCAGAGCCCGGCGGCGGTGGCGACGCCGGAGCCGCTCGACGACACGCCGGGCCAATAATCGCCGTTCCACGGATTGACCGGATCGGTGATGTCCGGGTGGTGCGCCGCATAGGCGCCTTCGGTCAATTGAAGCTTGCCGAGGATCACCGCACCGGCATCGCGAAGGCGCGTCACCACCGTGGCGTCGTGATCCGTAACGCGGTGTTTAAGGATCGGCATGCCGGCGCTGGTACGGACGCCGGTCATGGCCATCAGATCCTTGACCGCCAGCGGCACGCCGTGCAGGACCCCGCGGCCCGCGCCGCGCGCCAGCTCGGCGTCCCTCTCCGCCGCTTCGGCCGTCGCCGTCTCGGCGAGCACCGTGACATAGGGGTGCAGGCTGCCGTTCAGCTTGTCGATGCGGGCCAGCATCGCCGCCGTCAGCTCGGCCGAGGAGATCTCGCCGCCGCTAATTTTCCGCCCGGCTTCGAGCAGGGAAAGATAATGCAATTCGTCCGACGCCATTTTCTTGCCTCCCAAATTTACCAGCCGCGCGCCTGGCTGATCAGTTTCACATTGGCCAAACCATCCTCCGGCGCCAGCGGAAAGGGCGCGCGGCTGGTGATGTGGCGTCCGAAAGCCTCGACCTGGAGCTTGTAGGTTGGCGAGAAAGGCAGCTTGACGGTGCGTTCCTTGCCGTTCCTGAAGCCGGTGGTGAGCGTGCCTTCGAGGCCCAGCACGCCATTGTCGATGATGACGTATCCATTGTCGGCGTAAAATTCGAGGCGCGAGCGGCCCGGCGCGAGGCCGGTCGAGGCCGAAAGGGTACCGACCGCGCCGTTGTTGTAGGAAATCATCGCCACCGCGTGATCCGGCGTCCTATAGCCCCAGCTCGGGCTCGACATGTGCGACGCCATGACCTTCTTCGCGTCGCCCAGGAACCAGCGCAGCTGATCGATCAAATGGGTGCCGATATCGTTGAACGCCCAACTGCCCACTTGCTTCTCGCGCGTATGCCAGCCGCCGAGTTTGACCGGATAGGGATAATAGAAATGGGCGCGGCCATGCACCGGCTTGCCGAAGCGGCCGGCCTTCCATTCCTTCCGCACTTGCTGGATTTTCGGACTGTGGCGCGTGTTGTAGGCGATTTGCAGCTTGCGCCGCGCCTGTTTGGCGGCGCGCATCATGGCGCGGCATTCGGCCGGCGTGATCGCCATCGGCTTCTCGCACAGCACATGCTTGCCGGCCTTGAGCGCCGCCACGGCATGGTCCTTGTGCATATGGGTGGGTCCGCCGATCCATACCGCGTCGATCGATTTGTCGGCGACGAAATCGGCCAGCTTGGAATAGCCATTGTCGATGCCGTGACGCTGGCAAAAATCCGCCGCCTTGGCGCGGGTCGAGGCGAGCACTGCGCGCAGCTCCGCTCCCCTCGCCTGCTCGATCGCCGGCGAGAATGTATGCTCGGACCAGCTCGTCGAGCCGATAACCCCCCAGCCGATTTTCCTGCTTTTCCGTTTGCTTTGTTTCGCGGCCACTTTCCTCATCCTCCCGAATTCGCTGTTAAAACCAGAATTAACGCGCGTGGCGCATCACGCCGTCCCAGCGGCGCGAGAATTCAGCGCTGACGCCGAACTGATCGAGGATGCGCGCGACGATATGATCGACGACATCCTCGACGCTTGCCGGGTGATTATAAAACGCCGGGTTGGGCGGCAGGATGCGCACCCCCATGCGGCTGAGACGCAGCATGTTCTCGAGGTGAATTTCGTTGAGCGGCGTCTCGCGCGGCACCAGCACCAGCGGCAGGCGCTCCTTGAGCACCACATCGGCCGCCCGGTGCACCAGGTTCTCGCCCATGCCGAGCGCGATCGCCGCCAGGCTGTGCATCGAGCACGGCACGATCACCATGCCCATGGTGCGGAACGAGCCCGACGATATCGCCGCCGCCATATCGCCGGAACTGTAGAGCTGTGTGGCGCGGGCGCGCAGATCGTCGAGCTTGAGCGCTGTTTCATGCTCCAGTGTCTGCTGGCCCCACCGGCTCACCACCAGATGGGTTTCCACCCCGGCGGCGGCGAAGGCGTCGAGCGTGCGCACGCCCAAGACGGCGCCGCTGGCTCCGGTTATGCCGATCACGATCTTTGGCAAAATAACTCCCACCCGCGGTTGGATCAGGATAGAACTACAGCATGGACGGGCGGGCAAGTCCCGCCTTGGAAGTTGGGAAGGCAATCCGTGATGAGCGAAAACTTCCGGTTTGAACCGAGCTTGTTCAAATATCTGCGCGACCTGAAAAAGCACAACGAGCGACCCTGGTTCAAGGCCAACAAGGGGCGCTACGAGGACGAGCTGCGCGGCCCGATGCTGCGCTTCATCGAGGCGTTCGCGCCCCATCTCGAGAACATCAGCGAGCATTTTGTCGCCGACGCCCGGCCCGTCGGCGGCTCGCTGTTCCGCATCCACCGCGACACCCGCTTCGCCAAGGACAAAACGCCCTACAAGACCCATGCCGGCGCGCATTTCCGCCATGCCCGCGCCAAGGACGTCCATGCGCCGGGCTTCTATCTCCATATGGAGCCGGGCAATGTGTTCATGGGCGCCGGCATCTGGCACCCCGACAATAAAACCCTCGGCAAGATCCGCGACGCCATCATCGCCGATCCGAAGCGCTGGAAGCGCCTGACGGCGGCCAAGGCGCTAAGCAGCGCCGGTTGCGCGCTGGTCGGCGACAGCCTTAAACGGCCTCCACGCGGCTACGACCCCGAGCATCCGTTGATCGAGGACCTCAAGCGCAAGGATTTCATCCTCGCCACGGATAGCGACGAGGCCGACGCGCTGGCCCCCGACTTCATCAAGCGCTTCGCCAAATTCTGCAACACCGCGGCGCCGATCAGCGAATTCCTCACCCGGGCCCTCGATCTGGAGTGGTAGGTACCAGGGAGCGGTGATAGGTTGCCGGCCTGATTTTAGCGATAGGGAGTGACGCAAAAGTGAGCAAACCAGCGGAAAGCGGAGAGGCGGGGCGCATCGAGGCGCTGAAAAGCCTGCGGACAACACTCGATTGGCTCGGCGACGAGGTCCATTCGATAGCCAACGAAGTCGACCCGGTCATCGAGATGACCGCCATCACCAAGGCTTTCGACGGCTCCAAGGCGCTGGTGGCGGAGAATATCAAGGACTATCCCAACGCCCGCATGTATTCCAACCTCTACGCCACGCCGGAGCGCACCGCGAGGCTGTTCGGCGTTCCCGAATATAAGGATATCAAGCACAAGATTCTCGACGCCTACCGCAACCCGATCGCCGCCAACCATGTCGAGAGCGCCGATGCACCGGTGCAGGAAACGGTGATTGCGGCCGAGGATATCGAGCGCGTCACCGATATCCTGCCCATCGTCATGCATACCAACCAGGATGGCGGGCGCATATTCGGCTCGGGCTGCCACCTGATCGGGCCGCCCTGGGTGCCCGGCGGCGGCAACACCATCTCGATGTACCGCATGGCGTTCCGCGACAATCAGCAATATGCCTCGATCAATATGGTGCCGGGCGGCCAGGGCGACGTCGTCTGTCAGCGCCATCCGGGCGAAAAAATCCCGATCACCGTCAATTGCAGCCCGCCGGTGGGGGCCGAGCTGATGGCGGTCGGCACCCTCAATCCGGTGATTTTTCCCGGCCAGACCGACAAGATCGGCATGGCCGGGGCGCTGCAGGGCTCGGCCGTCGATCTGGTCAAGGCCAAGACCGTGGATGCCTACGCCATCGCCCAGTCCGAATGGGTGATGGAGGGCTATGTGATCGAGGGCGAGCGCGTCTGGGAGACCGATCAGGCCGAACAGTTGGGGCGCCAGGGCGAAGCGCCGCTGCATCCGGAATGGGCGCGCTATATGGGCCGCGCCTACCGCACGCCGCGCGCCTTCGAGCTCACCGCGATCACCCACCGGGCCGACAAGCCGTTCTACTACACGCCTCATTTCGGCGCCATCTGGTACACCATCCCCTTCGTCTGCGCCTCGATCTATGAGATGTGCGAGCGCATGGCGCCGGGCTTTGTGCTCGATGTCGCCGGCTTCACCGGCCTCACCACCTGGGGCGGCATCGTCGTCCAGGTTAGCAAGCGCCGGCGCAGCGACGAGGGCATGCAGCGCAATATCATGGGCTCGATCATGTCGGTGCATCGCGGTTTGCGGCTTTGCGTGGTGGTCGATGAGGATATCGATATCTGGGAACCCGAAGACGTGCTGTGGGCCATCGAATCGCGCGTCAGCCCGCGCCGCGACGTGGTGGTTTACAATGAATATGGCCGCGGCCAGGCGTTTCAGCCGTCCGAACTGAAGACCGGCCAGATTTCCGTCGCCGATGGCGGCCTCGGCCTCGACGCCACCGTGCCGCTCGACCAGAAGGGCCAGTTCGAGCGCGCCGTCTATCCGGTGGCGGAGATGGATTTCAGCCGCTGGTTCAGCGACCAGGAGATGGCGGATCTGCGCAACCAACAGGACCGTTACTTCAAATTCCTGGCGCGCACCGGCTACGCCTAAAATCACATATAAAGCGGAGGAAGCGAACATGCTGACCCAAACAAAACGCTACCCCTACAGCCCGATCGCGCGGCGCGAGAAAATGGCATTTCCCGACGGCGCGCGGGTGGCCGTGCTGCCTTACATCAATATCGAACATTTTCCCGAGAATCTGCCGGGCACCGGGCTGTCATCGGCGACCACCGCCTTCGAGCCCGACGTGCTCAATTACGGCTGGCGCGATTACGGCAACCGGATCGGCATCTGGCGCATGATGGAGGGCCTCGACAAATACGGCATGCGCGCCACGGTTTGCCTGAATGGCGAAGTCGGCCGCGAATATCCCGCCATCATCGAAGAGGGCAACAAGCGCGGCTGGGAATGGATGGGCCACGGCCACAACAATTCGCAATTGCTGCCCGGCATGGAGGAGAGTGCCGAGCGCGACCTGATCACCGATGTCGTGGCGGCGATCGAGACCACCACCGGCAGCAAGCCCAAGGGCTGGCTCGGGCCCTATGTCTCCGAAACCTATAATACGCCCGACCTGCTGGCCGAGGCGGGCATCGAATATCTCTGCGATTTTTGCTGCGACGACCAGCCCTTCGAGATGAACGTCAAAACCGGCAGCCTGATCTCCATGCCGTATTCGGTGGAGTGCAACGACCTGCCGCTGGCGCTTTATTTCGGCGCCACGGGGCGCGACATGGGGCAATTGATCAGGGACCAGTTCGACGTGCTTTACGCCGAAGGCGCGGACAATGCCCGCGTCCTGCCGATTTGCCTGCACACCTTCATCGCCGGGCAGCCGTTCCGCTGGAAGCATATTTCCAAGGCGCTCGAATATATCGCCGGCCACCGCGATGTCTGGCACCCGACCGGCGGCGAGGTCAACGACTGGTACCGCGCCAACCATCTCTGAGGATCGCCTCGCGGCAGGCAACATCATGGCGCTTTTTCACATGGCCCGGCGGGTCCGCTTCGCCGATACCGATCCGGCGGGGATCATCTATTTCCCGCGCTATTTCGTCATGACCAACGATCTCGTCGAGGAATGGTTCGCCGATGCCCTCGAGCTGCCTTACCGCAAGATCTTCGAGGAAGGCGTGCGCGCGGTGCCGCTCCTCAATGTCGCGGCGACCTTTCCCGCGCCCAGCAGATTGGGCGATATGCTGGATTTCACCCTCGCCGTCTCGCGCCTCGGCGGCAAATCCTTCAGCCTCAAGATCAAGGCCGATTGCGCCGGCGAGGCGCGCCTCGACAGCGATCAGGCGAGCGCCTGGACGCGGCGCGACGGCGGCACCCTCAGAGCGGAGGCGATCCCGCCCGAGGTGCGCGCGCGCATGCAGCGATTCCTCGTAGACTCATAAGGGTTTACCTCAATTCTCATTTCGCGCTAGTGTCGCGGAACGAATCGTCATGGCGGGGTAAAATGCTTTATTTGACGCGCAAGATTGGCGACGCGGTGGTGGTCAATGACAAGATCGAAATCACCGTTGTCGAAGTCCGCGGGCGCTCCGTAAAGCTCGGATTCACCTTTCCGGAAGACGCCACCGTGTTGCGCAAGGAAATTCACGAGAAGATCCTGCGCGAGAATATCGAGGCGGCGCAGGCCGGCGATGCCCTCGACGGCGTCGAGTTCGATGCCGATAAGTTGACCGGGGGCGCCGCCAAGCGCGACGGCTGAGCGGCTTCGCCGGGGCGGCTAAATGCCCGCGATTAAGCGATCCTTAAGGTTAACGGCGCGATAATCCCGATGCGGAGAGGCGGCCATTTGGGCTGCCTCGGCATTTGGGATTGAGCCTTGAGCGAGCTTTGCAAAAACGGCCCTGACGGCGCCGCCCGGGATCTCGATAGCGGCGGCGGCGAAGACCTCGCCGAGCTGCTTTCGACACTCGACGAGAACAGCTTCATTCCCGTCGCGGCGCTGGGCGTCGCCGCCGAAATCCTGACCTATCTTCACCGCAAGGATCGAGAGCTCGCCACGGTGGAGAACGAAATTTGAATCAGCCCGCCGAAATCGAACGCCTGATCGCCAACGCCCGCGCCCATATCAGCGCCGGGCAGCAATGCATCGCCCTCAAACAGCCGGTCGATCTCAGCGGCCTCGAAGCGGTGGTCGCGAACATCGCCGGAAGTCTGTCGCTTCTGCCGCGCGACCAGGCGCTTGCCCAGCGCAACGCCCTGATTGTGCTGTTCGACGAGCTCGGCCGTCTCGACGATGCCGTCACCAAGCTCCACCACGAGACCGGCGAGCAGCTCAGGCAGATGTCGTCGCGCCGCTACGCCACATCGGCTTACGGCAACAACCCCAACAAACCCTAGGCGGATTGCCCGGCATGGGATTCGATACATATCTGCGTTTTATCATGGTGCTGGTGCTGGTGATCGGCATGATCGGTTTCATCGCCTGGATGGTGCGCCGCTTTGGATTGCTCAACCGCATCGCGCCGGGCGCCGGCGTCAGGAGCGGCAGCCGGCGTCTCTCGGTGGTCGAATCATGCCCGGTCGACGGCAAACGCCGCCTGGTTCTGGTGCGCCGCGACCAGACCGAGCATCTCATCCTTCTCACCGGCGCCGGCTCCGGCGTCGTCATCGAGCGCGGCAGCGATAAATCCGCCGCCGCCGGGCGGCGCCGCAAAGCGCCGGCCAAGAGCGCCGACAAATTCGAATCGGCGCTCGCCCGCGAAGAGCAAGCCCGCGAAGAGCAGGAGTGGGACGATGACGCGGCGGCGGAAGACGAATCGGTCACCCGCCTCGCCGATATCGGCAAAAGCGTTTGGCGATGAAGCGCCGGGGCGCGCGCAAGCCGCTTTATTGGCTGGCGGTGGCGGCCGGCGGCGCCATTGTTTTCGCCGTCCTGGCGCTGGTCGTGCCGACCGACGGCCTGGCCCAGGAACTCAACCTCAATTTCGGCGAAGGCGGCTCCCTGACCGGCCAGTTGATGCGCATGATCGCGCTGCTGACGATCCTCAGCCTGGCGCCCGGCATTCTCGTCGTGGTGACCTCCTTTACCCGTATCGTCGTCGTCTTCTCGCTGTTGAGAAGCGCCATCGGCTTGCAGCAAACGCCGCCCAATACGGTGATCATCAGCCTCGCTCTGTTCCTCACCGCCTTCATCATGATGCCGACGCTGCAGCAATCCTATCAGGAAGGCATCGCGCCGCTCATCGCCGAGGAAATCAGCGAAGAGGAGGCGTTCGACCGCACGGTGGGGCCGCTTCGCATATTCATGCTGCGTCAGGTGCGCGAGGAAGATCTGGCGATGTTTCTCGACCTCACGGATGAAGGCGTGATCGCCTCGCCCGAGGATACGCCGCTCAGAGCCCTGGTTCCGGCATTCATGATCAGCGAGTTGCGCCGCGCCTTCGAGATCGGCTTCCTGATATTCATCCCGTTTCTCGTCATCGACATGGTGGTCGCCGGCATCCTGCTGTCGATGGGCATGATGATGCTGCCGCCGGTGATGATATCGCTGCCTTTCAAACTGATATTCTTCGTCCTGGTGGATGGCTGGATGCTGCTATCGAGCAGCCTGGTCGACAGCTTCACGCAAGTGTAGCTTGCCGGACCGGCGCCGTATTTCCCCCGCCCCGTGATTGGCGGAACCCACAAAGATTCTACCAAGCGGCACACCCGCCGGAATGCGTCTCTTGCATTCCGGCAGCGCGACTGAGCGCCCGAGTTAATACGAGGTAGCCAAGGGGGCGGACGCCCCCGCCCGGCGCTTGAGGGAACAAACAACAAGCCCCGCGCGGATGCCCCTCCGACCTCCGCCCAGAAAGCTCCGGAACCGAGAAAGATTCTTGCAAACGGCACAAGCCTCCGGCGTCCGAGCAGCGCGTTTCACGCGCTTGGTTTCCCCCATCTTCCCAACCCCTCTTCCCCTCCGGGAAGAGAGGCTTATTCGTGACGGATTAGGCAGATTCCCTAGTTGACGGCGTTGGCCTCGTCGGGCGGTGCGTCGCGGTAGGTTTGCAGGAATGCCTCGGCGTTCTCGATGTTGGCGAGAATTCTGGGCAGCTCGCGAATCGGCACCGCGTCGGTGTCGGTTGAAGCGGTTATCAGCTCGAACGCATTCCTATAGACGCTCGCCGCCATGCCTTTGCCGTAACGTTCGCGCGAGAGCGCCAGGCCGGATGAATCGCCGGACAGCATCAGCGCCACCACCTGGCGCATGATGAGATGCTGATCATTGGCGGCGATATCGCCGTCGCCGCCTTCGACCAGCTTGGCGAGCTCGGTAACGGCCTCGGGCCATTGTTCGAAGCGCCAATGAATGTCGGCGCGAAGCACCGTCGCCTCGCGGCTGTCGTCCGTTTTCAGCAGCGCCAATGCCGCCTCGCTGTCGCCGACGGCGGCGAGCGCCCGGGCCTCGAGGTGGCGGCGCTCTTGCATCAGCGCCACCGGCACGTCAGCGCCTTCG
>CAJXFT010000084.1 GCA_913053235.1 uncultured Alphaproteobacteria bacterium
CCGCCGATCTCCATCTCCTGCCCGAGGCCGCCGCGCGTCGCCCCGGCGCCGCCCGAATCCTCGGCCATCTCCTTGCGCCAGATGATGATCGGCGCCACCGTTTCGCTGGCCTCGACCGGCATCGTGCGCACGCCGCTCGGAAAGGCGGTCGCCGAGAGGCCGTCGAGCGCCGGCCGGGCGCCGGCGCCGCCCGAGTTGAAAAGCGCGATCTCGAAGGGCGGCGTCTCGGCCGGCGCGTTGCGCCTGGCGTCCTTGTCGAGCGCCGCCGCGCCGCCGCGCAACTGCACGATCCAGAGCGACGACGAGCCCTCCGCCGGCACCTGCTCCGGCGCTGCCTGATGCAGGCAGCCGAACACCGTGTCGGGCAGCAAATGGCCGATGATATGGCGCGACGCCACCGGCCATGGGCGCGGCGCGTTGAGAATCGAGCCCTCCGGCGCGCTCACGGTAATCGTCGACAGCGACCCGGCATTGTTGGGCACTTCCCTGGCCACGATGCATTTCACGCCGAAGCTGGTATAGGCGATGGTGTAGTTGAGCACCACATTGATGCCGTAATTGCTGAGCGGCGAGGAGCCGGTGAAATCGACATGGACGCCGCCCTCGCCGATGGTCATGGCGGCGACCAGCTCGACCGGCTCGTCATAGCCGTCCATGGTGAGGCGGTTGTGATAGGTGCCGGCGGGCAGCTTGCGGATACCGGCGAGCGCCGCCTCGCGCGAGCGCGTCAGGATGTCCTCGGCGAGATCGTCGAGCGTCTCGAGCGAGAATTCAGCCATCATGTCGAGGAGGCGGCGCGCGCCCTCCTGATTGCACGAGATCAGCGACAGGATATCGCCCTCGACCTGGAGCGGCTCGCGCACGTTCCAGCGCACCATCTCCAACAGGTCGTCGTTGATCGTACCGGCGCGCACCAGCGGCATGATCGGGATATAGAGCCCTTCCTCGAACACCGCGCGGCCGTCCGGGCCGAAGCCGCGCCCGCCGATATCCACCACATGCGCCGTGCAGGCGAAGGCGCCGACCGGCCGGTCGTCCTTGAACACCGGCGTTACCACTGTCAGATCGTGCAGATGGCCGCAGGTCAGCCACGGATCGTTGGTGATATAGGCGTCGCCGTCCCGCATGCGCTCAATCGGATATTTGGCGAGAAAATGCTTGACCGCGATGGCCATGGCATTGACGTGACCCGGCGTGCCGGTGACCGCCTGGGCGAGCATCCGCCCCTCGACATCGAACACCCCGGCGGAAAGATCGCCGGCCTCGCGCACGGTGGTGCTGAAGGCGGTGCGAAGGAGGATCTGCGCCTGCTCCTCGACGACCGAAATCAGCCGGTTCCACATGATCTGGCTCTGGATGCGCTTGAGCGCGCCGGCCTCCCCGTTCATCACCGCTGCTCCCCGTTCTTGCGTTCCAGCACAATATAGCCGAGCCCGTTCACCATGGCGTCGAATGACGGGCTGACCACCGTCGAGGTGTCGTCCTCGACGATAATCGCCGGCCCGCTTACGCGGCTGCCGGGCGGCAGTTTCTCGCGCCGATAGGCCGGCGCCTCGACATGTTGGCCGCTGCCGGTATCGAGCAGGCGGCGCTTTGCATAGGGCACCGGCGACGATGCTTCACCGGCCGGACCGGCCGCTTGCGGCGCGCTCGTGGCGGCGCTGATCTCGACCGCCCAACTGACCAGTTCGAGATCGAGATTGGCGATGATGCGGCCATAGGTCTGCTCGTAAGCCGCCTCGAAGGCGCGCCGTATGAACTTGCCGTCGCCGGCTTTCCAGGCGCGCGCCGGCAGCGCCACCGCGACCTCGTGGCCCTGGCCGAGATAGCGCATGAAGGCGGTGCGCTTTTCCGCCGTCTCGGCGCCCGGCGCGCCGCGCCGCACCACTTCGAGCGCCTCGGCCTGCATGGCGGCGAGCACCTGGTTGGCTGCCTTGGCGTCGAACCGGCTGATCTTCTGATAGGCGCTCTGTACCACCTGATAGGCGACAGGTGCGCGCAGGAAGCCGATCGCCGAGCCGACGGCGGCATGGGTCGGGATGAGCACGCGGTCGATTTCGAGCTTCTCCGCCAGCCGCGCGGCATGCAGCGGCGCGGCGCCGCCGAAGGCGATCATGGTGCGCTCACTTAGCGATGCGCCGATTTCTATGGCATGGACCCGCGCGGCGCTCGCCATGTTCTCGTCGACCACCTCGCTGATGCCGAGCGCCGCCATGTCGGGCGCCAGCGCCAGCGCCGTGCCGACATCGCGCGTCAGCGCATCGTCGGCCGATGCCGCGTCGAGCGTCAGGCGGCCGCCGGCAAAGGCTTCAGGGTCGATGCGCCCGAGCGCGACATCGGCGTCGGTCACCGCCGGCGCCGCGCCGCCCTGGCCGTAACATGCCGGGCCGGGCTCGGCGCCGGCGCTTTGTGGGCCGACATTGATGCGCCCGAGCGCGTCGATATGCGCCAGCGAGCCGCCGCCGGCGCCGATTTCGACCATCTCGATCACCGGGATGCGCAGCGGCAGGCCGCTGCCCTTGAGGAAGCGGTGTGCGCGGGCCACCTCGAAGGCGCGCTCGGTGTGCGGCTTCGAATCATTGATGACGCAAATCTTCGCCGTCGTGCCGCCCATATCGAAGGACAGCACCTGCGCCAGGCCGCATTCGGCGGCGGTATGGCTGGAAAAAATGGCGCCGCCGACCGGCCCCGATTCGACCAGGCGGATGGGAAAGCGGATGCCGGTTTCGATATCCGCCACACCACCCCCCGACAGCATCACATAGAGCGGGCAGCCAAAGCCCTGCGCTTTCAGCCCGGCTTCGAGGCGGCGCAGATATTGCGCCATGATCGGCTGCACATAGGCGTTGGCGCAGGCCGTCGAGAAGCGCTCATATTCGCGCATTTCCGGCGACACGTCGCTGGACAGCGTAAAGGTCACGTCGGGCAGCGCGGCGGCGAGAATTTCATGGGCGCGGCGTTCATGCGCCGGATTGACGTAGCTGTGCAGAAAGCCGATGGCGATGCTCTCGACCCGGAGCCTCTTGAGCGGCGCGACGAGGGCGGCGACCGCCGCCTCGTCGAGCGCCAGGATGACCTCGCCGGCGGCGTTCAGGCGCTCAGGCACGGTAAAGCGCCGCCGCCTCGGCACCAGCGGCAGCGGTTTTTCCATGTTGATGTCATATTGCTCGAAGCGGCTCTCCGTTCCCATCTCGACGCTGTCGCGAAAGCCTTCCGTGGTCACCAGCGCCGTGGTCACGCCCTTGCGCTCGATCAGCGCGTTGGTGGCGAGCGTGGTGCCGTGAATGACGAGGGATACCTCGCCCGCCGTGACGCCGGAATCGGCGAGCACGCTCCGGATGCACGCGCGCACGCCTTCTTCGGGCGCGCGCGGCGTCGTCAACACCTTGGCGGTACGGCGCATCTCGCCCTTCTCGAGCACCACATCGGTAAATGTGCCGCCGATATCCACGCCGATACGGGCGGTCGAGCCATGTTGATGCGCCATGCTATATTTTCCGTGAATTGGGTCGATTGGAAGACGGCAATATGGCCGATTAGCCATATGCCTTCAATGGAAGCGCGTGTTAATAGGGATTGAAATGGCAAGCGGGGCGCGATGGAATTAAAGGATCAAGTGGTGCTGATAACCGGCGGCGCCGGCGGCCTCGGCCACGCCATGTGCCATCGTTTCGCCGCTGCCGGCGCCCGTCTGGTCGTCGGCTACCGCTCCAGCGCCGCGGCGGCCGAAACGCTGGCCGGCGAGCTTAAGGGCGGCGGCCATTCGGCCCGGCCGGCGCCGGTCGAGGACAGCCACCGCCTCGCCGAGCTCGCCGCCGAGATAGCGGCCGAACATGGCCGCCTCGATATCCTCGTCAACAATGCCGGCATCACGCGCTTTGTCGCGCATGACGATCTCGACGGTCTCGACGATGAATTGATCGATGATATCTTCCGCACCAATTGGCGCGGCGCCTTTGCCTGCGTGCGCGCCATGCGCCCGCTGCTCGAGGCGCAAGGCGGCGGCCTGGTCATCAATATATCCTCCATCGCCGGCGTCACCGCGATGGGCAGCAACATCGCCTACTGCGCCTCCAAGGCGGCGATGAACACATTGACCATGTCACTGGCGCGGGCGCTGGCGCCGCGCATTCGCGTGGTTTCGCTGTCGCCGGGACTGGCGGAAACCGATTTCGTCACCGGCCTCGACCAGGCATGGTGGGACGAGCAGTCGCGGCGCACGCCGTTGCGGCGTCTGGCTAGCCCCGAGGACGTCGCCCGCGCGGCGCTCGCCATCGCCACGGATTTGAAGTTTTCCAACGGCTGCATCATACCGGTGGATGGCGGCAGGCCGCTGACGTGAAGGCGGGCGTCCCGAACATGGCGGGGGTGATGCGAAAAGGCCCGCATTCGACTTTTCCCGCCACCGCGCATTCATCGCTTGCCGGCCTCGCCTGGCCCGGCCTGGCCAGCCAACTCAGCACCCATCTGATGGCGTTGCTCTATCAGTTGGAGCAGAGCCAATGGTGGACGGCCGGGCAATTGTCGCGCCATCAATTGCGCCAGCTCGCGCCCCTGGTGCAGCATGCCCTGAATACCGTTCCCCATTACCGCGAACATCGCCGGGCCTGGGGCATCGGCGGCAAATGGAAACTAACGGCGCAATCATTCGCCGCCAGCCTGCCGATTCTGACGCGCGCCGAGGCGCAGGAGCGCGGCGCCGCCTTGCACGCCGCCTCGCTGCCGAAAGGGCATGGCGAGACCGGCGATATTTTCACCTCGGGTTCGACCGGCCGGCCGTTGCGCACCCTGAAGACCGGCCTGGCGGAAATTATGTGGCAGGCCGTGACCCTCAGGGAGTTTCTCTGGCATCGCGATCTCAGGCTGAAACTCGCCGTCATCACGATGGACGAGGACGAACAAGCCGGCTATCCCGACGGCGCGCAATATGAAAATTGGAGCGCCATCGCGGCCCAGACATTCGTCACCGGCCCGAGCTGCGTGCTTCATGTCAGCACGAAAATCCACCAACAGGTGGAATGGCTTCTTCGCATGAAGCCGGATTACCTGTTTACCCGGGCCGGCAATGCGCAGGCCCTGGCGCAGCACTGCCTGCGGGAAAATATCGAATTTCCGTTTCTGCGCCAGGTCATAACCTTCTCCGATCTGCTGCGGTCCGAGGCGCGCGCCGTGTGCCGGGAGGCGTGGGGCGTGCCGGTGGTCGACATGTACAGCGCCGCCGAGGTCGGCTATATCGCGCTGCAATGCCCCGACAGCGAAAATTACCACATCCAGTCGGAATCGGTTTACGTCGAGATCCTCGATGAAGCGGGGCGGCGCTGCGCCCCGGGCGAGGTCGGCCAGGTCATCGTCACGCCGCTGCATAATTTCGCCATGCCGCTCCTGCGCTATGCCAGCGGCGATTTGGCCGAGGTCGGCGAATGCGCTTGCGGGCGCTGCCTGCCGGCGCTGAGAAGGATCATCGGGCGCACCCGCTCCGTTCTGGCGCTGCCCAACGGAGAGCATGTCTTTCCCGAATTACAGGACCTGCTGATCGATCTGCCGATGGTCCGTCAGTTTCAGATTCTGCGCCGCGAGCGCGAAAGCCTTGACGTGAAATTGGTGGTCGCGCGTGAGTTGACGGAGGGTGAAGCGGCGTTGTTGGAGCGCGAGTTGCAAACCCGCTTCCATTATCCGTTCCGCCTCAAAATCAGCTATCACGATGAATTGGCGCGCAGCCCAAGCGGCAAGTTCCACGATTTCAAAGACGTCTATGGCGGCGGCGATGGCGATGGCGATGGCGGATAGCCGGCCGCCACCGGTGCATTCCTCCGTTGCCGGCCTCGCCTGGCCCGGCCTCGCCAGCCGGCACGGCAATAATTTGCTGGCGCTGCTCTACCAGCTCGAGCGAAGCCAATGGTGGAGCCCGGTGCAATTGCGCCGCCATCAATTCCGCCAACTGACGCGGCTTGTGAGCCACGCCTTCAACACCGTTCCCTATTACCGCGAACATCTTCGGGCCTGGGGAATCGATGGGCGCTGGAAGCTGACGCCGCAATCCTTCGCCGCCGGCCTGCCGATCATGACGCGCGCCGAAGTGCAGCAAGGCGGCGCCGCCTTTCACAGCGCCAAGCTGCCCGAAGCACATGGAAAAACCGGCGACACCTTCACCTCCGGCTCGACCGGCCGGCCCCTGAAGACGGTTAAAACCGGCCTGTCGGAGATGGTGTGGCAGGCCGTGACATTGCGCGAAAATCTGTGGCATCGGGATTTGCGCGGGAAACTCGCGATTATCAAGATCGTCGACGGGACGTATGGCGATTATCCCGCCGGCGGCGAATATGAAAATTGGGGCAGATTCGCTTCCCAGGTGTTTGAGACCGGCCCCAGTTGCATGCTCCATGTCAGCACCAAGACCCATGAGCAGGTCGAATGGCTGCTGCGCATGGATCCCGATTATATTTATACCCTGCCGGCCAATGCCCAGGCGCTGGCGCAATATTGCCTGGCCGAGGGGATCGCGTTTCCGGCTCTGCGCCAAGTCGCCACTTTCTCCGACCTGTTGCGCCCCGAGGCGCGCGCCGCCTGCCGCGAAGCCTGGGGCGTGCCGGTCGCCGATACCTACAGCTCGGCGGAAATCGGCTATATCGCGCTGCAATGCCCCGACAGCGAGAATTATCACATCCAGTCGGAATCGGTTTATGTCGAGATAATCGACGAGGCGGGGCGCACTTGCGCGCCCGGCGAGGTCGGCCGGGTGATCGCCACGCCGCTGCACAATTTCGCCATGCCGCTCCTACGCTACCATAGCGGCGATTTGGCCGAGGTCGGCGAATGCGGCTGCGGACGCGGCCTGCCGGTGATCCGGCGCATCATGGGGCGGACCCGCTCGACCGTGACGCTGCCCACCGGCGAGCAGCTCTATCCCAGCTTTCAGGATCTGCTGATCGATTTCGCCATGGTGCGGCAGTTTCAAATCCGCCGCTTTGAGCGCGACAGCATCGAGGTCAGGCTGGTCGTCACGCGCCCCTTGACGGCGAGCGAGGTGACGGCGTTCGAGGCCGAGATGCATGCGCGCTTCCAATATCCGTTCGCCGTCGATATCAGCTATCACGATGAATTGGCGCGCAGCGATTCCGGCAAGTTCCACGATTTCAGGGATGTCTATAGCGAGAGGGACGGCGATGACCGATAAGCTGCCGCCGCAAGTACGCACCAATGTTGCCGGCCTGGCCTGGCCCGGCCTGCCGAGCCGCCACGCCACCCATTGCCTGGCGCTGCTCTACCAGTTGGAGCACAGCCAATGGCTGCCCGCCGGGGAATTGCTGGACCATCAATTCCGCCAGATAAACCTGGTGCTGCGCCACGCCTTCGAGACGGTTCCCTATTATCGCGCCCGGGTCCCGGAGTGGGGCATCGATCCCGATCAGGCGATGACGCCGGAGGAATTCCGCCACCGCGTTCCGGTGCTGCGGCGGGCCGAGATTCAGGAGTTCGGCGACCAGCTGCTCAGCGTTGATATTCCGAAATCGCACGGCAAGACCGGCACCGTCCTGACATCGGGCTCGACCGGCCGGCCGATCAAGGTAGTCAAGACCGAGCTGACCGAAACCTTCTGGAATGCGCTCACCGTGCGCGACCATCTGTGGCACCGCGATCCGAACCTGAAATTGGCCAGCATTCGCCCGCTGCCCGGAAACAAGGCGGCCTATCCCGAGGGGCTTATGTTTGACGATTGGGGCGGCATGCCGGCGCTCGCCTTTGCCAACGGAAAGAGCGGGCTGCTCAATATCGGCACGCCAATTCCGGATCAGGTCGAATGGCTGCAACGCTTCGATCCCGATTATCTGCTGACCTATCCGGGCAACATCCAGGCGATCGCCATCCATTGCGAGCGCGAAGGCATTCGCTTTCCCCGGCTCAAGCAGATCCACACCGTATCCGACCTGCTGCGCCCCGAAGTGCGCAAGATTTGCCGCGAGGTTTTCGATTTGCCGGTGGTCGACGTCTATAGCGGCGCCGAGACCGGCTATATCGCTCTGCAATGCCCCGAAAGCGAAAACTTACATATCCAATCCGAATCGGTATTGGTCGAGGTGCTCGACGAGGACGGCGGGGATTGCCGGCCCGGCGAGGTCGGCGAGGTCGTCATCACGCCGCTGCACAATTTGGCGATGCCGTTGCTGCGCTACGCGATCGGCGATTTCGCCGAGGTCGGTGAATGCGCTTGCGGGCGCACCCTGCCGGTTCTCAGCCGCATCATGGGGCGGACGCGCAGCATGGTGAGGCTGCCCAACGGCGATGAATTTTACGCCAGCTTCCAGGACCTGCTGACCGGCTTCGACATGATCCGCCAGTTTCAGGTCGTGCGCACCGGCGCCGAAGCGCTGGAGATGAAATTGGTGGCGGTGCGGGAATTGAGCGACGCCGAGGCCGAAGGATTGACCAAGGTATTGCGCGAGCGCTTCCGTTATCCCTTCAACGTCTCGTTCAGCTATCACCAGGAAATCCCGCGCAGCGCCGGCGGAAAGTTCGAGGATTACAAGGACGAAAGCGAATCAGCCTAGCGGCCAAACCCAGAGGATCATCGGGATCGAGACCGCGGTGATGAGAATTTCCAGCGGCAGGCCCATGCGCCAATAATCGCCGAAGCGATAGCCGCCCGGGCCGAGGATGAGGGTGTTGTTCTGATGGCCGATCGGGGTGAGAAAGGCGCAGGACGCGCCGACCGCCACCGCCATCAGGAAGGCATCGGCATTGACCTCGAGGCGCTCCGCCAGGCCGAGCGCGATCGGCGCCATGATCACCGCGGTCGCCGCGTTGTTGACGATGTCCGACAGCGTCATGGTGACGATCAGAAGGATGGTCAGCACCAGGATCGGCGATATACCGTCGCCGATGCCGAGAATGGTGGCGGTGATCAGGTCGGTGGCGCCGCTGCTCTCGAGCGCGCCGCCGATCGGAATCATCGACCCCAACAAGATGATCACCGGCCAGTTGATGCTGTCATAGGCTTCGCGCAAGGACGCCACGTTGAGGAACAGCATGGCCATGGCGGCGAGGCCGAGCGCGATCGGCGCCGCCACCAGGCCGAGCGACATGAAGGTGATGGCGGCGACGAACACGGCGAGCGAAAGCCAGGCGCGCTCCGGCCTGCCGATGCGCAAATCCCGTTCGGCCAGCGGCAGGCAACCGATATCGCCGAGGACGGTCGGCATCTGGTCGACCGGCCCCTGCAGAAGGAGAACATCGCCGGCGCGGAGGCGCATCGTATGCAGGCGTGTGCGAATGGGGCGGCCTTGGCGCGACACGGCCAACAGATTGACGCCGAAGCGCCCGCGCAAACGGACGCCGCTGGCGGTCCGGTTTTCGATCATGCCGACGGGCGAGACCACCGCCTCGACGAGCGCCAATTCATCCGATTTCAAATCATCGCTGACCTCGGCGCCGGAGCCGACCAGCTCGAGGCCGAAGGCGTTGACCAGCTTGTCGATGCCGTCCGGCGCCGCTTCCAGCACCAGGATATCGCCGGCCGATATGCGGCCGCGCCAGGTGGCGCTGTGAATGCGCTGATGGTCGCGGATAAGCCCGACGAACTCGACCTCGAGCTTCTCGAATTCGCTTTCGATCTGGCGCCGGCCCTTGCCCAGCAGGGCCGATTCCTCGGGCACGCTGAGCTCGGTGACATAGGCCTCGATTTCAAACAGCGATTCATCGCCGGCCTTGGCACGGCGCGCCGCCGGAATGAGGCGCCAGCCGAGAAAGGCGACGAATATCAGGCCAACGAGCGCCACCACGGCGCCGACCGGCGTGAAATCGAACATCGAAAAGGCCTCGCCGCCATTTTGCCCGCGGTAATTGGCGATGATGATGTTGGGCGGCGTGCCGATCAGGGTGATGGTGCCGCCGAGGATCGAGGCGAAAGCCAGCGGCATCAGAATGAAACCCGGCGTGCGCTTGGTTTTGGCCGCCGATTTCAGCGCCACCGGCATCAGAAGCGCGAGCGCGCCGACATTGTTGATAAAGGCCGAGAGCAGCGCCGAAATGCCGCCGATAAAGCCGATATGCAGCGATTCGCCGCGTTCCGCCGCCGGGTCCAGCCCCTTGGCCAGCAAATCGATCAGCCCCGAATTGGACAGCGCCCGGCTGATGATCAGCACCGCCGCCACGGTGACCACGGCGGGATGGCCAAAGCCGATGAATGCCTGCATCGGCTCGACCAGCCCGATCACCACCGCCGCCAGAAGCGCTGTAAAGGCGATCAGGTCATAGCGCCAGCGCCCCCAAATGAAGAGCACGAGGATGGCGCCGATCAGGGCGAGAATGGCGATTTGGTCGAATGACATGCGATTAAATGGGTTATCTCATGGCATTGGGGTGTGGATTCGCCGCCGATCATACCCTCTCCCGGCCGCCGCGACGATGCGCAAAAACATGAAAATATTGGGCAAATTCGGGATCAGGCGTCTTTCCTGCTGGACAGACGCGCCCCAAAGCGCTGCAATCAGACCAATTAAAACCAACCACATTGAACGGCAAGTCTTTGTCCGTGCGGGGCGGGGAGGGTGAGATGATTTTACTGACCGGGGCAACCGGTACGACGGGGCAGGAAACGGTTCGTCAACTGCTTGAAAAAGCCGTGCCGTTCCGCGTCATGACGCGCGATATCGCGCGCGCCAAAACGGTGTTGGGGCCGGATCTCGACTATGTCGAGGGTGATTTTGCTGCGCCCGAGACGCTGGCGGCGGCGTTCGACGGAATCGAGCGCCTCTCTCTTCTCTGCGCTTTCGCGGACAAAATGGTGGCGCTTGAATTGAATGCCGTCGCGGCGGCCAAGCGCGCCGGCATTCGCCATATCGTAAAAATGTCGGTCATCGGCGCGGCGCCCGACGCGCCGACCATGATCCGGCGCTGGCACGGCGAGATCGAGCAGCGCATCGAGCGCGAAGGCTTCGCCTATACCAATCTTTGGCCCAACGCCTTCATGCAGAACTTTCGCCGCTTCGCCCCCTTCATCAAGCGGGACGGCGTATTCTATGCGCCGATCGGCGAATCGCGCGTCGCTCTTGTCGACGTCGTCGATGTCGCGGCGGTGACCGTGGCGGCGCTCACCGGGGATGGTCACGAGGAACAAACCTACGAAATCACCGGGCCGCGCGCCTATAGCTACGGCGAATGCGCCGAAATACTTTCCCGCGTCCTCAACAAGACCGTGCGCTTTGAATCGGTATCCATCGCGGCCTCGCACAAGGCCCTGACCGATGCCGGATTGGCGCCGGCGCTGGCCGACGCGCTGATCGAGATCGACCAGATGTTCATCGACGGCTTCGGCGCGCCGGTCACCGATGTGGTCGACCGCGTGGTCGGCCGGGCGCCGCGCAGCTTCGAGGATTTCGCGCGCGACAATACCGCTTTCTTCACCTGACCACGAACCCCAACCTGAAGAGCGATTCATGGCCGAATACATCAAGAAAGCGCCGCCGAGAAAGGCGCAAGACCTAAGCGCGGTCGAGGAAACCGCGCGCCGCATGCTGGCCGATATCAAGGAAAACGGCGACGATGCGGTGGCGCGCTACGCGGCGGATCTCGACAACTGGCAGGGCGGAGAATTCCGCGTCAGCCAAGACCAGATCGCCGCGGCGGAAGCGTCGCTGCCCGAGACGTTCAAGGAAGATTTCGAGTTCTGCCATCGCCAGATCACCGAGTTCGCGGCGCGCCAGCTCGAAACGCTGACCGATTTCGAGTGCGAAACCGAACCCGGCATCCTGCTCGGACAGAAGCAGATTCCGGTCACCAATGTCGGCTGTTACATCCCGGGCGGAAAATATCCGCTGGTCGCGGCGGCGAGCATGAGCGTCGGCGTCGCGCGCGCCGCCGGCGTCGAGCATATCATCGGCTGCGCGCCGCCGCGCGACGGCGTGGAGATGTACGCGCCGACGCTCTACGCGCTCAACAAGGCGGGCGCCGACGAGATCTATGCGCTCGGCGGCATCCAGGCGATGGCGGCGATGGCTTACGGTCGCGTCGGCATGCGCGCCGTCGATCTCATCACCGGGCCGGGCAACGCCTATGTCGCCGAGGCCAAGCGCCAGCTCTACGGCGCCGTCGGCATCGACCTCTTGGCCGGGCCGACGGAAATCCTGATCATCGCCGACGAGACGGCCGACGCCGAACTGGTGGCGACCGATCTGCTCGGCCAGGCGGAACATGGCCCCGACAGCCCGGCCTGGCTGGTCACCACCTCGCAGCGCCTCGGCGAGGCGGTCCTGGCCCATGTCGAGGAACAGCTCAAGACCCTGCCGACCAAAGAGGTCGCCGGGCCGGCATGGCGCGAATTCGGCGAGATCGCCGTCGTCGCCGATATCGACGAGGCGATCCGCATGAGCGACGAATATGCCCCCGAGCATCTCGAGCTGATGACCGGCCAGGACGATGAATATCTCGCGCGCCTCAAGAATTACGGCAGCCTGTTCGTCGGCGAGGAGGCCACCGTGGCCTACGGCGACAAGGGCATCGGCACCAACCACACGCTGCCGACGAATGGTGCCGCGCGCTATACCGGCGGCTTGTGGGTCGGCAAATTCATCAAGACCGTGACCTATCAGCGCCTCAAGCCGGCGGCCAGCCGCGCCATCGCGCCGGTGCTGGCACGGCAATGCGAGGTCGAGGGCATGCTGGCGCACGGCATCACCTGCGACGTGCGTTTTGCGCGTTACGAAGGCGCCAACGAATAATCCGAGGCGGATGGCCATCCGAGGCGGATTGCCGTCCGTGGCGGGCTGCCGTCCGAGGCGGGCTGCCGTCCGAGGCGGATAGCCATCCGCGATAACAGGGAGATGAGCGTGAGCGATATTTATCCGCGCGATATGGTCGGATACGGGCGCAATCCGCCGCACCCCGAATGGCCGGGCGGCGCCCGTATCGCGGTGCAATTCGTGATCAATTACGAGGAGGGCGCCGAGAACAACATACTGCACGGCGATGCCGCCTCCGAATCGCTGCTCACCGAATTCGGCTTCGCCATGCCGCGCCAGGGCGAGCGCTATCTGCCCGTCGAATCGCAATATGAGTATGGCAGCCGGGTCGGCTTTTGGCGCCTCCATCGGATGTTTACCGCGAACGCCGTGCCGGTCACCGTTTTCGGCGTCGCCATGGCGCTCTCGCGCAACCCCGACGCGGTCGCCGCCATGCAGGAAGCGGATTGGGAGATCGCCAGCCACGGCTATCGCTGGATCGATCATCACGGCATGGCGGAGGCGGAGGAGCGCGAGCATATCCGCAAGACCGTCGAGCTGCACAGCGAGGTGACGGGCGCCCGCCCGCTCGGCCATTTCCTCGGCCGGCGCAGCGAAAATACGCTGCGTCTGATCGCCGAGGAGGGCGGTTTCGAATACAGCCAGGACAGCTATGCCGACGAGCTGCCCTATTGGCTGGAGGCGGGCGGCAAGCAGCAGCTCGTCATTCCCTACACGGCCGACATCAACGACCACCGCTTCACCACCACGCCGGGTTTCAATTGGGGCGAGCCGTTCTACGCATATCTCCGCGACAGTTTTGACGTGCTCTACGAGGAGGGCGCCGAGGCGCCGCGGCTGATGAATATCGGCCTGCATTGCCGGTTGGTGGGGCGGCCAGGGCGGTTTGGGGCGCTCAAGCGGTTTGTCGCGCATGTGCAGGGGCACGACGATGTGTGGCTGTGCCGGGGGATCGATGTGGCGCGGCATTGGACGGCCAAATTTCCGCCCGCCTAACATAGCTCGCCAAGTTACAGGCCCTTCTTCCCCGGAGGGGAACGAGGGGGCGGGGAGATGGGGCGAACTTAGCGCGCGAAAGTGCGCTTAAAGCGGCTCGACGAAAATCAATCGACTCTGACCCCATCGATTACAGATAACTCTGTACAAGGCCCCTTGACCAGCAGGGTGCTGCCAGTCGCGGTCACAGCCCTGTTCACGGTTTTGGCTGCGTTACCGGCTCTGTTTCTGCCGCGCTTACGCCTTGTCGATGGCGCTGGAAGGCATCATAAGATGAAGCAGGCTGGGCTACGGGCATAATTTTGCGAAAGGGAGTCAAGGGAATTAGTCAAGTTCCCAGAGCCGAGAATTTCGTATAAGCCGGGACGCCCACGCGACGATCGGCTTGTTGGCGTCGATGACAAATTCCTGACCTCGATTTGACTGGAAAAACTCGTCCCGCCAGGCCGTTTGCGAATGGCACGAAATTCTCACGTTTTGAAATAATTCCGGGTCAAGATTCCAGCGGCTTCTCGATAAGCCTTCCTTTGTCAGGACGTTTTGCTTATCAAACTGAAATATTCCGGCACCGGGATAATTCGGATGAAGGCTAAGCTTTTGCATGGCGACATAGATGGTATTTTTGTCGTTTGCCACACGAGATGATACGGCGTGCGGATGATCGCGTAGCCATGTGGGAAGATCGCTGTGCGCCGGCGCTGTGAGTATTTCGCCAATCTGCAAATAGCCGAAGATCACGTGGTATCCCTTGTTCCCGCGCCGGAATCGCAATCCATCGTCCCCCTCTTCGGTATGGCGAAACCATCCGTAAAATAAAAACAGGTCGCCGACAGAAACCCCTTCTTTTTGTAAATGCGTCGAGGCCTTCGTGTGGCCAAGCGCGGGGCGCCAGCCCTCGAGACGCGGCCGTGCTCCGCGCACCAGGTCCGGGTCTAAATGTGCACCCATGCCTGCGATGCGCGCTCCCGCGGCTAGCTCGTCTATGATTCCGCCATATGTCTTGCCGTCCGGCGCGGCGATTTCATCATATCTCAGAGTATCTTTGTCTTTCGGGATCGGAAGGCTGAGCATTTTGCCATCGGGCAAGATGGGGCTCGCATGTCCTCCCGCGCAACTGTCAAAACCTTTTCGGCTCAGGATGACCTTCAGCACGAGTCCCTCCAACTCTGATCGGCGACCGGCCAATCGTGAGGCGGCGCAAAAATCAAAGGGTCTGAAATCAAAGGGTCTGACCCTTTGGTTTTTGTTATTGGAACGCTCACCTGCCATCCTGATCGACAGCCGCCTTGCCCGCGATGAAACCGGGATCGTTTTCGGAGTGGGCACGCGGGAGGTCGTCATCGATGGTGAGCCACGGGAGCTGGCTTTCAATGCCGAAATGTTGATTCGGCGGCGCATATTCCGGGT
>CAJXFT010000085.1 GCA_913053235.1 uncultured Alphaproteobacteria bacterium
CCGCCGCCGCCGATCAGCGTATCGTCGCCGAGGCCGCCCGAAAGCGTGTTGAACTGGCTATTGCCGGTGAGGCTGTCGGCGCTGCCCGAGCCGATGACATTCTCGACACCGCTTATCGTATCGGTGCCGCCGTCACCGTCGCTCGCGCTGCCGGTGTTCAGATCGACCGTCACGGCGGCGGCGGCATTGGCATAGGTAATGCTGTCGTTGCCGGCACCGCCGTTCAGCGAGTCATTACCGCCGCCGCCGATCAGCGTATCGTCGCCGAGGCCGCCCGAAAGCGTGTTGAACTGGCTATTGCCGGTGAGGCTGTCGGCGCTGCCCGAGCCGATGACATTCTCGACACCGCTTATCGTATCGGTGCCGCCGTCACCGTCGCTCGCGCTGCCGGTGTTCAGATCGACCGTCACGGCGGCGGCGGCATTGGCATAGGTAATGCTGTCGTTGCCGGCACCGCCGTTCAGCGAGTCATTACCGGCGCCGCCATTCAGCGTATCGTCGCCGAGGCCGCCGGACAGGATATTGATGAAATTGTCGCCGCTCAGGCTATCGGAAAAATTGCCGCCGATGACGTTTTCGATACCGCTCAGCGTATCCGTGCCGCCCTCGCCGTCGGCGGCGTTGGCGGCCGCCAAATCGACGCTGACGGCGCCCGTGCCGCCGATGAAGGACAGCGTATCCGTGCCGCTGCCGCCATCGATCATATCGTTGCCGGCGCCGCCGTTCAGCGTATCGTCGCCACCAAACCCGCGCAGCTGGTCATGGCCGAGGCCGCCGGAGATATTGTCGTTGCCGCCACCGCCGATCAGGAAATCATTGCCGGACGTGGCGGTATTGACGGTGGTGGTGTAGCTGAAGCTAACGGTGGCGCCCGACGAGATCGAATCGACCTTGAAAACGAAGGTGATGGCGTCATTGGCTAAACCGCCATCAGCATCGATCGGGGTCTCGAAATGGCTGAATTCATATGGGTCGCGGTGAAACAGGCCGCCACCGGTGGAAGCCCGCGCCTCGATGCCGTCAGCGGCGGTATTTTCGGCCAGCAAAGCGACGGAAACGCCCGAATGCGCACCCTTCGCCGAAACCGCGGCTTCGCCCGCCCCGGCGCTCGGATTGCTTAGCACATCGTTGATGGTTCGGAATTCGTTTTGTGTAACCGCTTCCTGATCGGCATCCATGTTGCGCAGATAGCGCACATCGAAGAGATCGGCGGCGCCGAAATTGTTGAGCGTGACGGTGGTGGTGAAAAAGCTGTCGCCGGCGGCGATCTCCACTTTCTGGTCATAGCCGAGCTGGCCGCTGACGATGCCAGAAGTTTGCGCCACCGCCTTTCCGGCGATCGATATATCCGCCGTGCTGGTGGCGGTATCGCGGATGCCCTGCCGGCTGAAATTGGAAAAGACGCTGGTGGCGCCGCCGTTGCTCTCGCGGAAGCCGACGCTCCATCCCTCCACGGGCGTTCCGGGCATGAAGAAATCATTGCTGGTGGGCGGCGCGCCGGCATCGAAGCGGTCGCCGTCGAAAACCAGGGAAAGCGCGCCGGTTTTGTGAAAATCGCTCGGCGCGGCATTGTTGGAGCCGAACGATCCGGCGCTGGAAACACCAAGCTCCAGGAAATCATTGGCGATGAAAACATCGCCGCCGACAACGGTGCTGCGCACCGAGCCGGTCTGCCCGACAACGACATTGACGGTTTCCGGCGAATTGTCGATCAGGATAATTTCGTCTTCGCCGGTCGGCTCGAATGTGTCTTCGACGAATACCGGCTCGACCGCGATCAAATCACCGCCGGCGAGGAATTCGCTTTCAAAAGTGAAATCGTTGAAATAGATATCGCCGTCGTAAATCTCGGTCTCGGCAAAACTGCCGTCGAGCACCGGGCCGTTGAGGAAGGCATCGCCGACCAGCGCCGCGCCGATCAGGCCGCCATACATATCGATGGTGCCGAACCCCGACAGCTCGGTCGTGAAACCGCCGATTTCCTCGCCGGCGAAGGCGCCAAAATCCTCTGTGGCATCGAAAGCATCGGTGGCGAATTCATCGCCGAGCGCGGCGGCGAACTGCTCGGCGTCGATGAGGTTGCCGTCGCCGGGGCGGAAAGCATCGGGTTCGGGCGCGGAGAAGCCGGCTTGCAGATCGTCGGCGAAGCCGGTGGCGCCGAAGCCGAATTCGTTCGCCGCCAGCTCGCCGCCGGGGCCGAATTCGCCCTCGCCGGGCGCGCCCTCGGGTGCGAAATCGGCGCGCGCATCATAGGCGGCGAGGCCGGCGACCATCGCCACCTCCATCGCCGCGTCCAATGTCGCACCGCCGGCGATGGCCGATTCCAGAGCGTCGAAGGCGGCGTTCGAGGCGGCCACTTCCGCCGCCGCAATATCTTCGCCGCCGGGGCCAATGGGGCCAACGGGCGCGCCCGGCGCCAGCGGCCCATTGGGCTCGGTGCCGGGGGCGGGAGCGCCGGCGGCGAATTCAACCGCCTCCTGGGGTCCCTCACCGTCGCCTGGTGCATCGGCATCGCCAACCGCATCGCCCTGGCCGTCATCCGCCGCTTCAACTTCGGCTTGCGCTCCAGTTTCAGCTTCGGCTTCGGTCCCGTCGCTAGCGGTTTCGCCGAGATCGCCCACCTCAACTTCGGCTGCCTCAACCCCGTCGGGTTCAACCTCGCCAGCCTCGATCTCACCCGCCTTGATCTCGCCCTCGGGTTCTTCCGCTTCGCCGAGCGCCGCCTCCTCGATTGCCTCTTCCTTACCGTCCGTGCCGGCTTCGTCGGCTTCGGCCTGATCCTCCGCCGCCGCGCCGTCGCCTTCGCCTTCGCCGCCATTCTGGGCGTCTCCAGCCGCGCCCTCGCCGGCGCGCTCAGGCTCCGCGTCGCGCATGGCGGCGCTGGCCGGCAGCATGCGGTCGACGGCGCCGTAGAGACCGCCGGCCTGCTGCGGCGACAACGTGATCGGATTGATCGGCGCATCGAACACCGAGGACACCGCCGTCGTCTGATAGGCGGTATCCAGCGTCACCGTCGCCGATTGCGTACTCACCGTGATGGCACCGGTTACGGCGCCGCCTTCTTCGGGCATCATGGTTATGGTGTTGAGCTCGCCTTCGGTTGCCGCCCGCCCGGCCACCTTGGTGCCGCGCACACCGAGCGTCGCCACCGGCGTGCGCACGATCATCTGTTCCGGATTGAACGAGGCGATCTCGCCGCTGACGAAGACGAAGACGCCCTGAATCACCGAAAATACCGACGAGCCCTCCATCGACGTGGCGTCGAAAATGAGTTCGTCGAGGACCATGCGCCCGCCTTCGCCGAGGGAGAACTCGGTGTCGTCGATGAACACCAGTGCCACCGCGCCGCCGGCGCCGGTTTCCAGCACGTCGCCCTCGAATACCGGCGAATCCTTGGCTAGCGTCACGGTCGTGCCGTCGACCCGCGTCGCCGTCACCTCGCCGATGGATTCATCGACGCGCCCGATCGGCGGCGCCTCGAAGCCGGCCTCGGCCTGGGCATATTGGCCGGGCGCCAGCGGCCCCGCCAGGGCGGCGACGAGATCGAAGGGAAGCGCCGCGCCGCCCGCGGTCATCAGCACCGTCGGCAGCGGCGAGGAAAAGTAATCGAGCACCAGGACGCGCCCGCCGTCGGGCGCAACGATCAGCAAGTCACCGCCCGAGGGGATGAATTCGGCGCGCAGCAGCATGTCGCCGCCCGGCACCACGAGCCGGCCGTCGCCGCCGCCGGCGTTCAGTATCACCGGTGCATTGGCCGCCACCGCCGACTGCCAGGCCGACAGCGCTGCCGCTTCGCCAACTTCGAGACGCATGGCTGTTCCCAAATAGTTTTTTTGCCGCGTCAGTGCGGGTTCCGCCCGTGGCGAGTTGACCAGAAAACTCTTAAAATTTAGCTAGATCACGGCGTTTTGGAGGGCGCCCGGGCGCGCTTCGCCGCGACGACGTGCATGCATGATCGGCAAAAATAGGGTAAACAACCGCTAACCATGTTTGAGGAAAAAAATCATGCCAAATGACCCACTCCTGGAACGCCGCGTTCGCCTCCTCGGCGCCGCATCGCCTTTGTTCTATAGCCGCCCGCTGCACCTCGTGCGCGGCGAAGGCGTATGGCTCTACGACGCCGATGGCGGACGCTATCTGGACGCCTACAACAATGTCGCCAATGTCGGCCATTGCCACCCGCACGTCGTGGAAGCGCTTGAAAAACAAGCAAAAACCCTGAATACCCACACGCGCTACCTGCATGAGGCGATTCTCGACTATGGCGAGGCGTTGACCGCCACCTTCGAAGACCCGCTGAGCATGCTCTACCTGTGCTGCACGGGCACCGAAGCCAATGAACTGGCGCTGAGAATCGCCAAGGCGTGCAGCGGCGCCTCGGGCGTCATCGTCAGCGATTTCTGCTATCACGGAAACTCCGCCACCATCGCCGAGCTGTGCACCGCCTATCCGGGGCCGGAAGGAATCGGCGCCAACGTGCGGGCGGTGAGGGTGCCTGATAGCTATCGCCTGACCGAGGGCGAAGGCGACCGATTCGCCGCCGAAATCGATGCGGCGATCGAATCGCTGGCCGAAAGCGGGTTGAATACCGCGGCGCTGCTCGTCGATACCGTCTTTACCTCCGAGGGCCTGCCCACCATGCCGGCCGGCGCCATGGAAAAAGCGGTGGCCAGCGTCCACGCCGCCGGCGGCTATTACATCGCCGATGAGGTTCAGCCCGGATTCGGCCGCACCGGCGAGAATATGTGGGGCTATCAGCTCTACGGCGCCGCCCCCGACCTGGTCACCCTGGGCAAGCCGATGGGCAACGGCCATCCTCTCGCCGGCGTCGTGAGCAGATCGGACCTGTCCGAAGAATTCGGCGAAAAAGCCATGTATTTCAACACCTTCGGCGGCAATCCCGTGGCCGCTTCGGTGGGTTTGGCGGTGTTGCAGGTGATCGAGCGCGAAGGTCTGATGGCGAACGCCCTGAAGGTCGGCAAGTATTTGCGGGCGGGGCTCGGCAAACTGGCGGAAAAGCACGAAGTAATCGGCGATGTGCGCGGGTATGGGCTGTTCTGCGGCGCCGAATTCGTCAGCGACCGGGCGGCCAAAACGCCGGCGCCGGAGGCCACCCGCGCCGTCGTCGACGGAATGCGCCAGCGCGGCGTCCTCATCAGCGGCACCGGGCGCAACGACAATGTGCTCAAGATTCGCCCACCGCTGCCGTTCTCCACCGAAAACGCGGATTTTCTGCTGGAGACGCTCGACGATTGCCTGGGCAGTTTGTGATTGCCAGGCGCAACCCGGCATGACGGACTTCTATGAGATCGGCGTCGAGGCGCGGGCGGCGCGCATGCGCGTCCTCGCGCTGCAAGCGCTCAAAAGCTGGGGCATCACCGACTGCCAGCCGCAACTGATCAAGATTCGCGAGAACACGGTGTTTCGCGTCACCACGGCGGACGGAACCGACGCCGCGCTCAGAATCCACCGTCATGGATATCACTCCGACGCCGCGTTGCAATCGGAATTGAGCTGGATGCGGGCGCTCTACCGCGACGGCATCGAGGTGCCCGAAGTCGTCGCCGCGCGGAGCGGCGCGCTTTTCATCACCAGCACCGTCGAAAGCGTTCCGGAGCGACGCCAGGTCGATATGGTGAAATGGCTCGAAGGAGAGCCGCTCGGCAGCCTCGAAGAGGGCCTGAGCAGCGCCGTCGACGATATCCACCGCATTTTCACCGAAGTCGGGCGCCTGGTGGCGCGGCTGCACAACCATGCCGCCAATTGGCAACCGCCGCCGGGTTTCGTGCGCCACGCCTGGGATGTGGATGGCTTGACCGGCGAAGCGCCGCTATGGGGCAGATTCTGGGAGTTTCCCGGCCTCGACAAGGTGCAAAGGGCGCTCATCGAACGGGCGCGCCATGTTGCGCGCAGCGATCTGATCGCCATCGACGGCGACAGCCAGGGCTACGGCCTCATTCATGCCGATTTCAATTTCGACAATATGCTGTTGCATGACGGGGGCGTCACGGCGATCGATTTCGACGATTGCGGCTATGGCTGGCATCTCTTCGACTTGGCGACGATCTCGATCATGTTTCGCGGAAGCGAAGATTTCGATACGGTTTGCAACGCCGTCATCGAAGGCTACCGCCGGGAACGCCCGCTCAGCGATGAAACGCTGCGCCAGATGCCGCTGTTTTATCTGGTGCGCGGCTTCACCTATCTCGGCTGGATTCACACCAGGAGCGAAACCAAGACGGCGCGCGACATTACGGACGAGATCGTCGATTCGGTATGCGAGCTGGCGGAGGAATATATGAGCGCCCGCGAGCAGGCGGGGGGACAAGCATGAAGGCGGCGATATTGTCAGCTTCGGGCCTCGCCATCGGCGACGCGCCGAAGCCGGAGATAAAGCCCAACGAAATACTCGTCCGCGTCGCTGCCGCCGGCCTCAACCGCGCCGATGTTCTGATGGCCGATGGGCGGATGCACGGCAAGCTCGGCGGGGCCGGAACCGTCGTCGGCCTGGAATGGGCCGGTGAAGTGGTGGAAATCGGCCATGAATGCGAGAAATTCAAAGCCGGCGAGCCGGTTATGTGCTCGGGCAGCGGCGGCTACGCCGAATATGCCGCCACCGATTGGGGCCGTGCCCTGCCGCTGCCGGCGGCGGATATGAGCTACGAACAGGCGGCGGCGCTGCCCATAGCGCTGATGACCATGCATGACGCGCTGGTCGGCAATGGTGGCCTCGGGGCGGGTGAATCGGTGCTGATTCAGGGCGCCAGTTCCGGCGTCGGCCTGATGGCGCTGCAAATCGCCAAATATCTCGGCGCCGGGCTGGTCATCGGCACCTCGCGCGACGCCGGACGGCGCGCCCGGCTAAAGGATTTCGGCGCCGATATGGCCCTCGATCCGGGCGATCCGGCATGGCCCGAGGCGGTGCTCGAAGCGACCGGCGGCGGCGTCGACCTGATCGTCGACCAGGTATCGGGCGGGGTTGCCAACGACAACATGAAAGCCGCCCGGATATTGGGGCGTATCGTCAATGTCGGGCGCCTCGGCGGCTTTACCGGCGAATTCGACTACGACCTGCACGCGCTTAAGCGCATCCAATATACCGGCGTCACCTTTCGCACCCGCTCGCTGGAAGAAGTGCGCGAAATCAACCGCAAAATGCGCGCCGATCTATGGCCGGCGGTAGCGGCGGGAATACTTAGCTTGCCAATCGATCGCGTCTTTCCACTCGCCGAGGCGGCGGCGGCGCAGGCCCATATGCGCGCCAACGCCCATCTCGGCAAGATCGTGCTGAAACTGTAACGCGCTCAGCGGTTCTGCCGGTTGTCGACCAGATCGGTGACCACCGCCGGGTCGGCCAGGGTCGAGGTATCGCCGAGCTCGTCATGCTCGTTGGCGGCGATCTTGCGCAGGATTCGGCGCATGATCTTGCCCGAACGCGTCTTCGGCAGGCCCGGCGCCCATTGAATCAGGTCGGGGCTGGCGATCGGGCCGATTTCCTTGCGCACCCATTGCACCAGCTCCTTGCGCAGCTCCTGGCTCGGCTCATGGCCGAGGGTCAGCGTCACATAGGCGTAGATTCCCTGGCCCTTGATGTCGTGCGGATAGCCGACGACGGCGGCCTCGGAAACCGCGCCATGCGAGACCAGCGCGCTTTCGACCTCGGCCGTCCCCATGCGGTGGCCGGAGACGTTGATCACATCGTCGACCCGCCCGGTGATCCAGTAATAGCCGTCCTCGTCGCGGCGCGCGCCGTCGCCGGTAAAATAGCGCCCCGGATATTGCACCATATAGGTGCTGATGAAGCGATCATGGTCGCCGTAAAGGGTGCGCATCATGCCGGGCCAGGAATCGCCGATGCATAGGAGGCCGCTGCAGGCGCCTTCGAGCTCGTTGCCGTCGCTGTCGACGATGAGCGGCTTGACGCCGAAAAAGGGGCGCGTCGCCGAGCCCGGTTTCAGCGCCGTGGCGCCGGGGAGCGGGGTGATCAAAATGCCGCCGGTCTCGGTCTGCCACCAGGTATCGACGATCGGGCAGCGCTTGTCGCCGACCACGTCGTTGTACCACATCCAGGCTTCCGGGTTGATCGGCTCGCCGACGGTGCCGAGGATGCGCAAGCTTTTGCGCGAGGTCTTGGTCACCGGCGCCTCGCCCTCGCGCATCAGGGCGCGGATGGCGGTCGGCGCGGTGTAGAAAATATTGACCTGATGCTTGTCGACGACCTGCCAGAAGCGCGATGAATCGGGATGATTGGGCACGCCCTCGAACATCACCGTCGTCGCGCCGTTGGCCAGCGGTCCATAGACGATATAGCTGTGTCCGGTGACCCAGCCGACATCCGCCGTGCACCAGTAAATATCGCCGTCGTGATAATCGAAGACGTATTTATGCGTCAGCGAGGCGAAAAGCAGATAGCCGGCGGTGCTGTGCAACACGCCCTTGGGCTTGCCGGTGGAGCCTGAGGTATAGAGGATGAAAAGCGGGTCCTCGGCATCCATTTCCTCGGCCGGACAATCCACGGAAACCTTCGCCGCCTCGTCGTGGTACCAGACGTCGCGGCCTTCCATCCATTCGATGGCGCCGCCGGTGCGCTTGACGACGATCACGCTCTTGACGCTGGGGCTTCGCGCCAACGCCTTGTCGGTATTGCTTTTGAGCGGAATCGAGCGGCCGCCGCGCAGGCCCTCGTCGGCGGTGATGACGCAGTTGCTGTCACAATCATGGATGCGGTCGGCGAGCGAATCGGGCGAGAAGCCGCCGAACACCACCGAGTGGATGGCGCCGATGCGGGTGCAGGCGAGCATGGCATAGGCGACCTCCGGGATCATCGGCATGTAGATGGTGACGCGGTCGCCCTTTTTGACGCCTTGCGCCTTCAGCACATTGGCCATGCGGCAGACCTCGCCATGCAGTTGGCGATAGGTGATGGCCTTGGCATCGGCGGGGTCGTCGCCTTCCCAGAGAATCGCCGTCTGCTCGCCGCGCGCCGCCAGATGGCGGTCTATGCAATTGACGCTGACATTGATTTTGCCGCCCTCGAACCAGCGGATGCGCGCATCCGTCCCGAAGCTCGAATCCTTGACCTTGGTCCAGCGCCGGGCCCAATCGAGCGATTCCGCCTGCTCGGCCCAAAACCCATCCGGATCACCGATCGAGCGGGCGTACATTTCCTTGTACGCCGCATCGTCGCAATGCGCCGTGCGGGCCAGTTCGGGCGAAACCGGAAAGATCTCATTTTCGTGTGGAATCATGTGGCGCTCCTAGCTCTCGGTATGCGTGACATTGCGAAATTCATGGCCGCTTGGGGGGCGATTATCGGTCGATAGCCGGCGTCGGGCAAGCCGAGCGCGGCGGCGCGCCGGGTTTGCGGCGCCAATCTGGTTAAGGGGCCGGTAAGCAATTAACCAATATACTTATTTCAGCGAGAAGAAAGCTGACCCAACGACCGGGAACCGCCGAGATATGCGACACTTGCTTCTCTTCGCCTTGCCGCTCCTCATTGCCGCATTAAGCGCGCAACATGGTTTCGCTGGCGCTGCCGGGATCGAGGATTCGATCGCCGGTGCGGGGACCGAATTTCCCGGCCTGAACGATGCGGCGGGCGACCGCGAGAGTTGGGCCTCGGGCGACCGGGGCGGTTATGTCGAATCGCTCTCACTGCATTATGAACTCGATGGCCTGGCGCTGGCGGCCGGCAAATACGCGCCGTCATTCACCGTCAGCGGAGAGCTTGCCCCGCTATCCTTCGCCGCCGCAATCGCCGAGCAACATGACCAGCAGGGCCGCCTCGGAATCGGCGCCGCATGGAACATCGGCGGCGCCGGCCGCCACGCGCTTTCGCTCGATAGCTATTTTCTCGAAAGCACGCTGCTGAATGCGGCGGCTTGGCGGAGCGAAAACGAAACCGCTCAGGCGCCGCCGGAGACGTCAAACATCAGCGATCTTCAGCAAGTCTCCGCCGCGCTCGACGGCGAAATAGCAACGCCTCTCGACAGACTCTCATACCATATTGCGGCGCGCTATCAGGAATGGGACAAGGAAAGCGCGATCCGGGAATTCGGTTATGTCGCGGCGCTTCATGGCAACATCGCGCTTGCCGGCGGCGCCGTGTTCGACCCGGTTGTCGAATTCGTCTATTTGGAGGATGGCGGCGACGCCGGGCTGGAACAGCAGTTTTTCACCTTCGGCGCCACCGGATATCTTGGCCAATGGAACCTGTCCCTGACCTTTAGCGGGCGGGATTCGACGCCGCATGACCCGGCGGCGGCGACGGAAAAGCAACGCCTGCGGCAATTATTGTTGCGCTATAGTTTTCAGGATGGCGCCACGGTCGATTTTGGCCATCGCCGCGAGGGCCGCGGCGGCGCCGTGACCAACAACATAAGCTTTCGCGTCACCATCCCCTTCTAACCAGTCTCAATTATTAAAAACGATATCCTCGCCGTCGATTGAAACGCGCAGGGCGCGCAGCCAGTCGCCGACGCAGGGGCCATCCAGACATTCACCGGTTTCGACGCGGAACAGGGCGCCGTGGGTGGCGCAGAGTATGTGCCCGCTCTCGCCGTCGATGAAGCGGTCGGGCGTCCAGTCGAGCGGGCCGCCGGTATGCGGGCAGCTGTTCTCATAGGCGAAAATCCGCGCCCCCTTGCGGGCGATGAAGAACTCGAACGCCTGCGCGCCCTCGCCGATTTCAAAACCCTTGCTGTCGCCGTCGGCAATATCCGAAAGGCGGCAGAGAACCCTGCGCCGCGCTTCGCTCATGGCGCGCCGGCGAGCATCTGTTCAAGGTCGGCGATGAGCTCGCCGGCATCCTCGATACCGACCGAGAGGCGGAGCATGTTTTCCGGCACATGGCTCTCGGGCCCCTCGATGGTGGCGCGGTGTTCGATCAGGCTCTCGACGCCGCCCAGCGACGTGGCGCGCAGGAATATTTCGGCGCGCGACACGGCGCCAAGCGCCGCCGCGCGGCCGCCGCCGACCAACACGGACAGCATGCCGCCGAAGCCGCCGCTCATTTGCCGCGCCGCGACGGCATGGCCGGGATGGCCGGCGAGGCCGGGATAAAGCACGGCGTCGAGCTTTTCATGGCCCTCGAAATGGCTCGCGATGGCGAGCGCGGACTGGGAAGCACGGTGCACGCGCAGGTAAAGCGTGCGCAAGCCGCGTATCAGAAGCCAGGCCTCGAAGGGGCCGAGCACGGCGCCGCCGAGCCAGCGCGCCTCGCCCACCCGGCGCCACGCATCATCGGCCGTGGCGCTCAGCAGGGCGCCGGCGAGCACGTCGCTATGGCCGTTGAGATATTTCGTCGCCGAATGAAAAACCACATCGGCGCCGAGCTCGATGGGGCGCGTGAGGACCGGTGTGGCGACCGTCGAATCGACCGCCAGGCGGGCGCCGGCGGCATGCGCGAGCCGCGCCGCGGCGGCGATGTCGATCACCTCCCAGGTCGGGTTGCAGGGGGATTCGATCCATACCAAGGCAGTCTCGGCGGCTGTGATGGCCTCTTCCAAGGCTTCTGGCCGCGCGGCGTCGAAGAGCGCCAAATCGATGCGCCCGGCGGCGGCGAGCCGGCTCAGGCACAACAGCATTCCGTGATACATGATGCGCGGCGCAACCACGCGCGCGCCGGGTGCCAGGGTGGCGAACAGGGCGTTGGCGGCGGCGAGGCCGGAAGCGAACAGCAAAGCCGCCTCGGCGCCTTCGAGGCGGGCCAGCAACGCTTCCGCCGCCGCGACCGTCGGATTGTTGCCGCGGCCGTAAACATAGGCCGGATCGATAAGCGCATAATCGGCGTCGCGCGCGAAGGTGACGGAGGGCTGTATCGGCGGCGTCACCGCGCCGCTGCCGGCATCGATGTAATGCCCGGCCTGGGCGGCTATGGTCTCGCCCTTGCGCCCGCCGCCTTTCATTGCCGGGCCGCCGTCATCGGCTTTATATTATTGTTGGCCCGATGGTTGCGCACGCCATCCCATTCGCATGCGCCCTCCTTCACCTGATCGTCCCACGACCAGGCACCCGGCTCGCTCTTGAACAGCCAATACGCCACGCGCTTCACCCCCCTGCTAACCCTTCGCCCGCGAGGCTGGATGTTAACGCCGCGCCAGGCAGGAAACCAATCAAAGCTTGCGCAGCCAGAACGAAGATTCGACGGCGCCCGGTGGCCTGATAATACGCGAGACGGCGGAGCGGCCGAGAATTTCGCGCATCCTCGAGGCGACGAAATGGCTGGCGAAAACGGGTGCGTAGGATTTCGACATCAACAGCGCCGCCACGGCGAGCTGTTCGTTATAGCCGCGCCAGCCCCAATGAGAGGGATAATCGTCGGGCAGGAAAATATCGTGGAAATGCACCAGAACGCCCGACGGCAGGCCCGGCAGGGCGCGGTTGATCAACAGGTCGACATCCGAGCCCGGCATCAGGACATGGCTTGAATCGATAAACAGCATGTCGCCCGGATTGAGCGAATCGAATACCTGCAGGCCGATATCCTGTACCGGCGCACGCAGCAATTCGAGATCGCGGATGCCGAACAGGCTGGTGCGCGGGTGCGGGTCGATGGCGGTGATGCGGCCGTCGATCTCGGCGTCGCGCATGGCGCGCGCCAGAAAGCGGGTGGAGTGGCCGGAGCCGACCTCGACGATATGCTTGGGCCGCCCGGCGCGCACCAGGGTATATGCCGCCGCCGCGTCGAGGCGGGGAAACCAGTCCTGGTTCCAGCGCGGCTCGGGCGGCGTGTCTCGGCCAATATCCTTGAGCGCGGCGGCGAAACCATCCATGCCGTCGAGCAGGGTGCGGAATTCATCTTCATGTTCGTGCAGCATCTCGCCCAACAACGCATAGGGCGCGCGCGCACCGGGGCGCGGCAAGGCATGGGCATAGCGATAGGGAATGAAGAAACCGCGCTCAGCCAGGCCCAGCACGGTCGCCAGACCCATCATGGTGCGGCGCAGCTTCATGATGGCGAAAGCATCGTCAAGGGCGCAGCACCAGACCCTCGCGGGCGACGACGGAGCCCGGGCGCGCTTCGGCCACATCGCGCGCGATACCATCCATGAACTTGTCGTCATGCCCCGGATCGTGATGGAAGACGACGAACTTCCCGGCCTCCGCCAGGTCGCACAGCTTGACGCCCTCGCTCCAGGTCGAATGGCCCCATCCGACATGATTGGGATATTCCTCGTCCGTATAGGTCGAATCGTAAATCACCAGATCCGCCGCCCTGGTCAGCTCGACCAGCGCCTTGGTGGGGCCGTCCTCGCTATGCTCATGGTCGGTCAAAAAGCAAATCGAGCGGCCATCGAACTCGATGCGGTAGCCGCAGGCGCGGTTGGGGTGGTTGAGGCTGGCGGTGCGCACCAGGATGCCGGGGCGCGGCTCGAGCGTGTCGCCAATGGTAAAATCCTCGAAAATGAAATCGCCGCGCAGGGTCTCGGAATTGAGCGGGTTGAGCGGGTCGTCCAGGAGTCCGAGCATAAGGTCGCGGATATGATATTCGGGAATCAAGTGGCCGGCGCGGATGTAGAGACGGGTATCCTCATCGAGGCCGGGAGAAAAATGCGGCCAACCCCAAATATGGTCGTAATGGGTGTGCGTCAAGAAAAGATCGGCATCCAGCGGGCGCTCGCCGCGCAGGCTCTTGCCGAGCTCCGAGAAGCCGGTGCCGGCATCGAAAATGAGCAAGCGCTCGCCGCAGCGCACTTCAACGCAAGACGTGTTGCCGCCGTAACGCGACGTAGTCGCTCCAGGGCATGGAATGCTGCCCCGCACACCCCAAAAGCGCACGAAGAAATCGACATCCGTTGCCACGCTCTTCCCCGTCGAGTGGCTGATCCAGAATTGGCCGCAGTCTGCCTCAAGCGCCGCGAGGGCGAAAGCCCAAATCGCATAGTTTCTTTTGCGCTTCAGCTACCCACGGGCGCCCTACTGAAGTAGGGTTTGCGCAATGTCCTCGACGATCGATTACAGCATTGAAGGTTCGCGCGCGACACTGACGCTGATGCGCGAAGCAGCGCATAACCGCTTGCGCGAGTCGGATTTGGCGCGCCTCGAGGCGCTGATCGAACGAATCGATGGCGACGGCGATATTCGCGTCGCCATTCTTACCGGCAGCGGCAGCAGGATCTTTTGCGCCGGCTTCGAGATCGGCGATATCGAAAAAACGGATTGGCGCGACAACCAGTTCGGGCGCACCGTCGCGCGCCTGGAAGCGGCGCGCCCGGCGGTCATATGCGCGCTCAACGGCTCGGTCTATGGCGGCGCCTGCGAGCTGGCGCTGGCCTGCGATTTCCGCATCGGCGTCACCGGCATGGAGATGCGCATGCCGCCGGCCGAGCTCGGCCTGGTATATTTCGCGCCCGGGCTCAAGCGCATCGTCGCGCGCCTCGGCCTCGCCGCCGCCAAGCGCCTGCTGCTCACCTGCGAGCGCATGGACGGCGAAACATTGCTCGAGATCGGCTTTCTCGACCGCCTCGTGGCGCCCGATGCGCTGGCCGCAGAAAGCGAAGCCCTGGCGGCGCGCATCGCGGCGCTGTCGCCGCTCGCGGTGCAGGGCATGAAGGCCATCCTCAACGATATCGCGGCGGGCGAACTGGACGGTGCGGCGGCGCTTGAAATGGCGCTCGAATCGTTCCGCTCCGACGATGCCAGGGAAGGCATTCGCGCCTTCAAGGAAAAACGCGCGCCACGCTTCAGCGGCCGCTGATTCCAAGGAGCGCGGAAACCCGGTGCCGCCCAACAACCATCCCGCCGCCATGACGGCGGACAGACCGACAAGCTGGTTCGGCGTCGCCCTCGGCCTCGGCCTCGGCGCGCTGGCGGCCTATCACCTGTTCAAGCTGCCGCCGGTGCTGCCGCTTCTGTTGCAGCAATATGAATACGGTAAATTCGCCGCCGGCAGCTTCATGTCGATCTATGCCGCCATCGGCCTCGCCGCTTCGGCCCTGTTGGGGTCAAGATTGCAGCGCCACGGCATGCCTCCCTTCCTGCTCGCGGCGGCGCTGTTCTTCATCCTCGGCAGCGCCATTACCCTGGCCGCGCCGGCCGCCGTCGCGCCGATGTTGCTGGCCCGCGGTTTGGAAGGAATTGGCTTCGCGATTCT